>NZ_FXBL01000004.1:4710000-4712500 GCF_900177325.1 Mesorhizobium australicum | reverse complement strand
GCTCTGCGAAGTCGCAAGACGACGTATAGGGTCTGACGCCTGCCCGGTGCTGGAAGGTTAAGAGGAGAGGTGCAAGCTTTGAATCGAAGCCCCAGTAAACGGCGGCCGTAACTATAACGGTCCTAAGGTAGCGAAATTCCTTGTCGGGTAAGTTCCGACCTGCACGAATGGCGTAACGACTTCCCCGCTGTCTCCAGCAGAGACTCAGTGAAATTGAATTCCCCGTGAAGATGCGGGGTTCCTGCGGTTAGACGGAAAGACCCCGTGCACCTTTACTATAGCTTTACACTGGCATTCGTGTCGGCATGTGTAGGATAGGTGGTAGACTTTGAAGCCAGGGCGCCAGCTCTGGTGGAGTCATCCTTGAAATACCACCCTTATCTATATGGATGTCTAACCGCGACCCGTTATCCGGGCCCGGGACAGTGTATGGTGGGTAGTTTGACTGGGGCGGTCGCCTCCCAAAGAGTAACGGAGGCGCGCGATGGTGGGCTCAGAACGGTCGGAAATCGTTCGCTGAGTGCAATGGCATAAGCCTGCCTGACTGCGAGACTGACAAGTCGAGCAGAGACGAAAGTCGGTCATAGTGATCCGGTGGTCCCGTGTGGAAGGGCCATCGCTCAACGGATAAAAGGTACGCCGGGGATAACAGGCTGATGACCCCCAAGAGTCCATATCGACGGGGTTGTTTGGCACCTCGATGTCGACTCATCGCATCCTGGGGCTGGAGCAGGTCCCAAGGGTATGGCTGTTCGCCATTTAAAGCGGTACGTGAGTTGGGTTCAGAACGTCGTGAGACAGTTCGGTCCCTATCTGCCGTGGGTGTAGGAATGTTGAGAGGATCTGTCCCTAGTACGAGAGGACCGGGATGGACGTATCTCTGGTGGACCTGTTGTGGCGCCAGCCGCATAGCAGGGTAGCTATATACGGACGGGATAACCGCTGAAGGCATCTAAGCGGGAAACCCACCTCAAAACGAGCATTCCCTGAGAGCCGTGGAAGACGACCACGTTGATAGGCCGGGTGTGGAAGCGCAGCAATGTGTGAAGCTTACCGGTACTAATAGCTCGATTGGCTTGATCATTCTCATTACTCATGCCCATTTTGATGGGTTGGCACAAAAGACAGCTTCTCGAAACAACATGCTCTTCGTTGACCTGGTGGTTATGGCGGAGCGGCTGCACCCGATCCCATTCCGAACTCGGCCGTGAAACGCTCCAGCGCTGATGGTACTTCGTCCTAAGACGCGGGAGAGTAGGTCGCTGCCAGGTCTGCAAAGCGCATGTTGTGAAATCTTCTCCTTACGAATGCCCGCCACTATGGCGGCACCGGGCCGCGGAAGCGGCCTTTGTCGTTCAGGGCATCTGGTTTCGTCTAGGCATCGTGCCTATATGAAGAAAGTGACGCGGGGTGGAGCAGCCCGGTAGCTCGTCAGGCTCATAACCTGAAGGCCGCAGGTTCAAATCCTGCCCCCGCAACCATCGATCGCTAGGTAATTCAAATAGAAAGCCCGGTGAGAAATCGCTGGGCTTTTTGTCTTTGAGGTGTTGTGCGCCACGGTGATCCGAAGGCTTGGCTGTCAGCTGACTCCCCCAAAAAAGTTCTATCTAGTTCTGAGTTCGTTTCCGGTGGTGGTTTTGCCCTGCTGGGTGGGTGAAGCGGCGGGTGCTTGCGCGGAGCCGCTATCGTTGCGCAGTGCAAGCGACCGTCGCGGGGTGAGGGTTCTGGCGAACTCGTCTGGCGTCTGCCAAGCGATTTGGGAGTGCGGCCGGACGGTGTTGTAGTCGGCGCGCCACAGGGCTGTTGCTACGCGCGCCTGGGTCAGCGAGGTGAATGGCGTCTCGTTGAGCAGTTCGTCTCGCAGCCGACCGTTGAAGCTTTCGATGAAGCCGTTCTGCATGGGCTTTGCCCGGCGCGATGTAGGGACACTCGACGCGGTTCTGATCGGCCCAGGCGAGGATAGCGTCCGAGGTGAGCTCGGTGCCGCTGTCGCTGGTCCCGGACTTGATCCGGGATCATTCTCGGCCGTCACCATTTTTCCCACGAGGTCCTTCAGCGCCGCATTGTCCAGCATGGCGTCGGCCAGCAGACGCTTCAGTCGCGCGTTCTCGTCCTCCAGCGCCTTCAGCCGGCGCGCCTCCGAGACGTCCATCCCGCCGAAGCGGGCCTTCCAGCTGTAGATCGAGGCGTCGCTGACCCCGTGTTTGCGGCACAGGTCGGCGACCGAAACCCCGGCCTCATGTTCCTTCAGAATTCCGATGATCTGCTCTTCAGAGAAGCGGCTGCGCTTCATGTCCTGATCCTCTCGACGGGCCAGAACGAACTTCAACCCGGATTAGAGCGCAGGGGCAACGTCACCGGAAACCGGCCGGCGCTTCGAGGGCGGTCGCAAACATCTCGATCGACTCAGCCGCCCTCGCCTCAAGAGTGTCGATTTCCAAATTTCTTCGATTTTCGTTGTTGACAGTATGGATTGATGGCGACTATATACGCCCCACCA
>NZ_FXBL01000004.1:4500000-4702500 GCF_900177325.1 Mesorhizobium australicum | reverse complement strand
GATCCCGGGCGCGGCCGAACCAAGACGGGCCAGCTGTTCGCTTACGCCCGCGACGATCGCCCCTGGGGCGGGATCGCTCCACCTGGCGTCGCCTATCTCTATGCGCCCGACCGCAAGGCCGAACAGCCACTGCGGCACCTTCAGGGCTTCGTCGGAATCCTGCAAGTCGACGGCTACGCCGGATACCGGGCGTTGGCCGAGCGCAATGCCGTGAGCCTGGCGTTCTGCTGGGCGCATGTCCGTCGACGCTTCTACGAACTGGCCCAGTCCGGACCTGCGCCGATCGCCACGGAGGCGCTCCAGCGCATCGCCGAACTCTACAAGATCGAGAGCGAGATACGGGGACGCTCGCCCGAAGAGCGGCGCACCGCCCGCCAGGAAAGAAGCCGCCCCGTCATCGATACCCTCCAGCCATGGCTGCGCGAGAAGCTCGCCCTGATCAGCCAGAAGAGCAAGCTCGCCGAAGCAATCCGCTACCCGCTCTCGCGCTGGGCCGGACTTGGTCGCTTCCTCGACGACGGCCGCGTCGAGATCGACTCCAACGTCGTCGAACGCTCGATCAGGCCAATCGCCCTCAATCGGAAGAATGCGCTCTTCGCCGGTTCCGACGGCGGTGGCGAGCACTGGGCGACCATCGCCTCGCTCGTAGAAACCGCGAAACTCAACAGTGTCGACCCGTACGCCTACCTCGCCGACGTCATCACCCTCATCGTTGCAGGCCATCCGCAAAGCCAGCTCGACGACCTGCTGCCCTGGGCCTATGCCCCCGCGCCACTCAAGGCCGTGGCCTGAGAACAGCGGTTACTGAGAAGTTGCCTTTGAGGCACGAGCTCGATCGCAACAGGTCCCTGTTGAGACGCGAGATGCGCTTGCCCGTGTCTGGATCCTTAAGGCAACGCAGCCGGTTCCCGACCAGTTTGCCGATATAGAGCTCATTGTTCAGGATACCGACGCCGACGCCGCACCTCGGATACTTTAGTCATGGCGATCGTGCGGGACGAATGACCGGCGAGATAGTCCGCGAAGGTCCTGCGCGTCACCGCCTTTCGCGTCGAATTGCTTGACGACATCTCATCCGAAGCAGAGCCCCGCCACCGGACTTCCTCCTCGACACGGCCGCGCGGGAACAAGTTCGACAAGGCGGGGATCTGGCTCTAGTCGGGCGCGATCTGCTGGCAGATCACGCCGCGGATACGCTGGTGGGTGACCAAGTAATGGCGCGAAGCATGCGCCGGCAGCCGGCGCTGCCGCTTTCGATGGCGCAGGCCTTTCGGCCGACCTTACTCGTTTGGATAAGGCTCGATGGTTCCGTTTTCCAGGACGTAACCCAAAGCAATTTCGCTGGAACCGTCCACGAAGGACAGGTCCTTCTTTTCAGACTGCACTCGCATCGTGCCCGTTATCAGCACGCCCTGAAACAGACTCGTAGGCGCGAATGGAGCGGATGATTTTACATAGATCACCTGGTTCGGCGGCGGCGGCGGTTCGTGTATGCAAGCACCGAAATAGGGAACGAGCAGGAACTCGGTCGCGCCATCCGGATCAAAATCCAGGGGCAGCAGGTAGCCGGCGATGGCGACCTGCTCGCCTTCGAACTTTTTCTCGGTGAGGGTTCCACGCTTCTCGATCTCTGCAACCCAGTCCAGGTATCGTTGGTAGAGCGCGTCAATGTCGACGCCTTGCTTTGCAAATTTCTCCCTGTTGGCGTCGACCTTCTTTTTGGCTTCGTCGATCTGATCGGCCAGCTGCTCGGCACCTCCGAACGACAGGTAACCTTGCAAGTAATTGAAATCTCTCAGCGCTTTCTGCTGCTCCAAAGGAAGGTCTTCGACGAAATTTGTCAGTGGTTCTGTCGGCGGGATCAGCATCTCCCATTTCAGCTGGATGGCGCGCTCGCTGAATGCGGCGTCGCAGCCAGCGCCCAAAACAACCAGAACGAGAGTGATGCAGTGGAACGCCGATCTCAGATTGGCGAAGAAGAATCCGGGAGGCCTCATGTTCGCACCATCATGCCGTTTGCGAGGGACATTCTGTAGGCGCGCCAGGCCGGCAGGAATCCCGCTGCCATTCCGCCGATCAGAATTGCCAATAGTAGCAGTGCATCGGTCGAGGATGGGGGTTGAACGCCGATGTCGATGCCGAATCTTCTGTCAATCAGAGGGCGAGCCACGACCAGGGCGGCATACAGCGCGGCAGTGCCGATCACAATTCCCGCCACGGTCAGCAGCGTCGCTTCCCCGACAAGAAGGCCCGCGACCGTGCCGGGTCGCGCGCCCAGCGAGCGCAATATCGCGATCTCGCGACGTCGCTCATTGAGCGTCGACAGTATCATCGCCGACAAACCGAGCATCGACGTCACCACGACCATGGCGGAGACACCCAGCAATGCGGTCTCGGCTGTGCCGACCAACCCCCACATCTCCTGCAAGGCCACGCCGGGCAGGACGCCTGACAAAGGCTCGGCCCTGTATTCGTTCACCCGGCGCTGAAATCCGATGACCTGCAGGCGCGACTTCAAGCCGATGATGGCCGCGGTTATCGCCCTCGGCGGAAGGGACATCTGTCGCAGACGATCGGCCGGCGTCACTTGTCCCGGGATCCGCGAACCAGATCGCCAGTCGACATGAATGGCCTCGATAGCCTTGAGACTGAGATGGAGAGATTTGTCTACCGGCGTGCCGGTACGCGCCAGAATGCCGGAGACGCGAAATGGAAGATCGTCATGCTGGGGGCCGAGGGAGCCCACGCCGTGCGCGACGATGAGCTTGTCTCCTATGGCATAGCCAAGCTGGCTCGCAACGTCGGAGCCGAGGACGACATCGAAGAGGTCATCAAAGGGTCCTCCCGCGGCAAACGCCAAGGCCTGGCCGCCGCGATACCGGAAGTGCTCGAAGTAATCCGGTGTCGTCCCAATGACAGGAAAGCCGCGGTGACTGTCGCCAAGGGAGAGGGGAATTGCCCAGGCTACTTCCGGGCGCGAAACGATGTCTTCGTAGCTGCGCCAGGTGACATTGTTGGTGGCGTTGCCAATGCGGAACACCGAGTAGAGAAGAAGTTGCATGGCACCCGACCGGGCGCCAATGACCAGATCCGCCCCAGACACCGTGCCGGCAAAGCTGTCTCGCGCGCCGCTGCGCACTTTCTCGACACCGAGCAGGAGCATGACGCTGACGGAGATCGCAAGGATCGTCAGCAACACCGTGATCCAGCGGTTGCGCAGCGACTGCAGGGCAAGGCGCGCGACGATCATGCCCGTGCCCCGCTTTTCGACGTTGTCAGGATGTCGTCGAGCTGGATTACACGCGTGAAATGCTGCGCCAAGCGTCGGTCGTGACTTACCATGATCAGGGTCGCCTGCGTGGCTTCGATCTGGCCGAACAGAAGCTCGAGGAAATCCTGCTGCCGATCCTCGTCGAGAGCAGATGTCGGCTCGTCGGCGACAACAATCTCGGGGGAACCGATGAGCGCCCGCGCCGTCGCGACGCGTTGTTGCTGACCTACGCTCAAAGCGGCCGCCTTTTTCTGCCCGATATCCGCCGGAAGCCCCAAGGCCGACAAGAGGCGCCAGGCTTCGCTCTGCGTGCCGCCCGCGGCCGTAGCGCGGGCACGACGTTCCGGTGCGAAACTGAGCGGCAGCATCACATTGTCGATGACGGCGCCGTAGGGAAGAAGATTGAACATCTGGAAGATGATGCCGAAGTGCTCGGCGCGGAATTGATCGCGTGCGCCGCCGCTCAATCTGTCGAGACGCGTCCCCAGGACCTCGAGGGAGCCGGAATGCGGCGAGACGAGGCCCGTGAGCAGGCCGAGCAGCGTTGATTTTCCGCTGCCGGATGCGCCAAGCAGCAGGAGACGCTCCCCACGGGCAACCTCAAACTGGTCTATCGAGAAGCTAAATTCGTCTCGCGCTGTCCATTTGTACTCGACGCCACGCAAGCGCACGGCGTCTGTCGCTGCCTCCCCGATCATCTCATCGTTCCAGATGACGGTAATCGCTGGTCACATCTGAGGAGGACTGCCCATCGGCATCGATGATCGTCACGGCGAGTGCATGGGCTTCGGCGAAACGATCGAAGAATGGAAAATAGATCGACGTCAGCTGTGCAGCATCCGCGCAGGCGAGAGCATAAGTTGCGCGGAACTCGGCGTGACGGTCATCGAGCTCTTCGGTCTCCGCGGTGTCGTCAGTCTCAGCCTCGGCGTCATGATGCTCGTCGTCTTCGGCGATGACGTTCACCTCCGCTGAGGTCACCGTGCAACCTGCAGTCTCGGGGAACACGAAGAGCTTCAGCGGCTCCCGCAGGTCGGCGAGCGCGGTCTCGACAGCTCTCTTCTGCCTGGCGGTTTCGGCTTCGTGCTCAAAGCCGACAATATCCATGCCGGGGGCTGCGAACTCGATCTGAACACTGTTGGCCTCGACGGCGATCGCCAATGTGGCGCGTCCGTGTACATGCGAACCAAGCTCTCGATGATCTTCTTCCGCGTACCCTGCGGAAATAACAGCAAAAATTCCAGCGGCAAATAACCTCCCGGCGTAGTGGTGCAATCCCATCTCTGCCTCCCAAATCGATATGATCAGTAGCCGCTGTCGACAAGCGTCGGCGCGTGTCGCTAGACTATCCTGGACAATTCTGTGCTGATCAGTTTCGCCGTTTGACGCACCAGCCTTCCGCAAAGCTCGTGGCGGCGCTCGTCGTGCCGGTACACCGGCATACTGACGCTGACCGCTCCGATCGGCTCCCCCGAACGATTGAAGATCGGGCTGCCGATACAGCGGATATCCGGCTCGTTCTCTTCGTCATCGAACGCGAACCCTTGCTCGCGCGTCCGCTTCAATTCATCGAACAGCGCTTCGGGTGTCGTGAACGTCTTGGGGGTATGGCGTCTCAGATCCAGGCTCTTGATGACCTCCAACAGCCTCTGGTCCGGCAGACCAGACAGCCACGCCTTACCCACGGATGTCGAGTGAAGTTCTACCTGGCCGCCGATGCTGGTCTTCATCTGAACCGAGCTGGAGCCTACCAACTTGTCGATGTAGACCATCCGGTTGTTGCTGGGCACCGCAAGGTGCACGGCCTCGTCCGTCTGGTCGCGGAGCGATACCAGAAAATGTCGTGCGATCGTTCGTAAGTCGAAGTCTTCCCAGGTCTTGGCGGCAAGCTGGAGGAGGCGAGGCCCGAGGCGAAACGTTCCGTCCTCTCCCGACTGTGCGACGAGTCCCTCCGCGATGAGGGCCGAAACGAGGCGATAGACCGTCCCTCGCGGAAATGGGGCACGCTTTGTCAGCTGGGCAATGTCCTGCGCTCCGGGGGCATCCGCTATAATCTGCAGCACCGCTATGAACTTCGAGAACGAGGCCGCTCCCTGCACGTGAGTAGGGGCTTTTGCATCAGCTTCGTCCTGGAGGTCACTCGGGCTCATAGCGCATCTCCTTGCAAGCTTGACAACGGAACAGGGTGGGCATACACGTTCATGGGCAAGTTGTCCATATTGTAGTCAACGTTCTTGTTTCGGTGTTGGCCGTGTGATCGAGGAGGATCAACGGAAAGGACCTGTGCCGAATGCGAACGTATCCGGCCGTCGGCACCTTCCACGAGAGGCCGCGGGAATTCTATGGGGAGAGGAAGCAAATGACCAAAAAAGGATACTGGGTTGCAATGGTCGATATTGCAGACCAGGAGGGTTACAAGGACTACATTGCCTTGAACAAGGCAGCCTTCGACAAATACGGCGCGACCTTTGTGGTTCGCGCGGGAAAGAGCCAGGTTATGGAGGGCTTGCCGGCGAACCGCCTGGCAGTCATCGAGTTCAAGGACTACGAAACGGCGCTCGCCTGCTACAACTCTCCCGAATATCAGACGGCGATCAAGGCCCGCGAGAAGCATGCCAAGGCACATCTGGCTGTGGTGGAAGGCGTCTGACACCGCAAGCGTTGCATGAGACCTCTACCAGATCGGTTCGAGGGATCATTGTTTCTACCCTTGCGCGCTGTTCGACTGCATCGGCAGGGCCTGTCTTCATCGGGCGATCAGGTGTCTACGCCCGACCGGCATGTTGAAATCCCCGCTGACGGTTTCCTGATCTCGTCAGGGTGCGGCCAAGGCCGTCGCATGCGCGCACAACCTTCTGGGAGCTGTCATGTCCTCACCGCTGCAATGGCTATTAAAGGCTTTCGACGTCTTCGTCGTTGTCGGCATGGCCGCCATCAGCCTCCTGATCTTTACCAATGTCGTGCTTCGGTACGGCTTCAGCTCAGGCATTCCGTTTGCTGTTGAAGTCTCCCGTGTGATCCTCGTCTGGGTCATCTTCCTGGGGTCCGTGGTGGCCTTGGCCAAGGGCGCGCATCTCGGCGTCGAGTCGTTGGTGGTCCGCTTGCCTCGCAAGGCGCGCTTCGTCTGCTTTCTCGCTTCATATGGCTTGATGCTTTGGTGCTGCTGGCTCCTGGCGCAAGGCAGCTGGTCACTCACGGTGATCGAGTGGGGCAACGTCCAGGCACTGTCGGGAATCCCCGTCGGCGCCATCTACGCCGCCGGGCTTGCCGCCGCCATCCTGATGGCTGTGGTCCTCCTTCTTGATCTGTGGCGCTCGTTGCGCGGCATCCTGCCCGCCCCTTGGTCGGGGATGGAGCATGTTGAGCCGCTGCCTGTCCTGCCCCCCGCGCTTACTTCGGAGAAAGCCCCGTGAGCGGTCTGGTCTTTATCGTTTCGCTCCTTGGTGCGATGGCCATAGGAGTTCCCATTGCCTTCGCCCTGATGCTTTCGGGCGTCGCGATGATGCTGCTGATGGGAAATCTGGATGCGCAGATCCTGGCGCAGCGGCTGGTCAATGGCGCTGACAGCTATCCGCTGATGGCGATCCCGTTCTTCCTCATTGCCGGTGAGCTCATGAACGCCGGCGGGCTTTCGCGTCGGATCGTGAACGTGGCCCTGGCGCTCTTCGGTCACATACGTGGCGGCCTAGGTTACGTGGTCATCGGCACGGGCGTGCTGATGGCCAGCCTCTCCGGATCGGCAATCGCGGATACGGCGACGATTGCCGTCATGCTGATCCCGCTTATGCGCGATGCGGGCTACAACATGGGCCGCGCCTCGGGCTTGATGGCGGCAACGGGCATCATTGCCCCCGTGATCCCGCCCTCTGTCGGGTTCATCATCCTGGGCGTCACCGCAAACATTTCCATCGTCGGCCTGTTCTTTGCCGGAATCGTGCCAGGAATCCTGATGGGGCTGAGCCTGGTGGCGACCTGGTGGATCGTCTCCAGAAAGGAAACATCGGCGGTCCAGCCCAAACTCCCGCGCAGGGACATCCCCAAAGCCATTCTGACCGCCGGTTGGGCGTTGATGCTGCCGATGATTATCCTGGTCGGACTGCGGTTCGGCCTCTTCACCCCCACCGAGGCCGGCGTCGTTGCCGCCGCCTATGCGCTGTTTGTGGGGCTGTTCGTTTATCGGGAGCTGACACCGCGGCTGCTTTATGACGCGCTGCTCGCCGCCGGTCGAATGACGGCGGTGATCATGCTGCTCGTCGCAGCCTCTGTGTTCACCGGCTTCATGATGACGATCGCCAGTCTGCCGGCCCAGCTCGTTAGTCTGCTCAGTCCTTTCATCGATATGCCGATCCTGCTGATGGGGATGATCGTCCTGGCGATCTTTATTATCGGCATGGTGCTCGATTTCGCACCATCGATCACCATTCTGGTGCCCATCCTCATGCCGCTCGTAAAGGCGGCCGGGATCGACCCGGTCTATTTCGGTGTCATGTTCATCATGACCGCCGCGGTCGGCATGATCACGCCCCCTGTCGGAACAGTCCTCAACACGGTGTGCGGAATCAGCAAAGTTCCAATGGAGACGGCCCTGAGAGGCGTGTGGCCTTTCCTTCTGGCCGAAATGGTCCTCATTGTCCTGCTGGTTCTGTTCCCGGCACTGGTGACCGTGCCAGCGTCATGGCTCCATTGAGGCTCGAACCGTGGAGTAGGTGGGCTGAACATCCGGCGACGGGGTCTGCGCCGGTGCCGCACAGGCTCTCTCACCAGGACCGTAGCGGGATCCTGACGCGGGAGAAGTTGCGTCGGCTGGCGTAGGCCAATATCGATGCGCAGCACATATTCGAGTTCTCCGCGTGCCTCAGGCTGGCCGACATCAAGCGCCAGCAGTGCGGTCGCAACGTCTGCCGATCGGCGACCTTTCGCCGATCGGCAATCGGTTCCGATCCGACCAGAATTCCGGGACGTGCACCGGGCTCATCATCCCGATCTGACCACAGATCGTTCGTGACAGCCCGGATGCGCAATATGCGGCTGGGCAGATGCGCGGTCGCAGTTGTGGCGATTGAACCGCCCCAAACGTCCCGCTGTCGCAGCCAGTCAACACGGTCATCGAATGAAGGCATTCGTCGTGCGGCCGCGGGCCGTGCAGGCCATCGCATTCGCGCTCGCAGTCAGCGCCGCGCCTGCCGTCATCGGAAGCCCCGCATTTCTCGTCGCATCGACGCTGCGCTATCCATTCTGGCCGCGGCAGTCGCGGTCCTGCGTCTTTGCCCAGCCCGGACCGCGTACGCCGGGCATTCTTCTTGCCGGGTTTGAAGAGTGGTGGTTCGAGGCCGGTGATTTCGCTCTGGCGTCGGCACCTGGAACGGACTTGCCTCGGTCGCGGCTTTCATCGCAACGTCATCCGCGCCTTACGGATCGATCTCAATACCGAGGAGCGGCCGCTGATCGTTGGCGCGTTGCGAGCCGCTGGTGCCGTTCAACGGATGGAGTGCTGGGCGACATTCTCGGCCTGCCGCAGTCGCGGGCAGGGGCGGTCCTGGACCTCCAGGCCGGTCATCTAACGCACGAGCAACTTTTTCAGCGGCTGGTGGCGATGACCTTCAACACGCGACAGAACGCAGCGTGCTTTTGAAAATGGGCGCCGGAGCAGGCGAACCTGGCTCCGGCGCAACCAGGCCTTTTACGGCTTGGCAACCGCGGCCATATCGGCGCGCGCCTTCTCGACCAGGTCGACCCCGATCTTTTCGCTATACTCTTTCACGACAGGAGCAACGCGTTCGCTCATGGCTGCGAGCGCTTCAGGCGTGGGCTGGGTGATCTCGAAGCCCTTCTCCTTGAGCTGCTCCTCCAACTCCGCCGCCGCCTTGCGGGAAACGTCCCGCTGGAAAGCGGCCGATTCCTTTGCAGCTTCCATGACGTGCGCCTTGTCCTCCTCGGAGAGGCTTCCGAACCACTTCTGGCTCGCGAGGAGAACGAACGGCGTATAGACATGGCCCGTCTTGGCCAGATACTTCTGCACCTCATAGAACCTGGCGGTGTAGATGAGGGCGTAGGGCGTTTCCTGAGCGTCGACGGCGCCATTTTCGAGGGCACTGTAAAGCTCGGGCCAGGGAAGCGGCGTCGGATTGGTGCCCAGCGCCGTCCACGTCGCAATGAACAACGGGTTAGGTATGACCCGGATATTGATCCCTGCCATATCTTCCACCGTGTTGACGGGGCGAATCTTGTTGGTCATGTGGCGGAAGCCGTTGTCCCACCAAGCCAGACCGACGATGCCGGTCTTTTCCTTCAGCTGTGCAAACAGCTGTTCGCCGACTGCGCCGTCCATGACGGCATCGACCGCCGCGAAGTCCTTGTAGAAAAACGGCAGGTCGTAGATCATGAATTGCGGAACGACGCCGACCAGGTTGGGCGTGGGGCCAACCATGATGTCGATGAAGCCGGCCTGAACCGACGCCTGCATCTCCGGCTCGCTGCCGAGCACGCCGTTGCCGAACGTATCGATCTTGATGCGCCCGCCGGTCTTTTCTTCCACCAGCTTCGCAAAATGGCGCGAAGCCTGTCCGACCGGGTGGTCTTCCGTAGGCACGTAGCCCAGGCGCGGGTTCTGAGCCACGGCCGGAGCGGCGGCCAGAAGTCCTCCCAGCAGCGCCGCAGTTAGAAGCAATATTCTCATAGTTTAACCTCCCAAGAACGGTTCACCGGGAACCAGGATGCATTGACTGTCACCAACGAACTCGACAGCACCGATAGTGCGAGAACGGCCAGTTCGGCCCATTGCTGCAGGTGCTGTGAACAAAACCCCGGAATACACCGGGCAATTGACTGCTGCCGCCGTCACCAAAGGTGGATGAGACCAGCGGCCCGCCCTCGTGATGAGAACGGGCCACCCGTAAGATCAGCGAAGATCAGTGGGGTCTTCCTCTTTCGATCGGGGGGACCGGAGGCTGGGTGGTCACCGGCCAGTTATGCGTCCCCCGCGGATAGCCATTGATGGCAATCCGGGTATCGAACCCCGGACAATAGTTCGCCGCAGAGTGCCAGCGGCCGGCCGGGACATAGACGATATCGCCGGGCTCTGCGACAAAGAAGGGCAAGCCTTCGATGTTGTAGCTGATCTGACCTTCCATGATGAACCAGAACTCAGCGTAGTCGACGTGGAAATGTCCGATGCTCGTCGGGGGCTGAGGATTGCAATTGAACGCCTGGCCGCGGATGCGGTTAACGAACATGCGATCGTCGCTTACGAATGCACCGGCCGCAGGCTGAGCAAAGAAGTCGTAGAAAATAGGCTCAGGCTGACGCGTCAAGCTATCGGGCGCATCATGTCGGCTCAGGTACCACATTTGATCCTTGCCGTTGATCTTCGGTGGCTTGGGCAAAGTTGCCGAGTCCTGCGGGTAAAGGAATGTGGAGTCTGCATTCCAGATTCCAAAGTGCAGCGACGGCGTGTCACCCACGTTCTTCAGTGAATAGAGCCGGCGGAACGGAACCCGGATCATATAGCCCTTGGTGGCGACAAACGGCGCCACACCCTCGATCGTGACTTCAATCTGGCCATCCCAGACAATGAAGGCGGTCTGGTGATCCGTAACCCTCAAGGGCCTCGTCGCGTCACCCACCTTCAAACCCACCCACCCGGCTCGCAGGTGTTTGTCGTCGACGACCTTGTGGGTCCAACTTTTGGAAGGGTTCTTGCCGGCGAGGACGTTCGTCAGCTTCGTATGCGGGACGTGCCCGTTCTCGTATTTCGCCAACTTTTTCGGCTTTGGCGTCCAAGAATACGTTGACTGTGCAAGTGCTCCCGTCACCCCCACCGCGCTGACCGCTATCGCACCCAAGATAGCCAACCCGACTTTCAACAAGCTCCTCACGCTCTCCTCCTCCTCTATCGCTTGATCGTTGCCGACACCGAAAACCCGCTCAAACCTCCAAGCATCGAACTGAGAGAATGTCCATAATATGGACACGGTGTCCAACAACTTATATTGGGCAGACTGTTAGTGGATTGTCAACGCCTCACCGCCGCGCTTGGAAGCCAGAGCCAGGGCTCGATGCACCGCGTAGCGATTGGCGTTGATCGTGGCGCGCAGCATCTTCGGATCGGGAGGTGCGCCTCGGCAATCGATCGGATGCGAGGATCCGAACCCTAGGGCACGGGTGTCAGCGCCGCTCCACCGTGGAACCAGGCGATCACGTTCTGTGCCACAAGGTCCGCCATTGCGGTGCGCGTGCTGACCGACGCGGATCCGATATGCGGCAGGATCGTCAGGTTATCGAGCGCCAGCAGCTCGTCCGAGACATTGGGTTCGTCCGCGAGCACGTCGAGGCCGGCCGCAGCGATGGTTCCTGTGCGCAGGGCGCTAATCAGTGCCTCCTCGTCCACCACGGTCCCGCGACCCACATTGATGAACACGCCCTCTGGCCCGAGAGCGGACAGCACCCCGGCATTTACGCTGTTTGCCGTCGACGGCCCCCCCGGCACGATGGAGATAAGCGTATCGACTGCACTGGCAAGTTCCAGCAGCGAAGGAAAGTAGTCGTAAGCGATGCCGTCCGCCGGGCGCCGGCTGTGATAGGCAATAGGAAGCCCGAATGCTTCAATCCGTCGGGCGATGCAGCGGCCGATCCGCCCCATTCCGTAGATGCCGACCCGGCGGTTTCGCAGCGTCAGATGGCTGAGCGGGTAGTCCGACGATTTCCACCGGCCTTCGCGAACGAAGGCTTCCGCCTTGGGTATCTCGCGCACGACGCTGATAAGGAGCCCCAAGGTGAGATCGGCGACCTCCTCGTTCAGCACGTCAGGGGTGTTCGTGACGACGATATTCTTGCTGCGCGCGTAGGCGGCATCCACGGAGTCGTAGCCGACGCCGTAGCTGGCGATGATCTCAAGGTTGGGAAGGGCGTCGATGAACTGCCGATCGATCCTGGCGCGGCAGGCCACGCCCCGAATTGACGCCCGCACCTCTTGGGACAGATGAGTGTGAATGTCATAGTCAGGGGTTTCGACGAGATTGAAATGCGTTGTGAGCATGCGCCGGGCATGCTCGTGCATCCAGCCCGGTATGAGCACGGTGGCAGCGGCTTTCGACAAAGGCTTTCCTTCCGGTTCGGGGGTGTCACTGGCCGGCACGAATGGCCGCAGGTGAATCGGTGCTTGTCACGCGGGAAGCCTTTGGATTGCGCAAAGCGCCGACCGTGATCCGCGGTCTTGATTTTGTTTCAAGTCGGCAGCGTCCTCCGGCGAAATCAGCAAGTCGGCGGCCCTTGCATTCTGACCATAATGTGGTCAATATGTCCAAATTCTGATAAAGATCCGCAACCTCTCTGTCAAGACGGTGCGCGCGCCGCAACCACAAGGTGGAGCTTGACAAGTGTGCAGTTCCGCCTAATGTTTGGACAAAATGTCCATATTATGGACTGGGCGATTCCAAAAAGATCGCGCGTTCGTATTCACCGGCTGCACGAAATGTGCCGAATGCCAGACGGTGGCTGCAGCGATGCATGGGCGGAATATCAAGGAGTGTGGCAGGGTGCATACTATAACTTACCTTACAAATATTAGTTTCGGCCTCGGGGCTTCCGATACACTCACAGACATACTGCGCGAACTGGGCGTGTCTCGCCCGCTGGTGATCAGCGATCACGGCATCAAGGCTGCCGGTCTCCTGGATCGCCCGGGCTTCGCGTTCCTGAAAGCGGCGCCGGTCTTCCTGGACGTTCCCACAAACCCGACCGAGAGCGCGGTTGCCGCCGGTCTCGAACTGTACAGGCAAGGCGGCTGCGATGGCGTCGTGGCGATCGGCGGAGGCTCTCCGATCGATCTGGCCAAGGGCGTCGCGCTGCTCGCCACGCACGATGGTGAACTCGAGCGTTACGCGGCGATCCTGGGTGGAGTGGCGCGCATCACCAGCGCAGTGGCTCCGCTCGTGGCCATCCCGACAACGGCTGGCACCGGATCCGAAGTCGGACGCGCGGCACTGATCACGCTGGATGATGGCCGCAAGCTCGGGTTCATCAGCCCGTTCCTCATCCCGCGCAGGGCGGTCTGCGACCCCGCGCTGACGATGGGGCTTCCCCCGGCACTGACGGCTTCGACAGGGCTCGACGCGCTGTCACATTGCATCGAGACGTACCTTTCCCCCCGTTACAATCCGCCTGCCGAGGCAATTGCCACCGACGGCTTCAAACGCATCTGGAAGGCTTTGCCTGTCGCCTACGCAGATGGCGCGAACGCGGAGGCGCGGACCGAACTGATGATGGGTGCCCTCGAAGGGGGAATGACCTTCCAGAAGGGGCTTGGAGCTGTCCATGCACTTAGCCATGCATTGGGCGGTCTCAAGGAGGCTAAGCTCCATCATGGGACGCTCAACGCCATTCTGATGCCGACCGTCCTTCGGTGGAACGTGGAGGTTGAGGCCGTGGCCAAGAAGGTCAGTCACCTCGAGAGCCTGGCGGGACTTGAAGGGACGACGCTCGCGGACGCGCTGGACGACCTGAACCGTCGGTTGCGCATTACGCCAAGACTGTCCGAACTGGGCGTGACCCGGCAGGTCATCGATTGGGTATGTGAGCGAGCCCTGGCAGACCACAGCCATCCCACCAATCCTCGCCCGCTGACCAAGCAAGACTACGCCGCGATCCTTGAGTCCGTCTTCTAGTCTGCGAACCCTCAGAGAATGAGCAAGGAGGTCGTCTCGTGAGACCGATCGTGATCGTAACCGGCGCGAGCCACGGCATCGGTGCCGCAACGGCTCGGCTGTTCGCCGCAGAAGGCTACGATGTCTGCATAAACTACCTCTCCGACACCACCGCCGCGTCCGAAGTCGTTGAGCACTGCAAGGCCGCAGGCGCCCGCGCCATCGCGGTACAGGGAGACGTGGGCAAGAAGGAGGACATCGAGGCCCTGTTCAGCGCATGCGACGATGCACTTGGGCGAGTGACCTGCCTGGTCAACAATGCCGGGATCATCGGGAAAGCTGGAAAGATAGTGGACTTGCAGCCTGAGGTGCTGGAAACCGCCTTCAGGATCAACGTCTTCGGCGTTATCTACTGTATCCAGGAGGCCGCAAAACGCATGTCCACCAGCCGAGGCGGCCAAGGCGGAACAATCGTCAACATGTCGTCGCTCGCCGCGTTCCTCGGCAGCCCCAACGAGTATGTCCACTATGCCGCGACCAAAGGCGCAGTGGAATCCATCACATTCGGCGCGGGCAAGGAACTGGCGCCGGAGGGCATCCGCGTGAATGCAATCCGTGTCGGGACAACCAACACGCGTATCCACACGCAA
Source organism: Mesorhizobium australicum (assembly GCF_900177325.1). NCBI lineage: Bacteria > Pseudomonadati > Pseudomonadota > Alphaproteobacteria > Hyphomicrobiales > Phyllobacteriaceae > Mesorhizobium > Mesorhizobium australicum. Next base: position 4,687,939 of record NZ_FXBL01000004.1, on the reverse strand, counting down.
GGTGGAAATCCCGAGCGCCCAGCCCGCATTGCGGCGGTAACGCCTATGGGGCGGATCGCCGAGCCCGAAGACATCGGGCGCGCCGCCCTGATGCTTGCCTCTCCCGGCTCGGGATTCATGACCGGCACCCTGATCACGGTCGCCGGGGGGCTCTGATGCCCCTCGGACGGGATATCTCACGATGGCTTGGAACCGATCTCGGGAGACCAGCATGAGCGCCAGCAACGGCAACGGATCGCGCAGCACGAAGCTGCGGTCGCGGGAGTGGTTCGACAATCCCGACAATCCGGGAATGACGGCGCTCTACCTGGAGCGTTATCTGAACTATGGCCTGACTCGCGAGGAGCTGCAGTCGGGCAAGCCGCTGATCGGCATTGCGCAGACCGGCTCGGACCTTTCGCCCTGCAACCGCCACCATATCGAGCTCGCCAAGCGCGTGCGCGCCGGGATCGAGGCGGCGGGCGGCGTGCCGTTCGAGTTTCCCTGCCATCCGATCCAGGAGACCGGCAAGCGTCCGACCGCCTCGCTCGACCGCAACCTCGCCTATCTGTCGCTGGTCGAGGTGCTCTACGGCTATCCGCTCGACGGCGTCGTGCTGACGATCGGCTGCGACAAGACCACGCCGGCGCTGCTGATGGCCGCCGCCACGGTCAACATCCCGGCAATCGCGCTGTCGGTTGGCCCGATGCTGAACGGCTGGCACAAGGGCGAGCGCACCGGGTCCGGCACGGTCGTGTGGAAGTCGCGCGAGCGGCTTGCCGCCGGCGAGATCGACTACGACCAGTTCATGGAGATCGTCGCCTCGTCTGCGCCCTCCGTCGGCTATTGCAACACGATGGGCACGGCGACGACGATGAACAGCCTCGCCGAGGCGCTCGGCATGCAACTGCCCGGTTCGGCGGCGATCCCGGCGCCCTATCGCGAGCGCGGCCAGATCTCCTACGAGACCGGCAAGCGCATCGTCGGCATGGTGCATGAGGACTTGAAGCCGTCCGACATCATGACCCGGCAGGCGTTTGAGAACGCCATCGTGGTCAATTCGGCCATCGGCGGTTCGACCAACGCGCCGATCCATCTCAACGCGATCGCACGGCATCTCGGCGTCAAGCTCGACAATGACGACTGGCAGGCGATCGGGCATAAGATTCCGCTGCTGGTCAACCTGCAGCCGGCTGGCGAATATCTCGGCGAGGACTATCATCATGCCGGCGGGGTGCCCGCCGTGGTCGCCGAACTGATGAAGGCCGGTCTGCTGCCGAACCCGGACGCGATGACGGTGAACGGCAGGACGATGGGGCAGAACTGCGCCAATGCCGAGAACATGGACGAGAAGGTCATTCGTCCGGTTTCCTCGCCGCTGAAGCAGGATGCCGGCTTCATCAACCTCAAAGGCAATCTGTTCGACAGCGCGATCATGAAGACCAGCGTGATCTCGCAGGAGTTCCGCGACCGCTACCTGTCCAATCCGCGCGATCCGGATGCGTTCGAAGGCACGGCGCAGGTCTTCGACGGGCCGGAGGAGTATCACGCCCGCATCGATGATCCCGCACTCGGCCTGACCGAGAACACGATCCTGTTCATGCGCGGCGCGGGTCCGGTCGGCTATCCGGGCGCGGCCGAGGTCGTGAACATGCAGCCGCCCGCCTATCTCATCAAGAAGGGCATCCATTCGCTGCCCTGCATCGGCGACGGGCGGCAATCCGGTACCTCCGGGAGCCCGTCGATCCTCAACGCCTCGCCGGAGGCCGCAGTGGGCGGCGGGCTGGCATTGCTTCGCACCGGCGACCGCGTGCGGGTGGACCTGCGCAAGGGCACGGCCGACATTCTCGTCACCGACGACGAGATCACGCGGCGGCGCGCCGAATTGCAGAACAATGGCGGCTATCACTATCCGAAGCACCAGACGCCGTGGCAGGAGATCCAGCGCTCCATGGTGGACCAGCTCTCCGAGGGCATGGTGCTGAAACCCGCCGTGAAATATCGCGACGTCGCACATACCAGCGGCGTCCCGCGCGACAATCACTGAGGCGAGCTGCCGATCCCCCGACCGAAAGATTTCCCATGACCGATGGCATCGCTCGCCGCTATGATTTCGCGATCGGCCTCGGCCGTCGCGCCGGCGAACTCGGCATGGGGCTTGGCCCAACCGGGCGTGACGCGCGATGTTCCCCGACATCGTCCGGGGCGCCCTGAACGACCGCAGCACCGGACCAACCCGCGCGTTGCGTCCGACACCGATTAAGCCAACCTGTAGGAAGCAAGCAGACCATGTTCAACAACCTTATCGGCGGCGAGTGGGTCGAAGGCCCTCGCGTCTCGCGCAACATCAACCCCTCGGACACGCGCGACGTCGTTGGCGAGTTCGCGCAAGCCGATGCGGCCCAAGCCAGGCAGGCCATCGCCGCAGCCAGCGAGGCCCAGTTCGCCTGGGGCCTGTCCACCCCACAGCAGCGCTTCGACATCCTCGACGCCGCCGGCGCCGAGATCCTGGCGCGCAAGGCCGAACTGGGCGACCTGCTGGCCCGCGAGGAAGGCAAGACCTTGCCCGAGGCCATCGGCGAAGTGGCGCGGGCCGGCAACATCTTCAAGTTTTTTGCCGGAGAAGCGCTGCGTGTCGGCGGCGACGTGGTGCCTTCCGTTCGCCCGGGCGTCGGCGTGGAAGTCACACGCGAGCCCGTCGGCGTTGTGGGCCTGATCACGCCCTGGAACTTCCCTATCGCGATCCCCGCCTGGAAGGTCGCCCCGGCCTTGGCCTATGGCAACACCGTGGTACTCAAACCGGCAGATCTCGTGCCCGGCAGCGCCTGGGCCATCGCCGACATCCTGCACCGCGCGGGCCTGCCGGCAGGGGTGTTCAACCTGGTGATGGGCCGTGGCTCCGAAGTGGGCCAGGTGCTGCTGGAGGACAAACGCGTCAACGCGATCAGCTTCACCGGCTCGGTGGCCACCGGCCAGCGCATCGCGCAGGCTTGTGTCGCGCGGATGGCCAAGTTCCAGCTGGAGATGGGCGGCAAGAATCCGATGGTGGTGCTCGACGACGCCGACCTGGACGTCGCAGTGAACGCGGCGCTGAACAGCGGCTTCTTCTCCACCGGCCAGCGCTGCACGGCCTCCTCGCGGCTGATCGTCACCGAAGGCATCCACGACCGCTTCATCGCTGCAATGGCGGAAAAGATGAAGGCGCTGAAGGTCGACGACGCGCGCAAGAAGGGCACCGACATCGGTCCCGTGGTCGACGACAAGCAGCTCGCGCAGAATCTCCAATACGTCGCGATCGCCACGGCCGAAGGCGCCAAGCTGGTCGCGGGCGGCGAGGCGCTCGACAGAAACGACGACGGCGCGCCAGGCTACTACATGCGTCCGGCCCTGTTTGCCGAGACGACGACGGTGATGCGCATCAACCGCGAAGAGGTGTTCGGCCCCGTGGTGAGCGTCATCCGCGCGAAGAACTACGAGGAGGCGCTGGCCTTGGCCAACGACACCGAGTTCGGTCTCTCCGCCGGCATTGCCACGACCTCGCTCAAATACGCGACGCATTTCAAGCGCCACGTGCAGGCGGGCATGGTGATGGTGAACCTGCCGACCGCGGGCGTGGACTACCACGTGCCCTTCGGCGGCCGCAAAGGCTCCAGCTACGGGCCACGCGAGCAGGGCCGCTACGCCGCGGAGTTCTACACGACGGTCAAGACGGCATACACGGCCGCCTGATCTGCGCCGCAAAGGACCCTAGGCGCCCCAGGTGTCTGGCCGTGGACTCACCTGCTTTGGGTCCGAGGAACAGATAATCCCGCCGGACCGAAAGGCCCGGCGGGATCATTGTAGACAGCTGCGGCCCTGCTCGATCTAGCTGAGGGCTGCGTGCCTTCCTGCGATGTAGCCCTGAGCGAGAGCTCGACCGTTCCCGTGCTGACTGAAGCCGCCAGCAGCTTCGCCCGCGGCGTAGAGGCCGCGAATTGGCTGACCGGCAAAGTCGAGGACCTGGCTTGCGGCGTTGATGCGCAGTCCGGACCGGGGGTCGTGGAGCACCGGCGTCGACCAGGCGGCATAAAAGGGCGCCGTCTGGATCTTGTATTGGGGTGTCGGTTTGCCGAAGTCGGCGTCGGCACCCGCGTCAACAAAGCCGTTATACCGCGTCACCGTCTCGACCAGGTTGCTTGCCGGCATGGGAACCCGCTGATACGGCATGACGATCTTCGCCGCGAGTTCCTCCAGCGAGTTTGCCTGGAAGAAGAATCCGTCAGGATCGACATAGGGCGGTGCCACATTCCAGTTCCTGCGGGCCCTGGTCGTCTCATCGAATATGGCCCAGATCGGGCCACCGCCGTTGTGGCCGTCGCCGATCCCGGCCATGGCGGCGTTGATCCAGTTTTGCGGGTTCCATGTGATGTTCTTGGCGTTCAGGTAGCTGTCCTGAACGTAAGGGTTGACCGAGCGGGCGCTGTTCGTCCCGAATTGGCCTCCCGTCTCGTCGTAGAAGCGCTTCCCGATCATGTTGACATGGATCACGTCCTGGAAGTTGTTGACGCTTAGTCCCCTGGCTTTCGCCAGCGGGAAGACGACGCTGGTGGGCAACCACTCAAGGAACGAGTAGTTGTACCGCGTTCCGATGCGGCTTGGCTTGGTGATGTTGGTGCCGAACTCTCCGGTCTGGTTGTAGGTGCCCGCCAGCGACGCGCCGACATTCAGCCCTGCGAGGATGCCGCTGGCGTCCTGGAAGGAATAGGGCTCGCCGGCGACGCCGCAGTATTCCGCGGTGAGCCGTGGGTCGAACATCCGGCGGTATTCCACATTGCCGTTTCCGCCACCGCTCGCGATCACTATGCCCTTGCGTGCCTGAATGTTGACGTTGCGGCCGTTGTGAGTGGCTTTGACCGCGACCACGCCATGGTGCATCCGGTGCAGCGACTCCAGACGGTGATTCAGCAGGATCTTCACGCCACGTGCTTTCGCCGCGGCCTCCAGCGGATATATGAAACCGGGCCCTTGAGACGTCGTCAGCCGTTGCGACTCGGGCACCTGCAAGCCGGTACGGACCGAGACGTAGTCCATGATCGCCGTGTGCATCATGCGGTTGACCGAGTTGCCGACCTCGTTGCCGCCGACGTTGTCGGCCGTGCTTCTCGTCCACCTGACGCCATGGCGGACCAGAAAGTCGTAAATGGTGAGGTTGATGTCGGCAAATGCCCGGATGACCTCGCGATCGTTGTAGCGGTAGCTCGGAAAGCCGTTGGTCTGGACGATGGACCAGTCGGTAAGATCGCGAAACAGGAGGTCCGGCGTGTCCACGATGCCGGCCGCTGTCTGGGCAGGGGTTCCACCTCCCAGGGGAATGTTGCCTGAGCTGACAACGCCGCGTCCTCCGATATGCGGTTGCGCCTCGAGTACAATAACCGACGCGCCTGCCTCTGCGGCGGCGACTGCCGCGGCGAGGCCGGCCGAGCCGCAACCCACAACGACGACATCGGCGACACGCGGGCCTCCGCCATGGCCAAAGCCCGAGGCATTGCCAATGTTCACCTGGAAAATGCTGCTGCCTGCGGCGGCGATTCCGGCACCGCCCTTCAACAATGATCGTCGGGTGACTTTCATTACGTCCTCCTCCTGATTTTCAAAATCAGCGCACGCCAGTCCGGGCCCTCATTCGGGCTTGTGTGGCGGCGCGGCCTCCATCCTGCTCGCCTGGCAGTCCGTGTCAAGGGACTGCCCACAATATGGACAATATGTCCAACAATTCATATTGGGCAGACTGTTGGCGGATTGTCAACGCCTCACCGCCGCGCTTCGGAGCCCAGAGCAGGGGCTCGATTCACCGCACAGCGATTGGTGGCTCGGCGCCTGTCGCGGAGAAACCACCATGGCAAGAGCTGTAAGGAAGAAGCTCGCGGTCCCGATGATCGCGTCCTCTCGGGCGCGCTATTCCGTTCAACCGCATCAGCCTGTCTGTCGGACAGCGATGTCCGCGAGACCGATGTCGAGGGCCCGGCTTGTGAAGGCGGACCGCTTCCCCTAGGACGGGCTCATCCCCAGCATCGTCAAGAAGGCCGATGCCGAGACCTCAGCCGTCGATGACTCGCTGGCCGAGGACATGCATTGCTTTGCTCATCAACGCGATGAGTCCTCAAGGGCTCTGAGTACAGAACCTAGCTCCGCGTCGGCAAGGTCACCTGTGCATTCGATGCTCTTGCTTCCTCGGCTTCGAAGCGCAGCGCCTCGCCGAGCGGCATTTCGTAGCCGCGGTCGATCAGCGACTTGATGCGCCCGATATGATCGGCCGGCCATCGCGCGATCGCAAGCGCGACGGCGCGGGCCGCAGGCAGGAGGTCATCGTCGGCGACGACACGGGTGACGAAGCCGAGCGCAGCCGCTTCCTCCGCCGGTACCCTGCGGGCGCTCAGCGATATTTCCTTGGCGCGGTAGGGGCCGATCGCGCGCGACAGTCGCTGCGACAGGCCCCAGCCGGGCAGCAGGCCGATCTTGGCGTGCGTGTCCTGGAAGAAGGCGGAGCGGGCGGCAAGAACGATGTCGCAAGCGAGCGTGATCTCGAAGCCGCCGGTGACGGCGAGGCCGTTGATCGCGGCGATGATCGGCTTCCTCAATCCGGTGATCGCCGAACCCATGTCGCCGCCGTCGACATTCTCCGTCACGTTGTGTCCCGACTGGCCGAGCTCCTTGACGTCGAGCCCGGCGCAGAAGGCCCGGCCGGTGCCGGTGAGGATGATTACCCGGACATCGTCACGCGCGTCCATCTCCGCCAGCGTGGCGACCAATGCGGTGCGCAATGCGCGGTTGAGCGAGTTGAGCGCGGCGGGACGGTTGAGGGTGAGCGTCGCCACGCCGTCCGCGATTTCGATGAGCAGGGGGGTCTCGTCCATCGTCGCCTCCGGAGTGCGCTGTCCTCAGATGGCGCGTGCGAAAAGTTCCGCCGACGCGATAAAGCGCGGCGCCTGCGTGGCGTCCTCGTAATAGGCGTCGCGGCCGAGCCGGTGCTGGTAGTCGTAGAGGACGGCGAGCTTCCATGCCGCCATCGCCGCATACCAGGGCAGCCGCGACACGTCGCGCCCCGTCAGAGCCGCATAGCGCTCCACCAATTCCTCGCGCGCCGGAAAGCCATCGCCGAGCATGGCGGCCGACAGTTCCTGCGTCGGGTTCAGCGGCTCGTTGTTTGCCGGATAGCAGCAGGCCGTGTAGCCGAGATCGAGCAGCGGATCGCCGATCGTGGCGAGCTCCCAGTCGAGGATCGCCAGCAGCCGCGGCGGCGCAGCCAGCGACCAGATGACGTTGCCCAGCCGGAAATCGTTGTGGACGATCGCGGCGCCGGATTCCGCCGGCGCTGTCGAACGCAGATGCGCGGCCATGTCGGCGAGCCAGGCGGGCGCCGCGTCGTCGCGCAGGTTCATCAGCCCTTCGAGCCGCTTCAGATGACGGGCGTTGAAGTCTTTGGGCTGACCGAAATCATCGAGCCCGCAGGCGCGCCAGTCCACCGCGTGCAGTTTCGCAAGGCCCTCCGCCAGGCCGAAGGTGATGGCGCGGCCGTCGCGCGCCGCGTCGAAGGGCGGCGCGAGCCTGTCCGTCATGATGTGTCCAGGCACATGCTCCATGACATAGAAGGGCACGTCGAGCACGTCGCCGGCCTGTGCGACTGCCAGCACGCGCGGGGTAGGCACGTCCTGGTCCTGCAGGGCCGTCAGCACGCGCGCCTCGCGCAGCACGTCGTTTGCGCCCTTCGGCACCGGCGGCGGCGGCGGACGGCGCAGCACCGCGTTGCCGCCCTTCACCTTGATCAGATAGGTAAGGTTGGAATGACCGTCGCCGATGCGCCGCGGCTGTGGAGCGCCGTCGCGCAGGCCCTTCGCCGCAAGAAACCCGTCGAGCGCCGCGAGGGTCGCGTCGTCCCAATTCCAGCTCATCGCGACGTCTTGTTCAGCTCGATCATCGCGTCGAGATAGGATTGCGGCCACTGGCACTCGAACTGGCCGGCGGCGTCGCGCCCGTCGATCTTCGCCCGGCAGGCCGCTTCCATGATCATCGTCGCATGGCGTCCGCCGGTCGGCAACTTGACCAGCCCGAAGCGCTCCATCTGCATCGAGCACGTGCCACCTCGGATGTCGGTGATCTGCACGTCAATGCTGCGCTGGGTCATGTCGTCGTCAAACGCCGCCTTCTGGTCGACGGACGCGATCGGCACCAATTCGCCGTCGCGCACGACATAGCCGCCGACGCCCCATTCGCCCTTCGCCATCCAGATCCAGGCATTGACGATGCGCGAGGCATCGGGCGCGTAGGCGACCAGCCACTTCCAGTGCTGCGGCACCTGCCAGTGGCGCACGCCCCAGGAATGGTCGCGATGGCCGATCCGGTCGAGCTCGATCCGCTTTCCGTCCCACTCGATGTAGCCCTTCACCCAGCCGGACTGCTCGAGCCGGTTGTCGGCGAACCAGGACGGCAAGCCGTCGGGATTGGACCGGTAGCTGAAGGGCGCATGGAAGCCTTCGAAGGAATAGTCGAGCTTGACCTTGTCGCTCTCGAAGGCGATGCGCGCCGTCTTCTGGTCGGCCGGCTGCCGGACGCGCAAGTCACCGAGCCGGAAGTCGTCGAAGTCCATTGTGTCGGGCACGTCGCCCTGCACCAGTTCCAGCACGTAGGGTTTGCGTTCGGTGCCCCAGAGAATGAGGTTGAAACCGGCCTTCCCGGTGCCAGTCAGGTAGAGGTAGCACTGAAAGCCGAGTTCGTGGTCTGGCATGATCACCTGCCAGAACAGCGAGTCGCGCGCCCTGCCGCCGTCGGCGGCGCGATGGCGCAGGTCGTCCTTCGGCTGATAGCCGGGATCGGTGATCTCGGGAGCGTTCTTGATCCAGTCGATCATGGGCGGGCCTCCTCCGTGCTTGCGACCTATCTGCCTGCAGGATCGGGAAAGGTCAAGATATGTCCGCATGCGTATGGTGAACTAGCGAATTAAATCTGGACAGGGACGCGGTTGCGCTGTTTCATGACCGCGAAGGCGACGGAGGACACTTGATGGATCCGAGGACGGTTGGCGAGTTGCTGGCTAGCGAAATCGCGGACGATCCGCCGGAGGGCTTCGCGCCGCTGCCGACCGGGCCCGGATACAACGCCTATTTCGGTCCGATCTACGGCAGAATGCTGGACGGCAGGTTGCGGCTCGGCATGCGCATCGGTCGCCGGCATATCAACCCGCACGACACCTGCCATGGCGGCGTGCTGGCGTCGTTCGCGGACATGCAGGTCTACGTCACCCAGCAGGCACGCAGCGATCTGCGCCAGATACTGATGCCGACGATCAGCATGTCGCTCGACTACATATCGCCGGCTATCCTCGGCGACTGGCTGGAAGGGGACACGACGCTGCTGCGGGCGACAAAGACGACCCTGTTCCAGCAGACGCTCGCCACAGTCGGAGACAGGATCGTGTTCCGCTCGAGCTGCATCTACCGGGTCAGCGGGCGCCAGGCGCCGATGGGCAGCACGCTGGGAGAGCTGTTTCCGAACGAGTAAGCCGGTCCCGGCCTGCGAGGGGCCCGAGATGGACAGGCGTGGCTGCGTGGTGCATGGAGTCTCCATGTCATGCCAGCGGAGTCGTTGATGCAGTCGAAGCCGCCACCACGCGCCGCCGCACGGCGACTGCCGCGCGACCAGAGGGTCGCGGTGATCCTGCAGACCGCCCGATCGGTGCTGCGGGACCGAGGTTCCGAGCAATTCCTGACCTCCGAGGTCGCCGAACGCTGCGGCACGTCGGAAGCCACGATCTACAAATACTTCCCGACCAAGCGCGACCTGCTGATCAAGGCTGCGGAGGACTGGTTCGAGGAGTTTCTCAGCGACGACTATCCCGCCCGCACCAGCGGCCCGCTGAAGGACCGGCTCTATCACGCCATCTGGTGGGCCCTGTCGTTCATCCGCCGCGAGCCGGCGCTGTCGCGCTTCGTGCTGATGGAACTGCGCGCCGATCCCGCCTACCGGACCATGCGCATTTACCAACAGAACCGCGAGGTGGTTGAGCGGGTCATGGGTGTCGTCGAGGACGGCCGCAAGAGCGGTATCGTGCGCGACGACATCCCGATGCGGCTGATGCGCGACATGATCTTCGGCGCGATCGAGCACCAGACCTGGGCCTATCTCCGCCGGGAAGGCGATTTCTCGGTTGACGATTCTGCCGGGTGGATCACCGAGGTGATCCTGGGCGGCATCGTCGTGAACCAGCCCGCGGACCGGCATCTGTCCGAAGCGGTCGACATGCTGGAGAAGGTGACGGCGTCGCTGAGGAAGCAGGCCGGCCCAAAACGCTGATCAAGCGTCCGGCGCGGCGATCACCCCGTCCGCCGACAGCCGCGCGATGCGCGCCGGATCGATGCCCCAGGCGGACAAGGTCGAAGCCGTCGTCTGGCGCGCATCCGGCGGCGAGTTCCTGATCGTCGCGGCGGTGCGGCTGAAGCGCGGCGCCGGCGCCGGCTCGGTGAGGCCGTCGCGCTGCACGAAGGTGCCGCGCGCATTGGCGGTGCGGTGGTGTGGCGCCTCGTCCATGTCGAGCACCGGCGACACGCATGCATCCGTGCCCTCGAACAGCAGTTCCCACTCGTCCCTTGTCTTCTTTGCGAACTCCGTGGCGAAGATCGTGCGAAGCTCGTCCCAGCGGGTGTGGTCGTGCTGGCCGGGGAGCGTCGCAACGTCCAGGCCGAGGATGCGGACGAACTCGCGATAGAAGCGTGTCTCCACAGCGCCGACCGCCATCCAGCGACCGTCCTTCGTGGCGTAGGTGGTGTACCATGGGGATCCGCCATCGACGCTGTTGGTTCCCCGGTCGAGGTTCCAGAACTTCGCCTGCCGGTAGCCGAGATGCATGGTCAGCATGCTGGCGACGCCGTCGACCATGGCCGCGTCGACGACCTGGCCCCTGCCGGACTGGCGTGCTTCCACCAGCGCGGCGAGCAGGCCCATGGCCAGGTAGAGCGAGCCGCCAGCGAAATCTCCGACAAGGTTGAGCGGCACGGCAGGGGCGCCGCCCTTCGGCCCGATCGCCGCGAGTGCTCCGGTCATCGCGATGTAGTTGATGTCGTGACCGGCCATCTGCGCCAGCGGACCGTCCTGGCCCCAGCCGGTCATCCGCCCGTAGACGAGGCGCGGATTGTCGGCGAGGCAGACTTCCGGGCCGAGCCCCAGCCGTTCCATGACGCCCGGGCGGAAGCCTTCGATCACCATGTCCGCCGAGGCGATCATCTCGCGCACCACGGCGACGCCTTCCGGTGACTTCAGATCGACCGCGGCGGCCTGTTTCGACCGGTTCAGGAGGTCGTAGCGCAGGCCGATGTCGAAGCCGAGATCGCCTGTCGACAGCCGCTGCACGCTCACAACCTCGGCTCCGAGATCCGCGAGAAGCATGCCGCAGAAAGGGCCCGGGCCGATGTTGGACATCTCGACGATCCTGACACCCTGCAGCGGACCCATTCGGCACTCCTATTGAGCTTGGCTAACCAGAAGAATGGCGGTCGCTTGCAGCCGCGCGGCTGCATAGCCCCTTCATTCTTAGGCTGTCATTGTGTGAAAGCGCTCATCATGTCAATTAGTATATCTAGCGTACGAATCGTCTTGACAGATGCATTTGGTGAGCTAAACTCACCTAGACGATCGGCAAAAGAGCAAGCCACTTTCGGAGCCAGCCTTGGACAGACAAGCGATCATCGACCGTTTCGCGGAAGCAGCCCGGGACCCGCTCGGTTATGCGAGAGCCTGGAAGGAGCGGACGGGCCGCAAGGTCATCGGCTCGTTTCCGATGAACTTTCCCGGCGAGCTCGCGCACGCCGCCAACACGCTGCCGATGATCCTGCAGGAAAGCGACGAGCCGATCACGCTCGGTCATGGCCTGCTCTTTCCGTTCTACTGCGGCTACACGCGGTCCATGGTCGACCAGGCGGTCCGCGGCGACTTCGGGGTTCTCGACGCGATCATGTTCGGCGACCATTGCGTGCAGCTGCTCGGCGCCGCCGACGCGATCCGCATGCAGCTGACCGAGACGCGCGTCATCTTCTTCCAGCTCATCTCCTCAATGTGCGATCCCTGGACGCAAGGGCGCTCGGAGGAGAGCTTCACGAAGCTGAAGGAGGAACTCGAAGACTTCGTCGGCGCCCCGGTCGAGGACGAGGCGCTGCATGCGTCGATCCGGCTGTTCAACCGCAATCGCGGCCTGATCCGCCGCCTCTACGACATGCGCAAGACCGGCACCGCGCCGCTCGGCTCCGTCGAGATGCAGCACGTCGTCAAATCGTCGATGATCATGGACAAGGCAGAGCATACGGAGCTGCTCGAAGCGCTCGTGGCTTCCTTCGAGGATGGGGGGCTGCGGCCGACGCGGAACGTGCGGCTGCACCTGTCCGGCCATTTCTGTCAGGCGCCGAAGCCGGAAGTGCTGCGGATGATCGAGGAGTGCGGCGTGACCGTCGTGGGCGACGATCTCTACCACGGCTTTCGCTACATCTCGACGGATGTTCCCGAGCAGGGCGATCCGATCTCCGGTCTCGCCCGCTGGTACATGGACCGCAATACCGGCGTGCCGTGCCCGACGCGCGTCCAGAACAATGTCGACTGGGACGCCTACCTTCTGAACGCGATCCGCGACGAGCGCGCCCAGGGCATGATCGTCCTGATGGCCAAGTTCTGCGAGCCGCACATGTACTACTACCCCGAGGTCAAGGAGGCCTTCGAGAAGGCCGGCGTGCCGCATCTGCTCATCGAGACCGAGCATGACGGTATGGCCCTCGAAAGCATGAAGACCAGGGTCGAGACCTTCGTCGAAGTCGTGAAGCACCGCCAAGCCGCCTGAGCCAGGAGACGCACAGATGAATATCGCCGTGAGATCGCCCTTCGAGGAGAAGAAGGCCAACAAGCTTCAGTCGACCCGCATCGCCGGCAAGCTCGTCAACGACTATTGGGAGATGGTCTGGCGGGCCAAGGAGGAGGGCAAGCTCGTCTGCTGGTACGAGGGTTCGGCCATCAATCCGTTCCTCGAGGCCGCCGACATCTGCTGGGTGCATGGCGAAGCCTATTCCGCGATGCTGGCGGCGCGCCACCAGGAAGGCACCGCCCAGCGCGTGGCGGAGGAGCGCGGCTACATGCGCGAGCTCTGCTCCTATGCCCGCACCCATCTCGGCTGCGCGGTGTCGAACCAGCGCCTGCGCGGCGACAATGCCGGCGCGGCGCCGGACGAGGATGATCTGACCTGGAAGCTGCCGCCGCCGGACATGATCATTTCAGCCTATGCCTACTGCTCCACGGGGCAGCAGTGGGACGAGATGACCAGCCGCGTCTTCGGCAAGAAGATCCCGATCTTCAACGTTTCGCTGCCCTGGATCTGGGGGTCCAAGCCGGATGCCGGCTATCTGCGCGGGCAGGAATGGGAGGAGACGTCGACCTATGTCGAGCGCCAGCTCTTCGACATGGTGAAGTTCATCGAGGAACGCACCGGCAAGCCTTATCCCTGGGATCGTCTCTACTCGCTGATGGCCGACATCCGGCGCGCCTCGGAGTTGCGGCTGGAGGCGATGGAGCTCTGCACCGCCCAGCCGGCGCCCGCCAGCTTCTTCGACTGGGTCGTGTCGATCGCGCCGATCAACAACCTGCCGGTGCCGGGCGTGAAGCAGTATTTCGAGACCGTGCTCGCCGAAGTGAAGCAGCGCGTCAAGGATGGCGAGGGCGCCGTGCCTGACGAGAAGTATCGCCTGTTCTTCGACGGCATCATGAACTGGAACAAGGTCGGCTGGCTGGCCAACAAGTTCGCCCGCTGGGATGCCGCGGTCGTTGCCGGCCGCTACACCCACATGGCCTTCTGGCAGGAGCCCGGCCTGATTGATCCGAACGCTCCGGTGCGCGGCATGGCGCAGAACTATCTGATCTGCCCCAACAACCATGCGGCGCCGATCCTGATCGAGCTGATCATGGGGCTGTGCAAGAAGTTCAAGGTCGACGGCATGGTCATCCATGCCTCGCGCACCTGCCGCGCCTTCACCAACCCGCAGTTCATGATCGCAGAAGCGGCGCAGAAGCGCCTGGGCATTCCGTCGTCGATGTTTGAGGGCGATGTAACCGACGAGAGCTTCTACAAGGACGAGCTCTTGAACAGCCGCGTCGAGGCGATGCTCGAGGCGATCGAGTCGCGCAGGATGGCCGCGGCCTGACCGCGCCGGCAGAGCAGGAAGGAGTGGTTCGATGAAGCAGCATGTGATGGGTGTCGACTTCGGCTCCACCACCGCCAAGACGGTCATCCTCGACCTCAAGGGCGACATCGTCTCACACTCGGTTGCGCATATGGGCGCCGTCTCGGGCAACGGCGTCAAGCACTCGATGCAGGAGGCTCTGGAGCGTGCCGGGCTGACGCAGGCGGACATCGGCCGCACGGTATCGACCGGCTACGGGCGACGCATGCTCGACGAAGCCGACAAGAACTACACCGAGATCACTTGCCACGCCCGCGGCGCGGTCGCGATGGTGCCGGGCGCGCGGCTCGTCATCGATATCGGCGGCCAAGACAGCAAGGTGATCTCGGTCGATTCCAACGGCCTGGTGGCGCAATTCGCCATGAACGACCGTTGTGCGGCCGGCACCGGCAAGTTTCTCGAAGTGCTCGCCCGCGCCATGGAGATCGAGCTCGCCGACATGGGCGGCGTGGCGTTGGAAGCGACGGAGAAGCTCAAGATATCGTCGATGTGCGCCACCTTCGCCGAGACCGAAGTGATCTCGCTGCTTGCCGAGGGTCATACCAAGCCGAACGTGCTCGGCGCGGTGCACAAGGCGATCGCGACGCGCACTCTTGGACTTGTCGGCCGTGTCGGCAAGAAGGGTCCGGTGGTGATGACCGGCGGCGTCGCCAAGAACCCTGCGGCCGTGCATTACATCCAGGACGAGCTGCAGATGCCGCTGATCCTGCCCGACCTGCCGCAGATCGCCGGCGCGCTCGGCGCAGCCCTGATCGGGCTTGACGACTACAGGGCCGAGAACAGACATCTCCTGATCTCCGAAGCCGAGGATATGGCGCGCGAGGAACAGATGGCAGCCGACAAGGCATGCATTCCCGGGTGCCGGGGCGTGCCGGAACTGGCGATCGACCCGCGCGAGAAACAACCTGTCGCGGGCAAGCTCAAGTCTTTGGTCGGCTCGCTCCAGAATCATCTCTGAACACACCCATGGAACGCTTCCCCGCTCTTCGTCTGATCCTGAAGCTAGGGCGAATCGGGGCGGCTATCCTGGGCGTGGCGCTCACCGGTCTTTTCCTCTGGTCCGCCTGGAGCGGGCTCGGCTGGTGGGCGCTTCCCATTGCCCCCTTCGTGCTGGCGACGAGCTACTTCCTGCTCAAGAGCTATGTCGAGATCGTCCAGATCATCACCGAGATGGTGCATTAGGTACCAACATGAAGGTCCAAGCGGCCTTCGCTGCCGCGCAACACCGGCCGATCGAAATAGCGGAGTTCGACCTCGACGGTCCCCGCGACGGCGAGGTGCTGGTCGAGATCAAGGCAGCGGGTCTCTGCCATTCCGACATGTCCTTCTTCGACGGCTCGCGCAACTGGCACGACTATCCGATCGTGCTCGGTCATGAGGGCGCGGGCATCGTGCGCGAGGTTGGCCCGGGCGTAGCTTCGCTTGCGCGGGGCGACCACGTCATTCTCGCGGGGATTCCCGAATGCGGCGAATGCCCTGCCTGCCGTTCATCCAAAACCAATCTCTGCGACGCCTATTTTAAGCCCACGCAACGCAGGCCGTTTTCCCTGCATGGGCGGCCTGCGCGGGCGTTCTGCGAACTCGGCACGTTTGCAAACTTCGTCACCGTCCGAGAATGGCAGGCGGCGAAGATACGCAGCGACGTGCCGCTCGACGTCATCTGCTGCCTCGCCTGCGCCGGCGCGACCGGCATCGGCTCCGCGATCTTCACCGCCCGCATGGAGCGGGGCGCGTCGGCAGTTGTGTTCGGTCTCGGCGGCATCGGGCTCAACGTTGTCGAGGGCGCGCGCCTCGCCGGCGCAAGCGCCATCATCGGCGTCGACACGAACCCGGAAAAGGAGATCGCCGGCCGGGCGATCGGGCTGACGCATTTCCTCAATCCGCGTACCGTGCCGGACGTCGTCGAAACCATCCGCGGGATCACCGGCGGCGGCGCGGACTACGCATTCGAATGCGTCGGTTCATCGGCCATTCTCTCACAGGCGGTGGAATCGACGCGGATCGGCTGGGGCACGACGGTGACCATCGGCATCCTGCCGGGAGATGAGCGGGTCGACCTGCGCCCGCGCGCCCTGCAGGAAGGACGCCGGCTGATGGGCTCCTACCTCGGCAACGTGAAGACCCGTTCCGAGCTGCCGCTCCTCGTCGACTGGTATGCCGAGGGCAAGCTGCATCTCGACGCCTTGATCTCACACCGGATCAGGCTCGACCGGATCGCAGACGGCTTCGGGATGCTGTCGGACGGCCGTGCACGGCGCGTGGTGATCGGCTTCGATGAGCCGCCTCATCCTTGATGTGAGTGTGGATCACCGAAGGTCTCTCAGTCACCCGTAAAGTTGACAATATCCCGGCTCTTTTTGCGATCTATGGCAGTTTCCATGACTTCGACATCGTGTTGAGATCGAGTCACCTGAGGCGGTCAATGGCGCTAAAAAAACTTGTGCGGAGGCAAATCGTAATATAGCATATAAATAGCTCAGCGTACCTTATCGGGATGGAGGATCCCGGGACGTTGATTGTCGCTCGCGTCGCGCGTTCCGCGAAAAAACGCGTCCAGGGAGGAACTAAATGACTCGCATCGGCCAGGCATTTTTCGGTTCGACGGCGCTGGCAGCCGTCGCCCTTTCCATAAGCATGGGCGCCGCATCGGCGGATCCGCTCAAGCTCGTGATCTGCCATGTCGACGACCGTTCCGGCTCGGCTGCCGACACCGGCATCGAGAGCCTGAATGGGCTGAAGATGGTGCTCGATCCGCTGAATGAGGCCGGCGGCATCAACGGCCAGAAGATCGAGCTGATCACCTACGACACGAAGACGGACCCGCAGCTCGCCGCCAATTTCGGCACCCGCTGCGCGGAGGACGACGGCGGCCTGATGATCATCGGCGGCAGCCCCTCCGCAGTGGCGAATTCGCTGGTGACGGTGGCCAACCAGAGCAAGATCCCGCTCTACATCCTCGCGGCCGCCGCGCCGAACGTAACCGACAACGCAGTCTACCAGTATCGCTTCGGGCCGAAGGTGACGCAGGACTCGATCGCGGTCGCCGAGGCGTTCGCAGCGAACGGCATCAAGAAGGTGGCGATCATCAACAATTCTGTGCCGTTCGGCATCTCCGGCGCCGCGTCGGCGACGGAAGAGCTCGGCAAGAAGGGCATCGAGATCACCACTCAGCAGACCTATGACGTCGCCGCCACCGACGTATCGCCGCAGGTCATCAACCTGATGCAGAGCGACCCGGAGGTGATCCTCGTCTATCCCTATCCGGCTGACGGCGCTCGCGTCGTGCGCACCATCCGGCAGATGGGGCTGAAGCAGCCGGTGATCATGCCGCGCGTCGGCATGATGAAGGCCTTCCGCGACCTTGCGGCCGAGACGGGCAACGACGTTCTGGTTCCCTCGTCGGTCGATACGACCCGGGCGGAAGTGGCCGAATTCTTCAAGGCATACGCCGCGAAATACGGCCCGCTCGCCATCTCGCCGTCGCCTGTACAGGGATACGACGCAGGCACGCTCGCCGTCGCGGTGCTGAAGGACGAGAAGGTGCAGGAAGCGATCAAGGGCGGCGACGTGCAGGCGGCCCGCGACGCGATCCGCGACGCCACCGCGCGGCACGGCGACTTCACCGGGCTGCAGGGCACGGCGAACGGCGGCTATCGCTTCTCGCAGAACCATCACGGGCCGACCGACACGGGCTTCTTCGTCTTCGTCAAGGTTGCCGAGAACGGCGCTGCGCTCGAGGCCGTGGATTCGGCTGTCGCTCTGAAGAAGTAGCCAGGGCTCCTGCCGGGGCGGCGCCGGGACTTTCCGGCGTCGCACCCAGGCCCAAGCAACGGGGGCGCATATGCTCATGAAATTCAGCTACCTGCTGCTTGCAGGACTGACGAACGGCAGCGTCTATGGCCTGATCGGCCTGTCGCTTTCTGTCGTCTACGGCTCGTCGCGCGTCATCAACTTCGCGCAGGGCGAATTCGTCATGCTGGGCGCGATGTGCGCCGTCCTGTTCATGGTCACATTCGCGCTGCCATGGCCTCTTGCGGCGCTTGCCATGCTGGCGATCGTCGTGGTCGCAGCGCTCGGGCTCGACTACGGCATCTATCGGCCGCTGATGCGCCGCAAGGCCGCCCCGCTGACAATCATGATCGGCACGCTTGCCGGCGCTATCGTGGTCTACGGCCTCGCTTTCCTGCTGTGGGGACCCGACCAGCGGTATGTGCCGCCGGTGCTGTCGCTCGACCCGGTGCGGCTTGGCTTCCTCATCACCAATTCGCAGCAGATCTCGCTGATCGTGATCTTCTTCGTCTTCCTCGTGGCGACGTGGTTCATCCTCTACCGAACGCGCTTCGGCCTCTCCGTGCGCGCCACCGGCGTCGATCCGAAGATCGCGCTGCTGATGGGCATCCGTTCCGAGCGCATTGTCCAGTTCTCCTTCATCTTCTCGGCCTTCATCTCCGGCATTGCCGGCATGATGGTCGGCCCCCTGCTCGGCGGCCATGTCGGCATGGGGCTGCTGCTGACCGTGAAGGGCTTCATGGCCGCGATCCTAGGCGGTCTCGGCTCGCCCTTCGCGGCCGCCGCCGGCGGCATCGCGATCGGCCTGATGGAGGCGCTGATGGCCGGCTACGGCACGTCGCTCTATGCCGAGCCCGCGATCTTTGTCCTCATCCTCCTCGTGCTCGTCATCCGGCCCTACGGGCTTCTGGGCGACTACGAAGCGGAGCGGCGCTGATCATGGCGAACAAGATCGTGCCCGAGGCGCCGCGTGCACCGACAATCCTGCCGGTGCTGGTCATCGTGGCGCTGGGAATTGCGCTGCCCTTCGTCCTGACGAGCGGCTTCCATGTCAGGCTCGCCATGCTGGTCTGGATCTATGCGATCCTGTGCATGGGCTTCAATCTCCTCTACGGCTTCTCGGGGCAGATCTCGCTCGGCCAGCCGGCCTTCTACGCAATCGGCGCCTATGCCTTCGCGATGCTGCAGGTCATGGCCGGGTGGGGCCCGCTGATGGCGTTTGCGGGGTCGCTTGTGATCGTTGCCGTGCTGTCGCTGCTGATCGGCCTGCCTTTGCTTCGCCTGAGAACCCACTATCTCGCAATGGCGACGCTGGCCTTCATGCTGGTCCAGAACGGCGTCGCCAATCGGTGGATCGAGTTCACCGGCGGCCAGAGCGGCGTCGCGGTGCCGCCGCTGGAGTGGAACGGCGAGTCGATCAACCGCACCGGCATTTACTTCGTCGTCCTGGCCCTGGCCGCCACCGTGTTGCTGGTGCACGACTTCCTGATCCGTTCGCATCTCGGCCGCGCCATGCAGGCGATCCGCGACGACGAAACCGCGGCGCAGGCGCTGGGCGTGCGGGTCACCCGGACAAAGCTGCGCGTCCTCGTCCTTTCCGGCGTCATGGCCGCCATAGCCGGCATCTGCTTCGGCATCACGTCGCTGCGCGTCGACCCGAGCCTGTCCGAGTTCCATGTGCTGGTGTCGATGTTGACCATCGTCGTGGTCGGCGGCCTCGGCACCCGCTTCGGCCCGATCCTCGGCTCCGTCATCGTCGTCGTGCTGCCGCAACTGCTCACCCGCTTCGGCGAGCTGGAAACCGTGGTCTATGGCCTGTTCATTCTCATCTTCCTCGTCTTCCTGCCGCACGGCCTGTCGGGCCTGCTGGAGCGGCGCGACTGGTTCGGCGCGCGCAAGAGCGCGTCGGAGCTGGAGAAACGTCCGCAGGAGATCAAGGAGAGCGTGCGATGAACGCGAACGCCTCGCAACCGCTGCTGCGGCTCGATTGCGTCACGCGACGCTTCGGCGGCCTTATCGCGGTCAACGATGTCTCGTTCGAGATCCAGCCCGGTGAGGTCAAGGGCCTGATCGGGCCGAATGGCGCCGGCAAGTCCACCACCTTCGACCTCGTGACAGGCGTCCGTCGGCCGTCATCCGGAGAGATCTATTTCCGGGATCAGCGGGTGACCGAGCAGCCGGCGCACACGCGCAGCCCCATGGGCATGGCCCGCACGTTCCAGATCGTGCGCCTGTTCCAAGGGCTGTCGGTGCTCGAGAACGTACAGCTCGGCCTGCATCCGAGGTTTCCGGACGGCATGCTGCGATCCCTTCTGCACTATGGCCGGCTGAGGACACAGGAACGCGAGAGCCGGGAGAGGGCGATGGAACTGCTCTCCTTCGTCGGCCTCGCCGACCGTGCGGGGCACTCGATCGAGGAGCTGACGCTCGGCCAGCTGAGGCTGATCGACATCGCGCGAGCGCTCGCCGCCGATCCTGTCCTCCTGATGCTCGACGAGCCGGCGGCCGGGCTGAACGACGCCGAAACTCGCAATCTGGGAGAGATGCTCGCCTTGTTGCGTAAGCGCGGACTGTCGATGCTTCTGGTGGAGCACGATATCGATTTCATCATGCAGGCCTGCGACACCATCGTCGTGATGGATCACGGCACCAGGATCGCGGACGGCACGCCAGCGGAGATCAGCCGCAATCCCGAGGTCATCGCGGCCTATATCGGACGGAGGGCGACCGATGCTGCAGCTTGACCAGATCGTCGCCGGCTACAACAAGTCTGTCGCGCTCGACGGCGTGTCGATTTCGATCCCGGAGGGCAGGATCGTATCGGTCGTCGGCGCCAACGGCGCCGGCAAGTCCACCATCGTCAATACGATCTCGCGGCTGGTCACCACCTATGCGGGCTCGATCCGGTTCGAAGGGCAGGACATCACCGGCAGGAAGCCCGCCCAGGTGGTCGAACTCGGCATCGTGCAGGTGCCGGAGGGCCGGCGGCTTTTCGCGCCACTGACGGTCGAGGAGAACCTGCGGCTGGGCTTTCACCGCCTGGCGGGCAAGGCGGACTCGCAACGGCGCTATCAGGAGAGGCTCGACTATGTGCTCGAACTCTTCCCGATCATGCGGCAGCGGATTCACCAGCGCGCGGGAACCATGTCCGGCGGCGAGCAGCAGATGGTCGCCATCTCGCGCGCGCTGATGGCCGGGCCCAAGCTGCTGATGCTGGACGAGCCGTCGCTCGGCTTGGCGCCGATGATCGTTGACCAGATCTTCGAGATCCTGGCAAAGCTGCGCAAGGACGGCCTGACGATCCTGCTGGTGGAGCAGCATGCGGACGACGCGCTGCAGCTGGCCGACTACGGCTACATCATGGCCGTCGGCCGCGTCAGGGCCGAAGGGCCGGGCAATTCGCTGCGGGACAATCCGGCGCTGCACCAGAGCTATCTCGGAAAGGTCGCATGACGTCGACATCGCAGAAGGGGCAGCCGGGTGGAGACTGGTTCGAGGATGTCCAGCTCGGAGTGATGAAGCGCACGCCCTCGCGCACGGTCGGCGAGACGGACGTCAACCTGTTCGCTGGCCTGACCGGGGACCTGAGCGAACTCCACACCAGCGAGGCCTTCGCACGCCAGACCGAATTCGGTGGCCGCATCGCGCACGGAATGCTCAACCTGTCGCTCGCCCACGGGCTGGTGACCCGGACCGGCCATCTCGCCGGCACCGGTGTCGCGCTGCTCGGCTGGAACAACGTCAAGTTCCACGCGCCGGTGAAGCTCGGCGACACCGTGCGTGCGCGCTGGACCACGATCGACAAGCGCGAGAGCCGCAGCCGGCCGGATATGGGGATCGTCGTCGACCGGATCGAACTCCACAATCAGGATGGGCAGCTCATCCTGATGGGCGAGGTCGCGGAGCTGGTCCGCAAGCGGCCGGACTAAGCCAATCCACCGCACGGCGTGGGGCCGGCTGCGTCAAAAGACCTTGAATCGCATCCCGCCGTCGATATGCAGCGTCTGGCCGGTGGCATAGGACAGTTCTCCGCGCGCCAGCAATGCGACGGCGCGCCCGACTTCGCCGATGTCGCCCCACCGTGCCGCAGGCACGAAGCCCGAGGCGATCAGGGCGTCGTATCTCTCGCGGGTCGTGGCGGTCATGTCGGTCTTCATCATGCCCGGACGGACCTCGTAGCAGTCGATGCCCTCGCGATCGAGCCGCGCGGCCCAGTGCTGGACCGAATGGGAGAGGCCGGCCTTCGAGATGCAGTATTCGGCGAGCACGCGGCCGACATGATGATCGACCGCAACGGTGGTCACTGTCACGATGGTGCGCCGCCGACTGGATGAACGGCCGATCATGCGGCGGGCGACCGCCTGCGTCAGGAAGAACTGTGCCCTCAGATTGACTGCGACGCAACGGTCGAAGCTCTCCGGCGTCACGTCGAGGATATCGCCGCGCGACATGACCGACACGCCGGCATTGTTCACCAGACAATCCACGCCGCCGAAGGCCGCGAAAGCCGCCTCGACGAAGTTCTCCCTCGCATGGTCGTCGGTCAGGTCGTAGCCGATGGCCGTGGACCTGACCTCCACGGCGTCGAGCCGTTCCTTCAGAACGTCAAGCGGGGAGATGTCGCGGTCAGTCAGGACGATGTCAAATCCCGCCGCCCCGAGCGCCGATGCGATCGCGCCGCCTATGCCGCCCGCTGCGCCGGTGACCAGCGCCACGGGCCTGCGATCTGTGGCCATCATGCGACCTTCGAGTCGCGCTCCGGCCTCGTCCAGGCTGTCGCCGACAGCTTGCCGTCCTTGCACCATTCGAGCAGAACGTTCTTCTGGATCTTGCCCGTCGCGGTGAGCGGATACTCCTTCACGAAAATCCAGTGCTCCGGCGTCTTCTGCGGCGACAGGTTCTGCCGACAGTAGGCCCACAGCGTCTCCGGCCGGGGAGGATTGTCCTGGCTCTTCGGCAGGATGACCGCCGCGACCGTCTCACCCCAGGTTTCGTCAGGCAACCCGACGACCGCGACCTGTGCGATGTCCGGATGTTCGAACAGGACGCTTTCGATCTCCGACGGATAGAGGTTCATGCCGCCACGGATGATCATCTCCTTCAGGCGGCCGGTGATGCGGAAGTAGCCGTTCTCGTCCATCGTGCCGAGGTCGCCGGTGCGCAGCCAGCCGTCGTCCGTCAGCGTCGCCCGTGTCGCTTCCGGCTGGCCGTAATACTCCTTCATCGTATTGAAGCCGCGGACCCAGTATTCGCCCACCTGGTTGACCGGAAGGGTTTCCAGCGTGCCGATGTCGACCACCTTGACCTCGACATGCGGGATCGGGCGGCCGATCGTTTGCGACTGGAGCTCGTCGCTGTCTGTCGTGAAGGTCTCGAGAAACGGACCGTTCGATTCCGTCTGGCCATACATGATGGCGAACTCGACGTTGAATTCCTTCTTGGCGCGCTTCACCAGCGCTTCGGGTACTGCCGCCGCGCCCGACAGGATCGAGTTGAACGACGAGAGATCCCGGGTCTTGGCGTCCGGATGGTTGAGCAGGGCCAGGATCATCGTTGGCACGATGAGCGAGCAATTGACCTTTTCGGCCTCGATCAGTTCGAGGAACAGCGCAGGATCGAAATTGCGCATCAGGACGAACGTGCCTTGCCGGGAGAAGACCCCGATCTCGGACACGACCGCGCCGCCGATGTGGAACATCGGCATCGAGTTCAGCCAGACGCCGCCGATCGGGAATGCCGCCCGCTCGACAATGAAGTGGGCCGCGTTGATGACGCCGCGGTGATGCAGGCAGGCCCCCTTCGGGAAGCCGGTAGTGCCCGACGTGTACTGGATCTGCATCACATCGCCGGGATCCTGCTTCGGCAGCTCCTGCGCAGGATCGCCTTCCGCCTGCAACGCCGCCAGGTCGGCGACATTGATGGCATGGCGGACATGGCTGAGCTGTGCCTGGACCTCCTTCACAACCGCGACGAGGTCCTTCCCGCGCGACTCGTCTGCATGGACGATGCCGGCAGCCCCGGCATTGCCGAGGATGAACGCCACCTCGCGCGCCGTGTAGGCTGGATTGATCGGCACGATGATCAGGCCCGCAAAGCTCATGCCGTGCTGAAAGATCGCCCATTCAGGCGTTTCCGGAGCCAGCAGTCCGACGCGCTCGCCGGGCTTGAAGTGCTTGAGCAGGCCGCGAGCGCAGGCCAGCGCCTCGTCCACGAACTGCCTGTATGTCCATCGCCGGCGCCTGGCGGGATCGGCGGCGCCTTCGATCAGGGCGAGCCTGTCCGGCACCTCGGCGGCATTCCTCAGCATCAGGTCGCCGAGGGTGCCGTCGATCAACGGCCCGGAATCGTATTTTGGAAAGTAGCTCTCGACGAATTTGATCTGCGCGGTCATCTGTTCCTCCTTCAGATGGCTTGGGCTCCTCCTGCCCTGGCATGCGCGGTCCGTGGCGGTGTGCTACCGCCGTTTGAGGACCTCTGGCTGGACGGCCCGATGGAAACCGTTGAATTCAGGTATGTTTGTTGCCTCGTATTTCTGCGTCCAGGTCTGGCGCAGGTTCGGCGCGCCGCCGTCGACGCGTATGCAGGAGCCCGTGATGTAGGCGGCGGCAGGCGACAGCAGGTAGACGATCGCCGCCGAGATCTCGGATTCGGTGCCGTAGCGCGGCAACGGCACCTTGGTCGCGTATTCGCGCAGGCGAGGGCCGATCTCCTCGGGATAGGTGTCGAAGCCGCTGGATGCGATGCCGCCCGGCGCCACCGTATTCACACGCACGCCCGAATGCGCCCACTCGCAGGCCGCTGTCTCGCTGAGCGTCAGCATCCCGCCGCGCGAGGCGCCCGAATGACCCATCTCCGGCCAGCCGTTCCAGATGTCGGCGATGATGTTGACGATCGCGCCGCCGTTCGCCTCCATCCAGCGGAGATAGGCCTCGCGCATGAAGATGAAGCCGCCGGTGAGGTTGTTGCGCACCACAGCCTCGAAGCCCTTGGTCGAGATCGTCTTCAGTTCGGTGCGGTACTGGCCGCCCGCATTGTTTACGAGGCCGTGGATCGCGCCGAACGTCTCGACCGTGCGGTCGATCACCGAGATCACCTGGGCTTCGTCGCGGATGTCGCAGGTCATGGCAGTGACCTTGCCGCCGTCCTCGGCGATCTCCCGGGTGACGGTGTCGAGCTTCTCGGGATTGCGCCCGACGATCACGACATTGGCACCGAGATGCGCGAGCTCGTGCGCGGTGCATCGACCGATGCCGGAGCCGCCGCCGGTAACGATGATCGTCTGGTCCTTGAAGAGGTCCGGTGCGAAGACTGAATTGTATCCCATCGTCGCCCCCTCAAGCCGCCGAGATGCCGCCGTTCAGGCTGATCACCTGACCGCTCAGCTTCGCCGCCGCAGGACTGGCAAGGAAGGTGATCAGGTCCGCCATGTCCTCGGCGTTGACGACGCCGAGCCGGGCCATCTCTTTCGCCTTGGCGAACAGCTTGCCGGAGAACTCGCCGCCCATCACTGTGTCGTGAGTCAAGGTGCCTTCGATGATCGACGGCGTGACGCAGTTGACCCGGATTTTGGATCGCTTGGCTTCCATCGCAAGCGCGCGGCTGAACATGATGATCGCCGCCATCATCGCCCCGATCAGCGCCTCGCCCGGGGTCGTGACCTTGCCGGCGTCGGAGGCGATGTTGATGATCACGCCCCGTTCGCGCTCCCTCATGCCATCCATGACGGCGCGCGACAAAAGAAAATGCGTCATCACCTGGGTGAGCACCATGCTCTCGATGTCGTTGATGTCGATCTTGTGGAACAGAACCGGGTAGGGGTGGGCGCTCACTGTGGTGTTTATCAGCACGTCGACACCGCCCATCGCCTCCTCGGCCTTGCGGGCGAGCTCGACGGCCTGTTCGGTCTTGCAACTGTCCGCGGCGATGAAGTGGACCTTGCAGTCCGGGAAGGCCCGAGCGATCGCGTCGCGCGCCTTCTCGCCGCGCTCGCGGGTCCGGCCGTTTATGGTCACGTGGCGTGCGCCAAGGGCCGCGAAACGCCTGGCCGTCGCAAGGCCCACTCCAGCGGTTCCTCCGGAAATCAGAACGCGTGCTTCACTCAAAGGAAACGCGGCGCCGGTGGGCGTGTTCGACATCAGACGATATCCTCCCTAATTTCGCCCGATATTAGTAATCTTTATTACGATATACAAGCATATTAAGTCGACCGGGGCGCCTTTATGCGGCGCGCCGCTTCGCCTCCATCGCCTCCACCATCGCCTCGAGCCGGACGTTGAGAAGCTCGTCCT
This sequence comes from Mesorhizobium australicum, assembly GCF_900177325.1. Lineage (NCBI taxonomy): Bacteria > Pseudomonadati > Pseudomonadota > Alphaproteobacteria > Hyphomicrobiales > Phyllobacteriaceae > Mesorhizobium > Mesorhizobium australicum. Next base: position 4,661,640 of record NZ_FXBL01000004.1, on the reverse strand, counting down.
TGTAGAAGCTCTCGTCGGCGACATCGCCTTCGAAGAACATCGCCTGGCGGCCGTATTTCTTGGCCGATCCGGCGATGAGGAACTGGGCGTTGGTCATGCCGCGGCAGGTCCGCGATGCATGGCAGACGACGCCGTCCAGCTCGAACTTGTCGCAGAGCTTTTCGATCTCGCCGATCATGATCGGGGCGCCGTGATTGTTCGGGCAGACGAGGTAATTCTGGGCCATGCCCAGCACCGGATCCTTCAGGTCGATCAGCTGCGGCTCCTGCCAGAAGGACATATGCGTGTAGCGACCGGCGACCACGCAGGCATTGACCTGCGCGAACTTGTCGGCCAGCCAGCCGACCTTGTTCCAGTTCATCATCCCGTCGAAGAACAGGCGGTAGCGCTCGTCCTTCACCGCGCCCTCGCCGTTTGCCGCGCGCTCCTGGATCTCGTCCTTTACGCCTTGGAAGTAGTCGACGATGTTCTGGTCACCGGGCAGGAAGCTCATCGGCGCGATCGAGACGATCCAGTCGAAGAAGCTGGCGGGCGAGGGACGGGCGGTGCACAGTTCCATGCCTTCGAGACGCAGCTCGGCCGCTCGCTTGATGTAGCCCATCGTCTCCGAAAGCCGGTCGAAGTCGAACCTGCGGCCGGTGTTGGCCTCGAGGAACTTGGTCAGCTCGATGAGCTGGTCGGCCACGTAGCGCGAGCGCTGATCCCATTCCTCGCCGCGCAAGTATCCTGCATCCTGGCGTCCGCCCCACAGCAGCGGGATCTGGATCGTGAACATCGGCACCTTCTTGCCGAAGACGCGGTAGGTGATGTCGTCCCACTGCTGTCCGGAGGAGCAATAGGGATAGGCGTTGACGATCATGTCCGGCGGAGGAAGCTTCATCATCGCCTCGATGCGGGGATCATCGAGGCTGAGGCCGTCTTCGCCCGCCTTCGCCTTGTCCATCTCGATGAGCATCTGGCCGATATGGGTACGGGCATAGGAGCACAGCTCGCGATCGTAGCCGCGCTGCTCGCCCCGCGCCTGCGCGCCGATCTCGCGATGGCGCGCCGCCAGCATCGCCGACCAGGCCTCGCCATGCACCCAGACAAGGTCGTGCGAGTGGAAGAAGGGCGGGATGTAGGTGCCGTTGTACCAGACCACCTTCTTGCCCTGCTCCTTCGCGGCGAACACGCCGCTCCAGTAGTCGTTGACCAGCTTGCTGCCGAAACGCGTGCTCTTCAGCTTGTTGGCCCGTTCGCCATTTCCGAAGACAGGCTTGGACGTCGGCATTGCGACGATGTTCTCCATAATGCTTCTCCTCTCAGGCGGCCTCAGTGGCGCGGCGCTTGGCGATTTCGACGAATGTCTCGACCCGGGTTTTGAGAGCCTCGATCGGCATCTCCTCGTGCTCGGTCTCGATCAGCAGATGCGGAATGCCCCGGCTTTCGAAGGCTTCCTTGATCTCGGGATAGAAATACATGTGCGGTTCGCAGAACTTGACCATCAGGATGACCAATCCCCGCGCGCCCGACCGCTGCACGTCCGACAGGAGATAATCTTCCCAATCGACCCCCTGCATGGTGCGCGTCGGGCAGGGAACGCGCTGGTTCTTCTCCAGATACCAGTGCGCCATCGCCTCGACCGGCTGCCTCGCTTCGTCCATGTCCGCGTGGATGAAGCGCCAGCCGACGAACAGGTCGTCGTTGACGATGCGCGCGCCGCATTCCTCGATCATGTCGATGATCTCCGGCTTCGGTGCGTGACACATGTGGCCGGACAGGTAGAGCGGGATTTCGGCGGAGCCGGCAGCGACGCGCGGAATCTCCCGCAGCAGCCGGTCCATCAACGCGACGTGGTCCGCCTTGTCCATGACCATGGACGACTTCACCACGAGCTGCATGTCTCGTCCCGAGATCGCGATGCGGCCTTGACGCCGCAACTCGTAGAGCTCGCGCATCTGCGTCCGGTTGCGGTTGAACAGGGCGATCGACGCGCTTGCTGCCTCCGGTGCGATGGCGCGGCCAGTCAGGCTCTCCAACTCCTTCCAGAGCTGGGTGAAGGTTCCGATTGTCTCGCGCTCGGCCCAGTTGGCGTCCAGCGTCGTGCAGAGCTGGTTGAAGAGGATAGGCAGTTCCGGACGCTCCGCCCGGATCGTGTCGGCTGTGCCGAGGAGCTGGACGCAGTGGTCGCCGAACATGATCGCGTCGAGGCAATCAAAGCTGCCGCGCATGGTCTGGTCGATCAGCGATCGGTTGAAGCCGCAGTAGAAGTTGAAGACGCCCGCCTGGCCGACGGTGATCGGCTCGGCATCGTCCTGGATCACGAGCGGAAGACAGCCGGCAGCATGCGCCAGTTCGCCGGGGAAATGCATCGGCAGTAGACCGATCACCTGACGGCCGGTGCGCTCCTTCCATGCAGCGGCATAGTCCATGGGGGACTGCGCTGCATATCTCATCAGGTTGAGAATCTGGTCCACGCGTGCCTCTCGTCCAATTTATGTCCGCTAGCGTACTAAGTTTTCATCACTTAGTCAATATGAACGGCATAGCCATGTTTTTGTTTCGTTTATTCGCAAACTGGCTTTCCAAAGATGAGTCTTACTCACCAATTTTCTTTGCAGATCAGGTTCTTGCGACGGGTTGTAGCGCGCCAGCCTTGATGGATGCGACCAGCCTGAACTTCTGCAGTTTGCCGGTCTCGGTCATCGGCAGCTCGGGAACGACGAACCATAGGCGCGGTGCCTTGTAGTGCGCGAGTTCCGTCCGGCATCGCGTGAAGAGCCGCGACACGTCCGGCTGGCAGGCCGGGTCTCGCGGCACAAGCACTGCGCCGACCTGCTCGCCCCAGTGCGGATCGGGGACGCCCACGACCGCCGCATTGGCAAGGCCGGCGTCTTCGAGGAGCAGCAGCTCGATCTCGCGCGGATAGATGTTCTCGCCGCCGCGGATGATCATGTCCTTGATCCGGCCGGTGATCTTCAGGAAGCCGCGCTCGTCCATCGAGCCGAGGTCGCCGGACCGCAGCCAGCCGTCGGGCTGGATGGTGCGCGCGGTTTCCTCCGGCATGTCGAAATAGCCGATCATGTTCTGGTAGCCGCGGGTCTGGATTTCGCCTTGCTCGCCGAGCGCGACGGTTTCGCCGGTCGAAGGGTCCGCGATCCGCACCTCCATGTGCGGCAGCGGTTGGCCGATCGTGCCGGAGATGTCGTCGTCGTTGTCGTCGGGATGGGTGCCGGTAATGCTGCCTTGCATCTCGGTCTGACCGTAGATGTTCGAAATCGTCGCGCCGAGCGCTTCCTTCGTGGCGCGGATCAGGCGGGCCTCGACCACCGAGGCGCCCGAGGTCAGGTTGCGCAGCGTGGAAAGATCGTAGGCACCCCGTTCCGGATGGGCGAGCAACTGCTCGATCATGGTCGGGACCAGCAGAGAGAAAGTGCCGGCGTGGCGCTCAACCTGCGCCATGTAGTTCTCGGCGTCCCATTCCGGCATGAGCACATGCGTCGCCCTGAGCATGACGGAGCCGATGCCGGCGTGACCTAAGGAGCCAATATGGAACATCGGCATCGGATTGACGAACACTCCGCCCTCCTTCAGCCCGCCGCGGCGCTGGGTGAAGTTGGTCATGTTGGCGACGCCGCTGTGGTTGAAGATCACGCCCTTTTGCGCCCCGGTCGTCCCGGAGGTGAACATGATCACCGCCGGATCGCCGGGACGGACCGGCGGCAGTGGCATTGCGGGATCGCTTTCATCGAGCAGCGCCTCGAAGTCGCCGATACGGATGACATGGCGCAGGGCCGGCAGCGACGGCCGGATCTCCGCAATGGCTGCCTCCATGTCGAAGTTGCGATAGGACGGGGCGGTGAACACGCCGGCCGCGCGGGACTTGGCGAGCACATATTCGAGCTCGCGGCGTTTGTAAGCCGGGTTCACCGTGACGAGCGTGATCCCCGCGAGAGCGCATCCGTAGAGTGCCGGAATCCATTCCGGCACGTTCGGCGCCCAGAAGGCGACGCGCTCTCCCGGCTCGAAGCGCGTGAGCAGCGCCCTTGCGGTGCGCAACGATCGATCGAGCAGTTCCGAATAGGCCCAGGAGCGGCCGCCGTCGCGGCCTCCTTCCACGAGTGCCACGCGATCCGGGCTCGCACCTGCCGCCTGTCGCAACGCCTCGCCGAGCGTCACCTGCTTCAGCTCCGGCTCGGTGAAGGCAGGCCAGTACGATGTGCTCAGCCGTCTGGCGCGATAGTCCGCGGGGCAGTGTGGCGCCACGATGCAACCTCCCATGATCGGTACGCGTGCGTATCATATGCTATATGAGTCAAACTCACCTGGGCAAGGCCTGTTGTGCTGCGACATTTAATTCGCTAGCATTCTGTTCGCTTGCGAACACATTGCCGGTGGGAGGTTCATGCGGTGGATTTCGCGCTGACGGGCGAGCAGCGTTTGCTCCAGGAGACGCTTCGGGACTTCGCCGAGGCGGAGCTCAGGCCGCATTACGCGCGCTGGGACCGCAACCGCGAGTTCCCGGCCGAGGTCTGGCCCCGGCTCGGCGCCGTCGGCGCGTTCGGACTGCGTGTGCCGGGGGCCCTCGGAGGGGCCGACCTCAACTATCTGGAGGCGGGCCTGGCGATCGAGCAGATCGCCCGGGGCGACTTCAATGTCTGCTACGGCATGCTCAATTCCTGCTTTGCCGGCGACATCCTCAGCCGTTTCGCCACCCAGCAGCTTTGCGAGACCTGGCTGACACCGATGGCTGCCGGCGAGAAGATCATCAGCGTGATGCTGACCGAGCCGCATTGCGGCTCCGACGCGGCCTCGATCCGGACGAGGGCGGTCCGTGACGGCGACCACTACGTCATCAACGGCGAGAAATCCGCGATCACCCTGCTGATGGTCGCGGACGCCGGCATTCTCTTCGCCAAGACGGCGCCGGAGAAGAAGGCGGCCGGCGTCTCGGCCTTCCTCCTGCCGCTCGACACGCCGGGGCTGTCGCGCACGCCCTATGAGGACATGGGTGCAAAGGGCATCGTCCGCGGCTCGCTGTTCCTCGACAATGTCCGCGTGCCCGCCGCCAACATGATCGGCCCGGAGAATGCGGGTTTCACGCAGGTCATGCAGACGTTCGACTACACACGCGCGCTGATCGGGCTGATGTGCCTCGGCGCAGCGGAGCAGACGCTGGAGGAGACGATCTCCTACGTGAAGGAGAGGCAGGCATTCGGCCAGCCAGTCTCGAAGAACCAGGGCGTATCCTTCCCGCTGGCGGAGGCGAAGTCACGGCTCGAGATGCTGCGCTGGCTCTGCTACCGGACACTGTGGCTGCGCGACCAGGGCCTGCCGCACACCGCCGAGGCGGCCATGTGCAAGGCCGAAGGGCCGACCATCTGCGCCGACGTCATCCGCGCGTGCCTCGTGCTGCACGGCCACTACGGCTACACGCAGGATTTCCCCGTCGAGCAGCGATACCGCGATGTGCTCGGCCAGATCATCGCCGACGGCACGCCGCAGATCATGAAGCTCATCATCGCCCGCCATGTGCTCGGGCGCGAATTCGCATAGCGCTTCCTCCAACGACGCCAGCAGGGACCCACGTGAACATCTACGACCTGAAGACCAAGCGCGCCCTGGTGACCGGCGGAGGCTCGGGCATCGGCTTCGCCACGGCGCAACTCTATCTGCAGTCGGGCGCGTCGGTGGAGCTCTGGGGCCGCGACCAGTCCAAGCTGGAAAAGGCGCGCAGCGAACTCGAGCCGCTCGGCGAGGTCCACATTGCCTCGGTCGACGTTGCCGACGGGCGTAAGGTGGCGGCTGCCGCCGAGGCACTGCTGTCGCGATGGGGCGGGCTCGACATCCTGTTCAACTGCGCCGGACATTCGACCCGCGTCGCGCTGCTCGCGGAACTGTCCGACGAGGATTGGCGCCAGGCCATTGGCATCAATCTCGACAGCGCCTTCTACACCTGCCGCGCCTTCGTGCCGGGCATGGTCGCGCAGGGGTGGGGACGCATCGTCAACACGACGAGCCAGGCCGGAAAGGACGGAAATCCGCTCATGGCGGGTTACGTTTCGGCCAAGGCCGGCATCATCGGCCTGACCAAGTCGCTCGGCAAGGAACTGGCCAAGACCGGCGTCCTCGTCAACGCCATCTGCCCGACGGTCTTCGACACGCCGCTCGTGGCGGACACGGTTGAGCGTGCGCCCGACGCCATGGCGGCCGCCGTCGCCAAGATCCCCATGGAGCGGATGGGACGGCCGGAAGAGGCGGCCGAACTCGTCGCATGGCTTTCATCCGATGCGTGCAGTTTCAACACGGGCGTGACGTTCGACCTTTCGGGCGGCCGGGCCGTCTACTGATGCCGGGAACGCCGGCGGTGACCTCGACAATGACAGGCATCGAATGGACGAGATGGTTGTAGACGGCGCGCTGAACTTCCGCTCGGTGGCGGCCTATCCGGCCAGCGGCGGCCGGGTGAAGGCGCGAACCATTTATCGCGGCGGCGCCTTCGAAGGCCTCGGCGAGGCCGGCGCAGAGGCGATGCGGCGCCTGAAGGTCCGCACCGCCTTCGACCTGCGCAGTGAAGCCGAGAAGGCGCGGAGCCCGTCGCCGCTTCTGTCCATTGCCGATTTTATGGTCGTGAGCGAGCCGCATATGATCCGGCATGGCGACCTCTATGCCGTGCTCGCGAACCCCGGCTCGTCGGCGCAGGCCTGTGCCGACGTCATGAAGAGTATCTATGCGACCCTGCCTGCCGACTTTGCCGCGATCTACCGCCGCTACTTCCGCACGCTCGCCGAAACGGAAACGCCCGTCGTCGTCCATTGCGCTGCCGGCAAGGATCGCACCGGCGTGGTGGTCGCGATGCTGCTGGACCTGCTCGGCGTCAACCGCGACGACATCATGGAAGACTATCTCAAGACCAACGCCGCGCGCGATGCCCTCTATCGGCGGTTGATCATGCACAGCCATGGCGTCGATTATGGCGCAGTGGCCGATCACCTGATCGAGCCGATGATCACCGCGAACGCAGCCTATCTCGATGCGATGTTCGCAACGGTCTCGCGCGACTTCGGCGACATGGCCACCTATGCCGAGCGCGCCCTGCAATTGTCGCGCGGCGACATCGAGACGCTCGGCAGCCGCTTCATCGAATAAAACAAGACGACTCAGGCGCCTTCGGGAAAGTCGGTCGAGGCCGAGAGCGTGTGCCAGGCATCCATAGCGGATGTCTGCGCGGCATTGCGCTCGCCGATCGTGCGCAGGGCGTCGCGGCCTGCGACCAACCAGACCGGCGATTCAGGCGACCGTGCTAGCTCGACCATTGCGCGACCGAAGGCAGCGGGATCGCCGGCCTGGCGATGATTGCGCGAGGACCGCCGCTCGGTGGCCGTGGCGGTCGTCCTCGCGTAATCTTCAAGAGACAGGTCCGCCAGCCGCATCGAGCTGCGGTCGAGAAAGTCGGTGCGGAAATAGCCCGGATAGACCGCGGTTACCTTGATGCCGAAGCGAGCCAGTTCATGGCTGAGCGATTCCGACCAGCCGGACACAGCGAACTTCGTCGCCGCGTAGATCGAGCCGCCGTCGACGCCGACCGCGCCGACCATGGACGAGATGGTGATGACATGGCCGGCCCGCTGCGCCCGCATCAGCGGCAGGATCGCCCTCGTCACGGCGAAGACGCCGAAGACGTTGGTGGCAAACTGCCGCTCTACCGCTTCAGGTGAGATCTCCTCGAATGCGCCGAGCTGGCCGTAGCCGGCATTGTTGACCAGCACGTCGATGCGTCCGAAACGCTCGACCGAGTCTCGAACGGCGGCGTCGATGCTGGACTGATCCGTCACATCCAGCCGAGCCGACAGCAGCCTGTCGCCGTCTGGACCAAGTGCTTCGCTGACGACAGCCCTGTCACGGCCTGTCGCGATGACGCGATCGCCTGCCTCTAGCGCAGCCAGAGCCGTCGCCTGCCCGAGGCCGCGGGTCGCGCCGGTGATGAACCATGTCTTCATGCGGCCCTCCCAATCGATGCGATGACGCGGCCTAGCCGATCTCCGCGACGCCCTGATCCATGACCGTCCGGTCGCCGACCCGCGCCTCGAACAGGATGCGGCTGCCGTCCTTCCAGCACGAGAAGTCGAGCGCGTCGCCCGGCATGACGACGCCGGAGAAACGGAGATTGAGCGATTTCAGCCGCGCCGGATCGCCATCGCAGAAGGCGCGCAGCACCACGGCGCAGACGGTGCCATAGGAGGCGAGGCCGTGCAGGATCGGCTGTCTGTAGCCGGCTTTGCGCGCCACGTCGTAGTCGGCATGGAGCGGATTGTAGTCGCCCGAAAGGCGGTAGATCAGCGCGGCCCGCGGCGAGGTCTGCACGCATTCGACATGGTCTGGCGCTCGCGACGGCGGTTCGGGCCGCTCGACCTTCGGCATGGGATTGCCGCCGAAACCGCCATTGCCCCGCATCGCGACCGTCTGGTCGATGGTACAGTAGACCGTACCGTCCTTCGCGTCCCGCACCTGCCGCTGCAGGATGCAGACCGATCCCTTGTCGGCACCGCGGTCATAGAGCTCCGTGATGCGGGCGCGGCTGACGACCTCGGCCTGCGTCGGCAGCGGGGCTTCGAAACGCGCCGCATGCGCCATGTGCAGGACCTTGACCCAGTCGATGTCGAGTTCCGGTATCTTCGGCCACATGCCGGGCGTTGCGAGGGTAACCGCGAAGGACGGCAGGACGCGCAGCCGGTCCTCGACGACGAAATTGAGGTCGCCGCTTTCGCCCGGCAGGAGCGGAAGACCGACGCCGAGCGCATAGAGGATCGCGTCGCGTGACGCGTAGGACTGCCGTTGCTCGCCGAAGTCCCAGTTGCGCAGACGATCCGGATCGAAGACCATCAGACAGGATCCCAGGTGAAGACGTCGCCGGAGCGGTGCAGCGGATAGAAGTCGTTGCGGAACTGTGGGATGACGCGCTCGACAATCGCCTCGGGCGTCCAGCCCTCGGCCGTGTGGGCGGTGCGGATTGGGCGCGGTTGCGAGAACAGGTAGATCTCGTTGTTGCGCGAGCCGAACACCTGTCCGGTGACGTCCTTTGCGGCGTCCGAGCAGAGCGCGACACACAGCGCGGCCACCTTTTCCGGAACAAGCTTTTTCAGGCCCTCGACACGCTTCTGCTGCTCCGGCGTGTCGGTGGGGATCGAGGAGACCATGCGGGTCCAGGCGAAGGGGGCCACCGCGTTGGAGCGCACGTTGAAACGCTGCATGTCGAGCGCGATCGACTTGGACAGAGCGACGATGCCGAGCTTGGCGGCCGAATAGTTCGCCTGGCCGAAATTGCCGATCAGCCCGGACGTCGAGGCCATGTGCACATAGGCGCCGCTCGCCTGTTCCTTGAAATAGGGCGCGGCCGCGCGCGAGACGTTGAAGCTGCCCTTGAGATGCACGCCGATGACCGCGTCGAAATCCTCCTCCGTCATCTTGTGAAACAGCACGTCGCGCAGGTTTCCGGCATTGTTCACCACGGCGTCGATGCGGCCAAAATTGTCGACGGCGGCGCGCACCATGGCCTGCGCGTCGTTCCAGCTGGCGACCGAGCCGTAGTTCGCCACCGCCCGGCCACCGAGCGCCTCGATCTCGGCCACGACTTCCTCGGCGGGCTGGGTGTCGCCTCCGCCTTCGCCGGAGAGGGAAACGCCGAGGTCGTTGACCACGACCGCCGCGCCCGCCCGCGCCATCTCGACGGCGACCGCCCTGCCGACGCCGCGCGCCGAACCGGTCACCACCACGACCTTTCCGTCCATCAGAACCATGAACGCCTCCTCCTGATATGATTCTTGCCCGTCGGGCGCCGCGGTCAGTAGCTCTTGGGAAGGTCGAGGACCTTCTCGGCGATGAAGCTCTGGATGAGCTGCTCGGTCACCGGCGCGATGCGGGTGACGGTCACTTCGCGCAGCAGGCGCTCGACGTGATATTCCTTGGCGTAGCCGAAGCCGCCATGTGTCAACACGGCCTGCAGGCAGGCGTCGTAGCCCGCGCGCGCGCCGAGGAACTTGCCGGCATTGGCCTCCGCGCCGCAGGGCTTGTGGGAATCGTAGAGCTCGGCCGCCTTCATCAGCATCAGCCAGGCCGATTCCAGATACATCCACTTTTCGGCGAGCGGATGCTGGATGCCCTGGTTTTGGCCGATCGGCCGGCTGAACACCACGCGCTCCTTGGCATATTTCGCTGCGCGGCCGAGCGCATCGCGCCCGATCGCGACGGCCTCGGTTCCCACGAGGATGCGTTCGGGATTCAGCGAGTGGAGGATGTAGGAGAAGCCCTTGCCTTCCTCGCCGATGCGATGTTCGTCGGGAATGAACAGGTCCTCGATGAAGATCGCGTTCGAATCGACTGCCTTGCGGCCCATTTTCGGGATGCGCTGCACCTCGATCTTCGAGCGGTCGAGGTCGGTGTAGAAGATCGTGATGCCGTCGGTCGGGCGCTTGCAGTCCTCGTAGCGCGTGGTGCGGGTGAGCAGCATGATCTTCGACGCCACCTGCGCGGTCGACGTCCAGACCTTCTGGCCGCGCACCTTGTAGCCGCCCGGCACTTTTTCCGCGAAGGTCTTGATGCGGGTGGTGTCGAGACCGGCGTCGGGTTCGGTCACGCCGAAGGCGACCTTGTCCTTGCCCGCGACCAGGCGCGGTATCCACTCCGACTTCTGCTCGTGATTGCCGAAGACGACGATCGGGTGCGGCCCGAACAGGTTGATATGGACCGACGAGGCCGCTGCCATGCCGCCGCCATTGTTGGCGACTTCGTGCATCATGATCGCCGCTTCGGTGACGCCCAGCCCCGACCCGCCATATTCCTCAGGCATGGTGATGCCTAGCCAGCCGGCATCCGCCATGGCGCGGTGGAACTCGTCCGGGAACTTGCCGTCTTCGTCGCGCTCCAGCCAGTATTCGTCGTCGAATTTGCGCACCACGCCGCGCACGCCGTCGCGGATCGAGTTGAGCGTGTCCTCGCGTTCCTCAGCGCTGACTGCCACGATAGCCTCCTCTGTCATCCCACCGAGGCCAGCGTGCGCCGGGCCTGTTTGAGGTGGGGAATGTCGTACATCTTGCCGTCCAGCCCGATCGTGCCGAGGCCGGGATTGCCGTCGAACGCAGCCACGATCCGCCGCGCCAGCGCGACGTCCTCCTCGCTCGGCGCAAAGGCCCGGCGTATGCCGGCAACCTGGTCGGGATGGATCGCGAGCCGTCCGGTGAAGCCGTCGCGTCGCGACACGCGGCATGAGGCTTCCAGCCCCTCGGGGTTGCGGAAGTCCGCATAGAGCGTGTCGAGCGCCTGCACACCGGCATTGGCCGCCGCGAACAGGCAGAGCGAACGCGCGAGCTGATAGGGCTGGGTCCAGTTGCCGTCGGGCTCCTTGTTGGAGGTCGCGCCGACCACGGTTCCCAGGTCTTCCGCGCCCCAGGTCAGCGCGGCGAGGCGCGGATGTGCCGGTGCATATGAGGCTAGATTGAACATCGCCGCCGCCGTCTCGGTGGCCACCACGAGGATCTTCACATGGCCCTTCGGCATGCCGGCCGCGGCCTCCAGCGGATCGATCATAAATGACAGGGTCGCGACGTCCTGGCCGCCGTTCGACTTCGGCAAGACGATGCCGTCCAGACCAGGCCGCACCACCGCCTTCAGATCGTCCGCCGTCATGCCGCTATCGAGCGGGTTGACCCGCACCCAGAAACTCCAGTCCCGCTCACCGTTGGATGCGTCGATCCAGCCGGACAGCGTTTCTCGCGCGGCTGCCTTGTTCGGCGGCGCGACCGAATCCTCCAGGTCGAGGATCAGCCCGTCGGCGCCGACGCCCTTGGCCTTCTCGAACTTCTTTGCCGAGTCCGCCGGGACGAAGAGGAGCGAGGTCAGCCTCATGCGGGCGCCTTCATCATCAGGGCCAGCCGGCGGCACTCGCACACCACCTCGTCGCGCTGGTTGAGCCCGCGATGGAGGAAGGTGACGATCCCTTGAGTCGGCCTAGACTTCGACTCGCGTTTGGCGAGGATCGTGGTCTCCGAGTGGATCGTGTCGCCGGCAAAGACCGGCCTCGGATACTTCACCTCCTCGAAGCCGAGATTGCCGACGGTGGTGCCCAAGGTCGTGTCGGCGATGGTCAGGCCGACGACCAGTCCGAGCGTGAAGACCGAGTTCATTAGCGGCTTGCCGAATTCCGTTCTCGACGAATAGTCGTGGTCGAGATGGATCGCGGCCGGGTTCATCGACAGCGTCGTGAACAGCACGTTGTCCGTCTCGGTCACCGTGCGGCGCGTGTCGTGGACGATCACCTCGCCCTCGACGAACTGTTCGAACCAGCGTCCGGCCATTCCTGAAACTCCCTATAGACGGCCGAAGATCGAGACCGAGGAAACCGAGTTCGACGGCTGACCGCCGAGATTGTGCGTCAGGCCGAAGTCGACCTTGCGCAGCTGACGCTGTCCGGCGCGCCCGAGCAGCTGGGCATGGACCTCGTAGGCCATGCGCAGGCCGGACGCCCCGACCGGATGGCCGAAGCACTTCAGCCCGCCATCCACCTGTGCCGGCAGGGCGCCGTCGCGGTCGTAGCGGCCGTCGAGGAAGTCGAAGGTGGCGCGGCCTTCTTCGGACAGACCGAGATCCTCCATCGTCACCAGTTCGGTGATCGAGAAGCAGTCGTGCACCTCGGCCATGCTGATGTCGGCCTTCGGATCGGCGATCCCCGCCTCGCGATAGGCGCGCGCCGCTGCCATCTGCGTGTTGCGCACCGAGGCGCCGTCCCATTCGCCGTACTGGCTCTCCCAGCCGTTCGAGGCGCAGATCTGCAGCGCCTTCACGGCCACAAGGTCCTCGACTGCCTTGCCGAGGCTCTTCGCCATCTCGGGCGTCGTGACGATGGCGCAGGCGGCACCGTCAGACACGCCGCAACAGTCGAACAGCCCGAGCGGATCGGCGATCAGAGGCGCATTGATGATCGTCTCCATGTCGACCGGCTTGCGCAAATGTGCCTTCGGCGAGTTGGCGCCGTTCTGGTGGCTCTTCCAGCTCACATGCGCCATGCCGCGCTTGAGGTCTTCGGCGGAGATGCCATGCTTGGCGCGATAGGCGCCGGCGAGCTGTGCGAAGGTGCCGGGGGCAGAGCCGTAGGGCATCCACAGGTCGTTGACGGAGCCTTTGGTGCGGATCGGCAGGCCGCCGAAGCCGGTGTCCTTGAGCTTCTCCACGCCGAGCGCCATGGCGATGTCGACCGCTCCGGAGGCGACGGCATAGACCGCGCCGCGCAGCGCTTCGCTGCCGGTCGCGCACATGTTTTCGACGCGCGTCACCGGAATGTTCTGGAGCCGCAGCGCCGTCGCCAGCGGCAGCGCGGAGTTGCCGACGTTGAAGTCATCGAGCGCTGAGCCGAGCCAGGCCGCCTCGATCTGGCTTTTCTCGATCCCAGCGTCAGCCAGTGCCTCGATGAAGGCCTCCACCATCAGCATGTCCGACGACATGTCCCAGCGTTCGCCGAACTCGGAGCAGCCCATGCCGAGGATGACGACCTTGTCCTTGATGCCCGTTGCCATGGCTTATGCCTCCACAGGAAGATCGGGGCGCGAGACAGGCGCCGCCTTCCAGAAATAGGTGCGGAAATGACGCTGCCGGTCGATCGCCTTGACGCGGAAGCGCATGCGGACCGGATCGCCGACTTCGGGCGTGCGCCCTTCGATGTCGCAATGCTCCATCGCCACGCGCGCGCCGTTCTGGAACTGCACCAAGCCGAAGTAAAACGGCGGATCCGGCGTGAAATTGAGCCGATCGGCGGTGATCGAAACGACCCTGGCGGCCACCTCGCTCAGCGGCACGTCGTCGTATTCCTCCGGCCCGGTGGCGTCGGGGCGCACCGGAACCGGCGTCTTCGGAAACTGGACGTTGCCCTTGCGGTCCCGCCCGCCGATGAAGCCATGCATCTCACGTCCATGACGCAGCAGCGTCGAGGCGGCGACCTTCTGGTTGACCTCGGCACGCGGACCCCAGTCCATATCGAGCATGCCGGTGAGGTTCAGGAGCCGCGAGTAGGAGGTGAGGGCGACGCCCTTCTTCAGTTGGTCCGCCGCCTTGCCGCTGCCTTTGCCCGTCGCTTCGAGGACGAGCACATCGGCGCCATTGCCGAAGCCCGCCAGAAGTATCTTCGCTCCCGGTTCCGCCCGGTCGAGCGCCAGCGCGAGACCGAAGAGGGGGAGGGCCGCGCCAAGGTCGCCGGCTTGTGCGACGATCTCGGTGCAGACATTGGCGCACGTCAATCCACACGCCTTGGCGACCGCCTTGTAGGTTCCGTCCACCGTCTCTGGCAGCACAGCGATCGCGATGTCGGCGCCCGAAGTGCCGGCATCCGCCAGTGCGGCTTTCACGGCGGGAATGTAGATCTGCTCGACGGCCTCATCGCGCACGAACCGGTCCTCGGCGCCATAGGGCAGGCCGTGGTCGGCTTCCGTGAAGATGTCGAGAAGGTCAGCATTGACAGTCGCCGCGCCAAGCAGCTTCGCCAAGCCGTCGCCCGTTCCGACGAGCGCCGCGCCGGCGCCGTCGCCCCAGTTGAGATGCTGGCTGCTGCCCGGGCGCGCCATGCGCTTTTCGCCGGCGACGACGAGTTCCGCTACACCCGACCGGAGCGCCTTGAGCAGTGCCGTCACAGCCGCCCGGCGCGAGTTGCCGACGTCCTGTGCGGTGGCGGAAGCGGGCAACCTCGTCGCCTCGATGACCAGCGAGGCCATCGACCGGTCATTGAAGGGGGAGGACGTCGAGGCGAAGACGACGCCGTCCACGCGGCCGGCGATGTCCAGCGCGCGTGCGGCCTCGACCGCCATCGTCAGCGGATCCTCGTCCCAACCGGCAACGGCGCGCCGGCCACGGCCCGAGCCGCCGAGGCCGGACCAGCGCAGTTCTCCCCGCGCGACCTTGCGGTCGAACCGCAGAAGCGGGAGATATCCCGATACCGATATGAGGCTGGCCTGCGCCATGACTGTCTCCACCAGACGTGTCGCAGAAATAACTTGCCAGCGTATGGTAAGCAAGCATATTGTTTGCTGTATCGGATATTCGATCGGGTGCAGCGCGCCCGATCAGGCATTTCTAGAGGGAGGTCTCGTGTCTGATCTGAAGGGTAAAGTCGCGATCGTCACCGGCGGTGGCCAAGGCATTGGCAAGGCGATCACGCTTCGTCTCGCCGCGGAAGGCTGCAAGGTCTCGGTGTTCGATCTTCAGCCGGAGGCCGCGGAGGCCACCGCACAGGAGGCCCGCGCCAAGGGTGGCGAGGTCAAGGTCTACGGCGTGGACATTTCCGACCAGGAGGCCGTCAACAAGGCCGTCGCGCAGACCGAGGCCGAGCTCGGCCCGATCTGGCTACTGGTCAACAATGCCGGCTGGGACAAGCCCGCGCCGTTTCTCCAGACCGACAAGCCGCTCTGGGACAAGATCATCTCGATCAATCTCAGCGGCCCGCTCTACATGCACAAGGCCGTGCTTCCCGGCATGGTCTCCCGTAGCGGTGGACGCGTGGTCAACATCGCTTCGGACGCGGCCCGCGTCGGCACGTCCACGGAAGCGGTCTACTCGGCCTGCAAGGGCGGCATGATCTCCTTCACCAAGTCGATCGCACGCGAGCTCGCCCGCAATAACGTGCTGCTCAACTGCGTCTGCCCCGGCCCGACCAACACGCCGATGATGCAATCGGTTCTCGGAACCGGCGAACAGGCGGAAAAGTGGAAGGACGCGATGGTGCGGGGCATTCCGCTCAAGCGCATGGGCGAGCCGGAGGACTATGCGGGTATCGTCGCCTTCCTCGGCACCTCGGACGCGAGCTATATCACCGGCCAGGCCATCTCGGTCTCGGGCGGCATGAACATGGTGTAAGCAAAGACTTACAGAACAGAGCCTGTCCGGCCACCAGGTCGGGCAGCATTCTTCTTCAAGGAACAGCTTGAGGCGCCAAGCCGCCGGAACGGAAGCAACCTATGGCACATGAATTTTCGGATATCCTCTACGAAGTCAAAGGCCGCGCGGCCTGGCTCACGATCAACCGGCCGAAGGTCTACAACGCATTCCGCGGCCAGACGCTGGAGGACCTGATCAAGGGCCTTCACCTTGCATGGAACGACAAGAACGTTTCCTCCATCGTGCTCACCGGCGCGGGCGACAAGGCCTTCTGCACCGGCGGCGACCAATCTGCACATGAAGGCAACTACGACGGCCGCGGTGTCGTCGGCCTGCCGATCGACGAGCTGCAGGGCCTCATCCGTGACGTGCCGAAGCCGATCATCGCCCGCGTCAACGGCTTTGCGATCGGTGGCGGCAACGTGCTGGTCACGCTGTGCGATCTCGCGATCGCCGCCGACACGGCGAAGATGGGCCAGGTCGGCCCCAAGGTCGGCTCGTTTGATGCCGGCTGGGGTACGGCGCTGCTGGCGCGCGTCGTCGGCGAGAAGAAGGCTCGCGAGATCTGGTACCTCAACGAGACCTACACCGCGCAGCAGGCGCTGGAGATGGGGCTGGTCAACAAGGTCGTGCCACAGGCGGAACTCGATGATGCCGTCACCAAGTGGACCGAGACGCTCGGCGAACGCTCGCCTACGGCGCTCGCCTTCCTGAAGCGCTCGTTCAATGCCGACAGCGACCAGATCCGCGGCATCAGCAATCTCGCCCTGCATGCGGTGAAGCTCTACTACGCGACCGACGAGTCGAAGGAAGGCGTCAACGCCTTCAACGAGAAGCGCAAGCCCGACTTCCACAAATACGTCGACTGATGCCGCAGACAATCTCGCCGTCGGACATAGGGCGTTTCCTCCCGGACGGCGCGCTTTGCTGGATTTCTGCCTGCTCGGCGGAATCGCAGATTTTCCGGGAGGGGCTTGCCGGCCTCTCCCGCCCTGATCTCACCTTCACCAGCATATTCGTGGCGGGGCTGAACCGGCCTTCCTACCTGCTCGACACTGGCGCGCGGGTCACGACCTTCTTCATGCTGCCGGAGTTTGCCGACAGCGACCGCGTCGACTTTCTACCGCTGTCCTATCGCGACATCCGTGCCTGGCTGTCGGCCAATCCGCCTCAGGCCGCGCTCGTCATGTGCACGCCGCCGGACGGGGATGGCCGCTGCAACTTCGGCCCCGTCACCGATTTCATCGCCGATCTCTGGGAGCGTATTCCCGTGCTGGTCGGTCACCTCAACCCGGACATGCCGGCAACTTCCGGGACGCCGGGAATTCCGTTCGAACGTTTCACGGCTGTCATTGAGGCGCCGCAGGCGCTGCCAGAATCGGATCCAGGCAATGATGAGGTCTCGATGCGCCTGGCCGCGCATGTGGCGTCGATCGTTCCGGACGGCGCGACGATCCAGGCTGGGCTCGGACGCGCGCCGGAGGCCGCGCTGCGCGGCCTGACCGGAAAGCGCGATCTAGCGGTCCATTCGGGCCTGATTGGCGATTCGACGCTGCACCTGCTGCGCGCCGGCGCGTTGAGGAAGACGAACCCGATCACCGCCGGCGTCGCGATCGGCACGCGCGCGCTCTACGATGCGGTCACCGAGCCCGAGTTCAGCTTCCAGTCACCTTCCTTCACTCACGACATCGCGACACTGGCCGGCATCGAGCGGCTGGTAACGATCAACTCAGCTATCGAGGTCGACCTTGCAGGCCAGGCGCATTCCGAAGCGACGCCGGCTGGCTATATATCCGGCCCGGGCGGCGCCTCGGACTTCGCAGCCGGCGCGAGAGGGGTGGGTGGTCTGAGGATCGTGGTCCTTCCATCGACTGCCGCGAAAGGATCCGTTTCGCGCATCGTCTCTACGCGTAATGCCACGGGACCGGTCTCGCTCGGCCGGTTCGACATAGACGTCGTGGTGACGGAGCATGGCGTGGCGGATCTGCGGGGGCTTTCGCACGACGCCCGCCGAACGGCGTTGATCGGTATCGCGGACCCATCGCATCGCGCGGCGCTCGAACGTTTGCCGTAACGTTCTGTCCGCCTGCAAACTGTATGGTTGCTTACTTAATTGGTTGCTGATAAAAGTAAGGTAGCATACCAACGAGAGCCTTCCGCATGATCGAGCGCAACCTGTTCCGCGAGGAACACGAGATGTTCCGGCAGAGCGTCCGCCGCTTCGTCGAGAAGGAGATCGTGCCGTATCATGCGCAGTGGGAGAAGGACGGCATCGTTCCGCGCGAGCTGTGGCTGAAGGCGGGCGCGCAGGGCATGCTGTGCTGCACGGTGCCGGAGGAGTATGGCGGGCTTGGGCTCGACTACCTGTTCGACGTGGTCGTGTTCGAGGAGCTGTGGCGTGCGGGTGCGTCGGGTCCGGGGTTCCTGATCCACACCGATCTGGTTGCGACCTACATCCTGTCGTTCGGTAGCGAGGCGCAGAAGAAGAAGTTCCTGCCCAAGATGGTGTCGGGGGAGTGGATCGGCTCGCTGGGCATGACGGAGCCGCATGCCGGCTCTGACCTGAAGGCGATCCGAACGAAGGCCGTCCGCGACGGCAACGAGTTCCTGATCAACGGGCAGAAGGTATTCATTTCGAACGGCCAGCTGTGCGACGTGCTGGTGCTGGCGACGAAGACGGATTCGGAGGCGGGCGCCAAGGGCGTGACGCTGTTCCTGGTAGAAGGCGACCGTCCGGGCTTCCGGCGCGGCAAGAACCTCGAGAAGCTCGGCATGCATGCGCAGGACACCTCGGAGCTGTTCTTCGACAATATGCGGTTGCCGCCGGAAAACATGCTGGGCGAGGAAGGCAAGGGCTTCGCGCTGATGATGACGAAGCTGTCGCAGGAGCGCCTGGCGCAGGCGATCCGTTCGGCGACGGTTGCGGAGACGGTGATCGAGTGGACGGTCGACTACACGATGAACCGGCAGGCGTTCGGCAAGTCGCTGTTCGACCAGCAGAACACGCAGTTCAAGCTGGCGGAACTGAAGGCGCAGGCGGTATCGGCGCGGGTCCTGACGGACAAGTGCATCGAGCTGTTCATGGAGGGGCGTCTGGACCCGGTGGACGCCGCGGTGGCCAAGATGCTGACGACGGAGCTGCACTGCCGGGCGGCGGACGAGTGCCTGCAGCTGTTTGGCGGCTGGGGTTACATGTGGGAGATGCCGATCGCGCGGGCCTATGCGGATGCGCGCATCACCAAGATCGCCGGCGGCTCGATCGAGATCATGAAGCTGATCATCGCAAGGCAGATGGCGCAGGACGCCAGAACACGAATATAACCGCGTCCTCCCAGGCGCAAAGGCGGCGCGTATGCGCCGCCTTCTTTTTCGAGGGCCCGCATTTGGACGGAAGTGGAGGGGAGGCTGCAGCGCCTTACAGGCGCAAGCCGACATCGAAGGAAACGGCACGAGCGGTCATGTTCATGCTTGCCGGCTTCTTTTTCTACAGTACCTCCGACATGCTGGCGAAGGTACTTTCGGAAACGGTCAATCCGCTGCAGATCGCCTGGCTCAGGCAGCTCGGCCTGCTGAGCGGCGTTGTGGTGCTGCTGGCCTGGAAGGGCCCACGGATCCTGCGCAGCCGCCACCCCTTCCTTCAGTTCGGCCGCGGGCTGACGGTCGTGGTGGCCGCCACGTCGTTCCTGTTCGCAATCACCTATGTGCCCCTTGCCGACGCGACCGCCGTAAGTTTCATCGCTCCGTTCATCGTCATCGTCCTGGCAGGACTGGTACTGGGAGAGACCGTGGGATTGAAGCGGTGGATAGCGGTCGCTCTCGGCTTCGCCGGGACGATGATCATCATTCGCCCGGGGTTCAATGCCTTTCACCCGGCGATTTTTCTCGTCATCCTGTCAGGCCTAGCATTCGGCATCCGGCAGATCATCTCGCGCCGCGTCAGCGGCACCGACCCCTTGGTCACGACCATCGCCTATACCGCTTTGACCGCAGCACTCCTGCTCAGCCTGCCGCTTCCCTTCATCTGGAAAAATCCGCTCGACCTGACGCAGTTCCTGATGATGGTCGGCATCGCCATCATCGCAGGTTGCGGCGAACTGTCGATCATGCGGGCGCTGGATCTGGGCGAGGCGGTCGTGCTCTCGCCGCTTCAATATACGCTGATGATATGGGCAACGATCTGGGGCTTTCTCATCTTCGCCCAGCTGCCGGACATGTGGACGCTGATCGGCACCGCGATCGTCATCGGATCGGGCATCTATTCCCTTTATCACGAAACCCGCGCGCCGCGCTGAGCGGTCTCGCGGTAGGCGTCAGGATCGCTCAGAACCCGACATTGTCCGCGCCCTTGAGACCGAGCATTTCGCGCGCTTCCTGGGGCGTCGCCGGTTCGAGCGACAGCTCCTTGAGGATGCGCACGATCTTTGCCACCTGGTCGGCGTTTGACTTCGCCAGCTCGCCCTTGCCGATATAGATCGAGTCCTCCAGGCCGACGCGCACATGCCCGCCCTTTATCGCGTTCACGGTGGCCAGCGGCATCTGATGGCGCCCCGCCCCGAGGCAGGAGAAGTAGTAGTTGTCGCCGAAGAGCCGGTCGGCGGTGTCGCGCATATGCATCAGATGTTCGACCTCGGGCGCGATGCCGCCGAGGATGCCGAACACGCCCTGGATGAAGAACGGCGCCTTGACCATGCCACGGTCCGCGAAATGCGCGAGATTGTAGAGGTGGCCGATGTCGTAGCACTCGAACTCGAAGCGTGTACCGTTGGCCGAGAGTTCGGTGATGCCGCGCTCGATCTGGGTAAATGTGTTGGAGAGGATGAAGTCCTTGGTGCGCTCCAGATAGGGCCGCTCCCATTCCTCCTTGAAGTCCGTGATCTTGGAAGCCGCCCCGGAAATGTTGAAGTTGAGGCTGCCCATGTTCATCGACGCGACCTCGGGCTTCGCCCACATCGCGGCGGCGAGACGCTGATCGAGAGTCATTCCGAGCCCGCCACCCGTCGTGATGTTCACCACGGCATCGCAGTTCTGCTTGATGCGCGGCAGGAAGAGCTTGAAATGCTCAGGCTCCTGGCTCGGTGAACCGTCCTTGGGATTGCGGGCATGCAAATGGAGAATCGCGGCGCCGGCCTCCGCCGCGGCAATCGCTTCGCTGGCGATCTGGTCGGCAGTCACTGGCAGGTGCGGCGACATCGTCGGCGTGTGGATCGAGCCCGTCACCGCACAGCTGACGATGACCTTCTTGGATTTGCGCATGGAGTCCTCCGCCTGCGATAAAAATAATATACCATACGATATGTCACCGTATCATACTTGTAAAGGATTGAGCGGCGCGGAAGGCCCATAGGGAGTTTTCGACGTGTTCGACGTTGGAAGATATGGCGGCATACATTGAATCAGCTAAAAGATATGATAGCTAACGAGGTCGATTCCTTACTAATTGGCCGTACTGCTGGAGAAGTCTATGAACGACACGCGCTCTTGGGACCTCAGACTCGGTTACCTCATTCACGACGTGTCGAGGTTGCGGCGCGTCACCTATGACCGTGAACTCGCCCCGCTGGGCATCACACGTTCGCAATGGTGGGTTCTTGCCTTCATCTCCCGCAACGATGGTCTGCCGCAGACGCAACTCGCCAACGAGCTCGACGTCGGCAAGGTGGCGCTCGGCTCGTTGATCGACCGTCTCCAGTCGGCGGGCTTCGTCGAGCGCCGCGCGGACGAGAAGGACCGCCGTGTGAAGCGGGTCTTCCTCACCGACAAGGCTCGGCAGCTCATCAAGGAAATCGGCCCGATCAACGACAGCTTCAACGCCCGCATTCTCAAGGGTATCTCTCGCGAGGATCTCGAGCTGACCTCACGCACGCTCTACGCCATGAAGGTGAATCTCCTGGCGCTCGCGGCGGAGCGTTCGGGCGGCGAGTTCGACGCGCTCGATGATGAGGACGAGCTGGAAAGCGCAGGGCGCGGGCGGCGCGCGTCGGTATTGTAAAATAGATACTCTAGCTTATGATACTCTTTCGAATTAGATAGCGGTGGTATCAGCTATCGTTCGGAGGAGGCTTCATGCTGGCGGCGCGCAGTATCTACGACGAGGACCACGAGAGCCTGCGCGGCAGCTTGCGCCGCTTCATCGCCGAGGAGATCGCTCCCGACTTCCCCAGGTGGGAGGAGGCCGGCATCGTCGACCGGTCGCTGTGGGACAGGCTAGGCGCGAGCGGCTTCCTCTGTCCCACGGTACCTGAGGAATTCGGCGGCCTCGGCGCAGACTTCCGCATGCACACCGTCGTCGCGGAAGAGCTTGCTTATTCCGGTTTCATGGGGCCTGCCGCCGACGTGTCGGTCCATTCCGACGTCTGTCTCGGCTACCTGCTCCACCAGGCGAACGACGAGCAGAAGGCGCGCTGGCTGCCCGGAATGGTAGACGGTTCCCTGGTCTGCGCCATCGCCATGACCGAGCCCGGCACCGGTTCCGATCTGCAGGGCGTGCGCACCCGTGCTGTGCGCGACGGCGACGACTGGGTGATCAGCGGCGCCAAGACCTTCATCTCCAACGGCCAGCACGCCGACATCGTCATCGTCGTGACGCGCACAGGCGAGGGACGCGGATCGGGCAACATGACCCTGATCGTGGTGGAGGCCGCCCGCGAGGGGTTCCGGCGCGGCCGCAACCTGGACAAGCTCGGCCAGATCAGCGCCGACACGTCGGAACTCTTCTTCGATTCCGTCCGCGTGCCCGTGGCGAACACGCTGGGCGGCGAAGGGCGCGCGATGGGCATGCTGATGAGCGAGCTGCCGCAGGAGCGGCTGATCATCGCCGTCACCTCGATCGCCGCCGCGCAGAAGGCGTTCGACATCACGCGCGACTACGTGCGTGAGCGCAAGGCTTTCGGCCAGTCGGTCGCCGACTTCCAGAACACTCGCTACCGGCTCGCTGAGCTGAAGACGGAGCTTTCGGTCGGCTGGGCCTTCGTCGATCAGTGCATCGCCAAGCACCTGAAGAGCGAATTGAGCACTTACGAGGCGTCCATGGCCAAGCTCTGGTGCTCGGAGATGCAGGGCCGCGTCGTCGATGCGGGCGTCCAGATGCACGGTGGCTACGGCTTCATGCGGGAATACGAGATTTGCCGCCTCTACGCCGACGCCCGTGTCCAGCGAATCTACGGCGGCACGTCGGAGATCATGAAGGAACTGATCTCGAGGAATCTCTGACATGCCGAACGGACGCGTCGCCGAGATATCGGCTCTGGTCGGCGATGACCTGCCGGACGATCCGCCGGCGGGTTTCCGGCCCATAAAGCCCCGCATCGGCTTCCACTTGATGATGGGGCAGTTCTATGGCCGCATGGAGAACGGCCTGCTCGTCGTGGCCTTCCGATGCTCGCCTCGCCACCTGAACAATCATGGCAGCTGCCATGGCGGAATGATCGCGAGCTTCGCGGATTTCTCCGCCTATTCGCTGCGCCTGGCGGCGGAGCTGCCGGAGACGTCGATTCCCACCGCGTCGCTTGCCGTCGAATATCTGCGCCCGGTCCGCAGGGGCGACTGGGTCGAGGCGCGGGTCCAGCTTACCCGGCGTGGACGCAGGTTGCTGTTCTGCCGCGTCACCGGCACGGTCGAAGGTGTCGAAGTGTTCACGGCCAGCGGTATCTTCGTACCTGGCGCGCATGATCCGGGCGGGCTCGAAGTACTGTCCGCGGTTCTGGACGCCTCCTGATGCATCCAGGCCTGCGCGAATGGGCGCTGCGCGAGCCGGAGCGGCCGGCGCTGCTGATCGACGGATCGGATCGCCAGACTTTCTCTCAGATCGAGGCTCGGGCCAACCGTTTTGCCCATGCACTCCGGGCTGAAGGCCTGGTGCGCGGCGACCACATGGCCGTTCTGGTCGGCAACTCTCCGGACATCGTGGCGCTGTGCTGGGGCGCTTACAGGTCCGGGGTCTACCTGACGCCGCTGCCGACGACGCTGACGGCGGCCGAGATACAGTATCTGGTCGACAATTGCGAAGCGCGTCTGGTCATTGTTCACGGCGACTATGCTGAAACGGCGCCGGAGCTCGTGCGGCGGTTCCCGCATATCGCTTTTCGGTCGATCGGGCTTCCGGTCCAGGGCATCGAGGACTGGGAACCGCTGCTCTCGGGCCAGCCGGCGACTCCGCGCCCGGACGAAAGTCCTGGCAGCCTGATGATGTATTCATCCGGCACCACCGGTGCGCCAAAGGGCATCGTGAGGCCTTTGCCCGGAGACGACCAGGCGCGTCTGCTGCCGCCGTTCGCACGAGATCTCGTCGAGATCTTCGCCTTGGACGCGGGTACCCGTTACCTGTCCACGGCCCCGCTCTACCATGCCGCCGCCCTGCGCTTCGTGCTCGCAGTGATCGCGGCCGGCGGCCTCGCCGTCGTGATGCGGAAGTTCGATGCCACGCGCGCCCTGGCGCTGATCGACGACCACGGCCTCACGCTGTCGCAATGGGTGCCGACCATGTTCCGGCGCCTTCTCGAACTGCCCAACGCGGCGCGGACCGCCTTTGGTGGAAAAACGCACCGCCGGGCGGTCCATGGCGCTGCACCCTGCAGCGTTGCCCTCAAGCGGGCGATGATCGACTGGTGGGGGCCGATCCTGCAGGAATACTACTCCGGCTCCGAGGGCGTGGGCCTCACGCTCATCGACAGCGCGGAATGGATGCAACGGCCGGGCTCGGTCGGCAGGGCCAGCAAGGGCGAACTGCACATTCTCGGCGAGGATGATCAAGAGTTGGGCGCAGAGGAGACGGGCCGGGTGTTCTTCTCCGGCCTGCCGCAATTCCAGTACCACGGTGAGCCCGAAAAGACTGCGACGCGTACGTCGAGACAGGGCTGGCAGAGCTTTGGCGACATCGGTCATGTCGACGAGGAGGGTTTCCTCTACCTGTCCGATCGCCTCGACGACATGATCATCTCCGGCGGCGTGAACGTCTATCCGCAGGAGATCGAGGCTGCCATCGAGGCTGCGGACTTTGTCGCCGAATGCGGCGTGGTCGGCGTTCCGGATCCGCATTTCGAAGAGCGGCCGGTGGCCTTCGTTGTACCGCGGGCAGGCGAGGGCGATGTCCTGCCGCGCCTGCAGGAACACATCGAACGGACCCTCGGCCGTATCAAGCGGCCGCGCGAAATCCATCTCGTCGATGCGCTGCCCGTCAGCCCGACGGGCAAGCTCCTGCGCCGCAGGCTGCGCGACCTGTTGCCCCGCGGCGCCGGCTATTCCGAGCCATAGCGGGCGAGGAAGGTGAAGGGGCCGCCTAGATAGGCGGGAAAGCCCGCCGCCTGCTGGCAGTGCAAGTCCACCAGGTTGCAATCCTCGGGCGCGAAGGTTCCCTTGTGTCTGGAAGCCACCTGCGCTGCAGCCGCAAGGATCGCGAACGCGGCCTTCTCGACATCTGAGGACGGCGCCTCGAACCATTGCGGCATCCGCCGCGCGATCTCCCGCGCTGCCTCGAAATCGCCAGGCGCAGCGCCGTCAATGCCGGCAAAGGAAAGCGCCGCGGCGCCGGTTGCGCCGAGCTGCCCGGCCTTCGCCTGCATGGCAGCCTTCACCTCCGCCGCGAACGCATCTAGCCCGGTCGGCAGGGCGTCCTTGCGGCGGCGCTTGTCGTATTCGACCCGGCCGAGGAACTTGACCGCGATCATGTTGCGCGGCTCGATGCGCTGCACGAGATCCTTGAACACATCCACCTCCGCTGCGATGCCTTCGTCCATCGTCGCTGGCAAGCCACGGTCGATGCAGTCGAGGATCGCCGGCTCGGCGGGATAGTGGCCGCCGGTCTGGCGCAGAATTTTCTCGCGCACCGGGCGGGTGACGGACAGTACCTTGTCCTTCGTCGGCTGCCGCCAATCGGGCCGGTCCCAGGGCTGACGCGGATCAGGTTTGGAGCGAACCCAGGCCTCGGCAGCCGCGGTCTCCTGACCGGGCGGAACCGCTTGGCTCGCGGCACCAAGCGCAACCGCGCGCTGCGCATCGAAGCGCGCACCTTCGAGCAGCACGCCGAGTGATTGTTCCACGCCGGTGAAACGCGGCAGGCGTTGCGTGCCGCCGCCGCCCGGCAGCAGGCCGACCAGCGATTCCGGCAGGCCGATCTGGGTTTCTTTGGCGTCCGTCAGGACACGATAGTGACAGGCGAGAAACAATTCGCAGCCGCCGCCGAGCGCGAGGCCGTGCGCAGCGACCGCGACCGGCTTGTCCGCCGTTTCCAGCTTGCGGAACGCGCGGCCGATCGGCGAGAAATGGTCGACAGTCAAGGCGTCGCGTTTCTCCTTCGGCGCAGCCATGATCATCTCATAGGCCTCAGCCAGTTCGGTAAGGTCGGCACCGGCGCAAAAGGCGTTGCTCTTGCCTGAGGAGATGACGACGCCCAAGACATCGGAACCCTTCAGCCAGTCGGCGAAGGCTTCGATCTCGTGGATGGCCTGGTTCGAGAACACGTTCATCGACCGGTCCGGCATGTCGAAGATCAGATGGAGGATGCCGTCGTCCGTGCGCCGCGTACGGAAGTTCGTCATCTTTGGCAGGTCGGACATGCTGGTTCCTCCACTCGTGATCGATCCTCAATCTCGTAAACTGGCGTACTATACGTTAGACATGCAATCAAGTGTCGGCTATGGTCGCCGCAGAAGCAAGATGGAGGAAATATGAGCCCGTTCCGCAGCGATGTGCTGAAAGGCAAACGTATTCTGGTCACCGGCGGTGGCACCGGCCTCGGCAAGGAGATGTCGGTCGGATTTGCGGCTCACGGCGCTCATGTCGCCATCTGCGGTCGGCGCGAGCAGGTTCTCGAAGAGGCGTGCCGGGACATCGAGACGCGCAGCGGCGGCACCGCCGAATACCGGATCGTCAACATCCGCGACGCCGAGGCGGTAGACGCGATGATCGCCGATCTCTGGACGGGAGGACCGCTCACCGGACTCGTCAACAATGCCGGCGCGAACTTCATCGCGCCGACCGAGTCGATCTCCCATCGCGCCTATGATGCCGTGCGCTCGACCGTGATGGACGGCAGCTTCTACGCCACCCATTCCTGCGGCAAACGCTGGATCGCGGGAGGGATCAAGGGCTCGGTCGTCTCGAACCTCGTTACATGGGTCTGGTCGGGCTCCGCCTACGTGGTGCCCTGCGCGATGGCGAAGACGGCCGTCCACGCGATGACCATGTCTCTCGCGGCCGAATGGGGACCGAAGGGCATCCGCCTGAACGCGGTCGCGCCGGGGCCGTTTCCGACCGAGAACGCCTGGGAGAAGCTCAACCCTATCCCCGGTTCGTCGGTCGGCGCCACCCAGTCCGAAACGGTACCGCTCCGCCGCTTCGGGCAGATGGACGAACTGCGCAACATCCTGATCTTCCTGATGCTGGACGAGTGTTCCTATGTGAACGGCGCGACGATTCCGATCGACGGCGGCCATCGCCTGACCGCACATTCCACCTTCGCCGAACTGTCCAATATGAGTGATCAGGACTGGGTCAACGCCCGCGAGGCGATCAAGGCCTCTCAGCAGAAGGAGAAGCAGGGTCGATGAGCGCGGTCACGGTCGACACGGCCGACGACGTCGCGACAATCCTTCTCAATCGGCCCGAGAAGCTGAACGCACTCTCGGATGCAATGATCGACGAGTTCTTCGCCGTTCTGGACGACATCGCCCGATCCAGTGCACGGGTGGTCGTCATCTCCGGCGCGGGCCGCGGCTTCTGCGCCGGCTTCGACCTCTCCCTGGCGGCGGAGGATGGCGGCGGTGACGAACGCTTCTGGGCCAGCCGGCAGGAGCGCTTTGGCGCTCTCGTCACCCGCGTCCGCGGGATACCGCAGCCAACGATCGCGGCCGTCAACGGCGCTGCGACCGGTGCCGGGCTTGGCCTCGCTCTCGCCTGCGACACGCGCATTGGCTCCACGGCGGTGCGGTTCAGCTCCGCCTTCGTCCGTGTTGGCATGTCGAGCTGCGACGTCGGCGTGAGCTGGCTGCTGCCGCGCGCGATCGGCACCACGCGCGCATTCGAACTGATGCTGACCGGCCGTATGGTCGAAGCGGAGGAGGCGGAGCGTATCGGCCTAATCCTGCGCCAGATGGCGCCGGACCAATTGCTCGAGGAAGCGCATGCTCTCGCCCGCGCCATTGCCGACAACGGCCGCATGGGCACATGGATGACCAAGCGCGGCATGTGGGCCAATCTGGAAGCCGGCAGCATGCAGGCCGCCATAGAGCTGGAAAACCGCACCCAGACCTTCATGCTGGGGACCGGCGGGCTTGCCAGCCGCGCCGCCGAACGGGGCTTCACGAAGCCGGCAAAAGGATGACGCGGCTTCTCAGCCTGCGCTGAAGCCACCGGGGCGCAGGCGATAGATCCCGCTGACACGGATGCAGATCTCGTCGTCGGCATGCACCATCGACTGGAAGAACAGCAGGCCGCCGCTGTGACGCACGAGCTCCGGCTGCGACCAGACCCACGCCCCGGCGCGGGCGGGTGCCACGAAGTCGATGCCGAGATTGATCGTCGGTGTGTCGACGGTGATGTTCAGCCTGCGCTTGATCACGCTGCCCTGGATGTCGGCGAAAAATGCCAGCACGCCGCCATGGCACATGCCCATCTTGTTCAGCTTGCGCGACGTGACGCGAAAGCCGATCTGCCGGGCGCCGTCCGGCATCTGCCGTTCGTAGAACGGCCCGGCAAACATCTCGGCCTCGGCCCGATCGCGCAACTGCGCGAAGCCCTCCGGCGGCATGTCGTCTTCCAGCTCGGTAATCATTGCTCTCCTTTCGTCTCGCAACGGCGAGTATAGCTGCTTGCAATTAATGCGCTACGACATAGTATGTTAATGAACAAATATACGAATTGAGGAGGAGCGTTGTGACTGAACTGACGATGGAGACCCTGACCTGTCGGATCGAGAGCGGTATAGCCCGCGTGACGCTGACGCAGGCAGAACGAGGCAACCCGTTCGACGGTCCTTTCTGCAGAGACATGTGCGACCTGTCGGTGGAACTGTCCTGCCGCGACGACGTGCGCGCGGTGCTGCTGACGGCGGAGGGCCGCTTCTTCTCCGTTGGCGGCGACATCCGTTCGTTCCTCAAGGACCTGTCGCAGCTGCCCCGCGTGGTGAAGTCCTGGACCGCCGACGTCCACATGGCGATCACGCGTTTCCAGCGGATGAATGCGCCCGTCGTCTGCGCTGTGCATGGCGACGTGGCCGGCGGCGCGGTTTCACTCGCCGCGATGTCGGACATCCTGATCGCCGCCGAAGGCGTGAAGTTCAACGCCGCCTTTTCGATGATCGGCTTCTGTGCCGATTCAGGCTCGACCGTGTCGCTGACCAATCGCATGGGCTTCTCCCGCGCCAAGCGCTTCCTGATGCTCTCGGAGGTACTCGAGGCGAAGGACGCGCTCGCAACGGGTCTCGTCGACTTCGTGGTGCAGGGCGCCGAGCTGACCGCGACGGCCGACGCAATGGCGGCGAAGCTCGCTGCCGGCCCGACCCTCGCCTATGGCGCCATCAAACGCACGATCCTTTCGGCACGCAGCGAGCCGCTCGAGGCCCAACTGGAGCACGAGGCACAAGCACTCGCCCAGCTTGCTTCCACCGAGGATGCCCGAGAAGGCCTGACGGCGTTCAGCCAGCGCCGCAAGCCGGAGTTCAAGGGCAGGTGAACAAGCGACCGCGCCAGATCCGGACGCCGCTCCGCTCGGAAGAGGAGTTGCGGTTCGGCTATCTGATCCACGACGTGTCGCGGCTGCGGCGGACGATCTTCGACCGCTGGCTGGCCCCCTCCGGCATCACCCGATCGCAGTGGTGGGTCCTGGCGTTCCTGGCCCGCCAGGACGGGATGCCGCAGACGGATCTCGCCGACCAACTCGATGTTGGAAAGGTTGCTTTGGGAGCATTGATCGACCGGCTGGAGGCTGCCGGCTTCGCCGAACGACGGCCGGCGCCGTCGGATCGCCGCGTCAAGCTGGTCTGCCTCACCCAGAAGGGGCGGGAGCTTCTGCGCACGCTGCGCAGGAACAGCCGCGAATTCAACCAGCGCATTCTGGCGGGAATCGCGGCCGAGGACGTCGTGGCCGCGATCGGCACGCTCGGCCAGATCAAGCGGAACCTGCTCATGCCTTCGGATGACGAAAGCCTACCCTACGAAAGCTGGCCCGCAAGCGATGGCGGGTGAGCCCGCCGCCGGCGGACCCTTAGAGATGGGTCCTCAGCTTCTTTTGTAGTTCGCCGACCACGCCTTGGCGGAACAGGAGCACGAACAGGGTGAAGACGATGCCCTGGATCAGCAGCACCCACGGGCCGTAGGGCGACAGGAAGTGCTCCAGCGACAGGATGATGTAGCTGCCCACCACCGGACCGAAGATCGTGCCGATGCCGCCCACGAGATTGATCAGCACGACCTCCGTGGAGATGACAGTCGATACGTCTGTCAGGGTCGCGATGCCGAACACCACCGTCTTGAGCGAGGCGGCGAAGCCCGCCATAGCCGCCGAGATCGTGAACGCGGCCAGCTTGAACCGGTCGACATTGTAGCCGAGCGATTTGGTGCGTTCGGGATTGTTACGGATGGCGCGGAGCACCTGGCCGAAGGGGGAGTGAATGATGCGGTTGTAGAAGGCCAGCATCGCCAGCACGACCGCGGCCATGAACCAGTAGAGCGCGGTGTTCGACGACAGGTCGAGGACGCCGAGCACGGTGCCGCGCGGAATCGACTGGATACCGTTCTCGCCACCGGTGAAGGGCGCCTGCATGGCGATGAAGTAGACCATCTGCGCGAGCGCCAGCGTGATCATTGCGAAATAGAGACCGGTGCGGCGGATCGCGATCCAGCCGAAGACCAGGCCGAGCCCGCCGGCGAAGACGGTGCCGGTGAGCACGGACAGCTCGAACGGCAGGCCCCACTGCGTCGCGGCATAGCCGCAGAGATAGGCGCCCATGCCGAAGAAGGCCGCATGGCCGAAGCTCATCAGGCCCGTATAGCCGAGCAACAGATTGTAG
The DNA here is from genome assembly GCF_900177325.1 of Mesorhizobium australicum. Classification (NCBI taxonomy): domain Bacteria; kingdom Pseudomonadati; phylum Pseudomonadota; class Alphaproteobacteria; order Hyphomicrobiales; family Phyllobacteriaceae; genus Mesorhizobium; species Mesorhizobium australicum. Next base: position 4,630,748 of record NZ_FXBL01000004.1, on the reverse strand, counting down.
GCGCAGGCGAAGATGATGAAGCAATACACCTTCATCAGGAAGATCGGATAGAGGAACAGCGGCGAGATGGCCACGAAACCTGCAAACAGCAGGAAGAAAATCGCCCGCGCCCGGGTGAAGCCCAGGAAGGTGTTGGATTGGCCGTCGTCCACGGTGACGACTCCTTTCAAGGAGGGTGTCTGCGCGATGGTCATGCCGTTTTCCCGAACAGGCCGCGCGGACGCAGCACGAGGATGATGACCATCGCCACGAAGATGACGGTCGACGACGCTTGCGGGAACACCGCCTTCGTCAGGCCTTCGAGCAGGCCGAGGCCGAGGCCGGTGACGATGGAGCCGAAGATCGATCCCATGCCGCCGATCACCACGACCGCGAAGACGACGATGACGATGCTGGTGCCCATCGACGGATCGACGGAGAGGATCGGCGCCGCCATGACGCCGCCGACGGCCGCCAGCGCGACGCCGGCTCCGTATGTCAGCGTCAGCATCACGGGAACGTTGATCCCGAACGCCTGCACCAGCGCCGGATTGTCGGTCGCGGCGCGCAGCTTGGCGCCGAGGGGCGTCCATTCGATCACGAACCAGGTCGCGAGACACAAGACTATGCCGGCGACGACGACCCAGGCGCGATAGGTCGGCAGCAGCATGTAGCCGAGATTGACGGCGCCGCGCAGGCTGGGAGGTACGGAGTAGGGCAGGCCCTGGGGGCCGAAGGTGATGCGGATGAAACCCTCGACGAAGAGCGCCAGGCCAAGTGTGAGCAGGAGGCCGTAGAGGTGGTCGAGCCGATAGAGATGCCGCACGAGCGTCACCTCCACCACCAGACCGATCATGCCGACGATGAGCGGAGCGATGACGATCGCTCCCCAGTAGCCGATACCCAGCCACTGACCGAGCGCATAGGCGATGAAGGCGCCGAGCATGAAGAACACGCCATGCGCGAAGTTGATGACGCCGAGCAGGCCGAAGATGATCGCGAGGCCGAGCGACAGGATCGCGTAGAAGACCCCGTTGACCAGGCCCAGCGTCATCTGCGTGAGGATCAGGTTGATGTCCATGTCAGACCGAGCTCCCCTATACCGCCAGCAGCTTGTCGACGCGGCCGATGTTCGTCGCGAACTCGGCCCCTTCAAGACGATCGATGATCGCCCCGTTTTCCATCAGGTAGTGGATGTCGGCCAACCCCTCGACGAAGTGGGCGTTCTGCTCGACCAGGATGATCGTGTAACCGAGCTGCTTGATCTCGCGGATCGTGCGCGCGATCTGCTGCACGATGACGGGGGCGAGGCCTTCCGTCGGCTCGTCGAGCAGCAGCAGGCGGGCGCCGGTGCGCAGGATGCGGGCGATCGCCAGCATCTGTTGCTCGCCTCCGGACAGCTGTGTGCCCCGGCTCGACGCCCGCTCCTTGATGTTTGGGAAAAGCGCGTAGATGCGTTCGATGTCCATGCCGCCCTGGGCGACGATCGGCGGCAGGAAAAGGTTCTCCGACACCGTCAGCGATGGGAAGATGCCCCGGTCCTCGGGACAAATGGCGATGCCCTTGCGCGCGATCTGGTCGGGGCGAAGCTTCAAAAGGTTGACGCCACCGTAGTTGATCGCGCCCTGCGTCTTCCCCATCAGGCCCATGATGGCGCGCATCGTGGTCGTCTTGCCGGCGCCGTTGCGGCCGAGCAGCGACACGACCTTGCCGGCCGGGATGTCCATGTCGACGCCGTGCAGCACGTGGCTTTCGCCATACCAAGCATTGAGGCTGCGGATCTCAAGCATGGGCTGCTCCGAGATAGGCCTCGACGACCTTTTCGTTGCGGGCGACCTCTCTGTAGTTGCCGGAGGCGATCACGCGGCCGCGCGCAAGCACGGTGACGTGATTGCAAAGCCCTTCGACGACCGAGAGGTTGTGCTCCACCATGATCACGGTTCGTCCCTTCGCCACCTTGCGGATCAGGTCCACGACGCGGCCGATGTCCTCGCGTCCCATGCCGGAAGTCGGCTCGTCGAGAAGGAGGATCTGCGGATCGAGCGCCAGAGTGGTGGCGATCTCCAGCGCCCGCTTGCGTCCGTAGGGAAGATCGCCGGCGCGCACATTCGCCCACTCGACAAGCCCGAGCTGATCGAGCAGGTCCATGGCGCGTCCGTGCAACTGCTCGAGGGTTCGTTCCGAGCGCCAGAAATCGAAATTCGTGCCGCGCTTCTGCTGAAGGGCGAAGCGCACATTGGCCAGCGCAGTGAAGTCGGGAAAGATCGAAGAGATCTGATAGGACCGCACGATGCCGCGGCGCGCGATCTCGTCCATCGGCAGGCCGGAGATCGCGTTTCCGCGCAAGCTGATTTCGCCGGACGTCAGCGGCAGGCTGCCCGTCAGCAGGTTGAAACAGGTCGTCTTGCCCGCGCCATTTGGGCCGATGAGGGCGTGTATCTCGCCTTCGGCGATGTCGAGGTCAACACCGTCCACCGCCTTGAAGGCGCCGAAACTCTTCGTGATGCCTCGAACCCTGAGTACCGCGTCCGTCAACCGTTCCTCCTCGGTCTTCGCAACTCGTGCCGTCCAGGTTCGTAAGGACGGCGGGATGTCCGGGAAGCGCTCGAACGCGCTCCCCGGGTCTCAGTTCAGCTCTTCACCAACGGGCATTTGCTGCCCGAAAGAGGCGGAGCGATCTTGTCCGCGTCGATCTTGCCGGTGATCTTCAGATAGTCCCAGTCGCCCTTACTCTCCTGAGGAGTCTTGGTGACGAAGGAATACATCGGCCGCATGGTGCGGCCGTCCTCGCGGATGCTCGCGGTGTCGCCGTTGATCATCTGGATCGGCGCCTCGCGCATCTTTTTGACGATTTCGGTCGCGTCGTCGTTGCCGGCCTCGTCGGCTGCCTTGAGATAATGCGTGATCATCTCGTAGGCCATCGCGTTGGTGAACGTCGGGGGCCGGCTGTAGCGCTCCTGAAAGCGCTTGGCGAACTCGCGGGTCTTGTCGTTCTGGTCCCAGTAGAACTGGATCGCGCCGGAGACGTTCTGGAAACTCTCCAGGCCCGCCGCCTTGATATCGGTGTCGCCGAGAAGATAGGGCGCGAGGGGTATGGTGATCCCGAACTCCTGCGCCTGCTTGGCGATGGCGATCTGCCACGCACCGAAAGTGGCGAGGCCGATCGCATCCGCGCCCTTCGCCTGGGCTTCGAGCAGGAAGGCTGAGAAGTCGGTGGTCTGCGGCGAATGCTTGGCAGAACCCACGAGCTCACCACCCGATTCCGCGAGCGCGCTTTCGCCGAAGGCCTGAAGATCCTGCCCGAAAGCGTAGTCGACGGTGATGTAGTACCACTTCTTCAACCCCGCCTCGACGAGCGGGACGGTGATGGCGCGGGACAGGCCGTAGCTGTCCATCAGCATCTGGACCTGCCGGGGGCCGCACTTCTCGTTGATCATCGGCATGGCCGCGGCGCTTGCGATGAAGGTCAGGTTCTTGTCACGGACGAGGTCGGACACCGCCTGCGCGGCCGCAGAATGGTCGACGCTGAACAGGAGGTTCAGGTCGCCCTTGTCCACGAACTCGCGGGCGATGCCGAGCGCGACGTCGGGCTTGGACAAGTGATCGGCCACGTGGAGCACGATCTTCTCGCCATTCACTTCGCCGCCGAAATCATCGATGGCCATCTCGATGGCGCGCTGGCTGGATTCTCCGGTCAGCACCGAGGTCGGACCGGACATGTCCGACAGGTAAAGAATGTTCACGTCGGCAAATGCCGGCCACGGGGCCGCGAGTGACGCGACCCCCGCCAGCATCGCAAGTTTCAGTCTGATAAATGTCATTGTGCTCCTCCAACACAGGTTATTGCCGCTGCTCCGTCGGGCCGGCAAGCCGGCCCGACGTCGGTGCTGCGCTTATTTCTTCACCAGCGGGCACTTGCTCTCCGACAGCGGCGGAGCGAGCTTGTCCGCCTCGATCTTGCCGGTGATCTTCATGAAGTCCCAATCCCCCTTGCTCTCCTCTGGGGTCTTGGTGGTGTAGGAGTACATCGGCCGCAGCGTCCGGCCGTCCTCGCGGATCGAGGCTGTGTCGCCGTTGATCATCTGGATCGGCGTCTCGCGCATCTTCTGGACGACCGCGGTAGCGTCCTTCTTGCCCACCGCTTTCATCGCATTCAGGTAATGTGTGATGAACTCGTAGTGCATGGCGTTCGTGAAGGTCGGCGGGCGGCTGTAGCGCTCCTGATAGCGCTTGGCGAACTCGCGGGTCTTGTCGTTCTGATCCCAGTAGAACTGGATCGCGCTCTGCACGTTCTGGAAGCTCTCCAGTCCGGCCGCCTTGATGTCCGTGTCGCCTAGGAAATACGGTGCAAGCGGGATGCTGAGGCCGAATTCCTGCGCCTGCTTGGCGATGGCGACCTGCCATGCACCGAAGGTCGCAAGGCCGATCGTCTCGGCACCCTTGGCCTGCGCCTCCAGCAGGAAGGCGGAGAAGTCGGTGGTCTGTGGCGAATGCTTGGATGCGCCGACAAACTCGCCACCGGCCTCCTTGATCGCATCCTCGCCCTTGGCCTGGAGGTCCTGGCCGAAGGCGTAGTCGACCGTGATGTAGTACCACTTCTTGCGGCCCGCCTCGACAAGCGGGATCGTGATGGCGCGCGAAAGCCCGTAGCTGTCCATCAGCATCTGGACCTGGTTGGGACCGCATTTCTCGTTGGTCAGCGCGGTCGAGGATGCGCCGTGGAGGTATGCGACGTTCTTGTCGCGCACGAGGTCGGAGACGGCGAGCGCCACGGCAGACTGGTCGACGCTGAACAGCAGGTCGACCTTGTTGCCGTCCACCCATTCGCGCGCGATGCCAAGGCCGACGTCAGGCTTCGACAGGTGATCGGCCACCGAGAGCACGATCTTCTCGCCGTTCACCTCGCCGCCGAAATCGGCGATCGCCATTTCGATGGCGCGCTGGCTGGACTCGCCGGTCAGCACAGAGGTCGGACCCGACATGTCCGACAGGTAAAGGATGTTCACGTCCGCGAGCGCGGGCAAGGCCATTGCGACCATCGCTACGCCCGATAGGGCTGCTGTCTTGAATTTCCCGAATGCCATAGTGCTTCCTCCCTTTCACTAAGGATACTTCACCAGCTTCACCCGTCCGGCCTGCCTGAAGCGCGGCTAGACGTGTCTCGATGTGCGGAACACCGTCTGGAAGCTGATCATACAGTAGCGTATCTTTATAGATGCGCCAACACAAAATTCGTTAGCGTATCATTGTTCAGTCGTTGAACAACCGGTCTTCAGTAGGGGACAGCGGCGCGGCCGATTTTCTGGCGTGCGATGATCTGCTTCATCACGCCCGCGGTGCCGTCGCCGATCTGCAATCCCATCACGTCGCGCATGCGCTGCTGGTGCGGCAGGTCGAAGGTGTAGCCATAGTGGCCCATGGTCAGCAGGCAGCTGTGGATCACCTCCATCGCGTGCTTCGGCCCCATCCACTTGCACATCGCCGCCTCGGCGGTGTGCGGCAGGCCAGCTTCGCGCAGTTGCAGCGTATGGTAGGCGAGCTGGCGAACGGCCTCGATGATCGACTCCCCCTCGGCCAGCGGGAAGCTCACCCCCTGGAACTGGCCGATCGGCCGGCCGAAGGCCTGGCGGTCCTTCGAATAGGCCCAGGCCTCGTCGAGCGAGGCTCGCGCTGCGCCGATGCATTCCAGCGCGATCAGCGCCCGGGAATAATCGAAGCCATGCATCACTTGAGTGAAGCCCGTTCCTTCCGGGCCCAGCCTGTATGTCTCGGGTATGACGACATCCTCGAAGAACAGCGAGCCGCGGCCGACGACGCGGTGGCCAATGTCGTTGAACTTCAGCCGCGCGATGCCGGGCGTGCCTTCTGGAATGAAGAAGGCCGAAACGCCCTTTGCGCCGTCTTCAGGGCTGCCGGTGCGGGCGAACACCAGGAAGATGTCGGCGCTGTCGGCGAAGGTGATCGATGTCTTCTCGCCGGTCAGCACATAGTCGCCGCCGCGCTTGCGCGCCCTCAGCTCGATGCGCGCCGCGTCCGACCCGCCGCGCGGTTCGGTCAGGCAGATCGCCATCAGCTTCTCGCCGGCGATCATCTTCGGCACCCACTCTTCCGCGATGTCCTTCGTCGCATGCTGCAAGAGCACGGCCGCGTTGAGCGAGACGTTCACCGGCAGCGCGGCCATGTTGAAGTCGCCATAGGCGAGAGCCTCCGCGACCAGGCCGGTGGTGATAGAGGTCTGGCCGAGGCCGCCCAGCTCCTCGGGAAGATCCGTGCCGATGAAGCCGAGCGACCCCATCTCGCGCGCGAGGTCGCGGTCGAAGGGCTGGTTTTCGCGCTTCTGGTAGCCCGGCAGCAGCACTTCGCGCGCGAAGCGGTCGGCGGCTTCCTTCAAGGCGAACTGGTCCTCGGTGAAGATCACGCGGCAACCCCGTTCTTGATGCCCCAGTCCGCGAGCACGGTCTCAGTGTCGGCGCCCGGCTCCGGCGCGGGACGGCGCAGTTCGCCCGGCGTCAGCGAGAGGCGCGGCGCCGGCGCCGGATATTTCAGGCCCGCCATGTCGACGAAGGTCTGACGCGCAACCATCTGAGGTTCGTTCCATGTCTCGTCGATCGACAGGACGGGCGAGAAGCACGCGTCCTTGCCGCGCATGACCTCGATCCATTCGGCTCGCGTCTTCCTCGCGAATATCTCAGCGAACTGCTTCCGCATCGCCGGCCAGTTGCGGCGGTCGCTGCGATCGGGAAGTTGCGCCCGGTCGAGGCCCAGGCAGGAGACGAGCGCGGCATAGAACTGCGGCTCGAGCGCGCCCACTGCAACCCAGTGGCCGTCACTGGTCTCATAGGTGCCGTAGTACGGTGCGCCGCCGTCGACGATATTGTCCTGGCGCCTGTCGGTCCAGGTGCCCTGCTGGCGGAAGGCCTGGAAGGCGGACATCAGCTGCGCGACGCCGTCGAGCATTGCGCAGTCGACCACTTGGCCCTTGCCCGCATCCCTGGCGGCGTGAAGCGCCATCAGGATGCCGGCAACAAGGAACATCCCGCCGCCACCGAGATCAGCGACGAGGTTGAGCGGCGGCGGAGGCGGAGATCCCGCCTGACCCAATGCGTGCAGCGCCCCGGTAAGGGCGAGATAGTTGATGTCGTGTCCGGCTTCCTGCGCCATCGGCCCGTCCTGGCCCCAACCGGTCATCCGGCCGTAGACGAGGCGCGGGTTGAGATCGAGGCACACGTCGGGGCCGAGACCCAGCCGCTCGACGACGCCGGGCCTGTAGCCTTCGACCAGCACGTCGGCCTTTGCGATCATCGCCTTGGCCGTGGCCATGCCCTTGGCAGACTTCAGGTCGAGGGCAACGGAGCGCTTGTTGCGCATGTAGAAGTCGTATTTGCGCGGGACGTCGAGTTTCCATCCCGAGGCTGGTGGCCGGTCGATCAGCACGACGTCGGCGCCGAAGTCCGCGAAGAGGGCGCATGCGAACGGCGCGGGTCCTTGCCCCGCCAGTTCTACGATCTTGATTCCGGTCAGCGGCCCGGCCACGGCATTCTCCACTTAATTCGTCCATCGCTGCCCGGCGAATGACAGGCGTCTCTCTCCCGTTGGGTCGACCTGTCACAAAGCCCCTTGATCATTCGAAGCCCGACGGATTGCAGGGGGATCAAATGCATATTGATATGCTAATTTACTATATGCAATATGATAATACGTCGCGATCTAAATCATTGAGGCAATCGCTGCAGCGCGCTTTGCTGCGCGGGGAGGAGGACCCATGCAGATCACACAGTTCGTCCGTCAGGCGAAAACGCTCAATCCCCAAGGGACCGCGACGATCTACGAGGGGCGTAGCCGCAGTTGGGTGGAGTTTGCCGAACGCAATGCGCGGATGGCGGGTGCGCTGCGCAAGCTGGGCCTTGCTGCCGGAGAGTTCGTCGCCGTCCTGTCGATGAACTCCGACCGGTACGTCGAGCTCTTCTATGCTATTCCCCATGCTGGTGGCTGTTTCGCGCCCATGAACGTCCGCTGGTCAAAAGCCGAGAATGCCTATGCCCTGAGAGATTGCGGCGCGACGATGCTGTTTGTCGGGACGGACTTCGTCGAACAGGCAGTCGACCTCGCAAGGGACTTCCCGCTGAAGGCGGTTATCTACATGGGCGAGGGCGACATACCCGACGGCATGCTGTCCTACGAGGAGCTTATCACCGCGACCGAACCGGTGGAGGATGCCGGACGCGCGGGCGAGGATCTCTATGCCGTGTTCTACACCGGCGGCACCACGGGCGATCCCAAAGGCGTCGCCTTCACGCATCAGGCGCTGGCACAGGCGAGCATTGCCTATCTCGCCATGCTGCCGGATATCGAAGACCTGAGCTTTGCCTATGTCGGCGGCTTCTTCCACTTCTCCGCCGCGAACGCTGCGCTCTACATCACGCTCAGCGGCGGCACGCATGTCGTGCTGCCGAAGTTCGAGCCCGTCGCGATGATGCGGGCGATCTCGGAACACCGCGTGACGAATGCGGTCATGGTGCCGACGATGATCACCATGATGCTGAACCATCCCGACTTCGACCGCTATGACCTGTCGAGCCTGCGCACGCTCGTCTATGGCGGCTCACCGATGCCGCGCGAATTGATGGCTGAGGCGTCGCGCAAGCTGCCGGGTTGGCGCTTCTACCAGATCTACGGCATGACCGAGACCGGCGGCTTCGCCACCATGCTGCGCTGGCGCGACCATATCTTCGACGGGCCGAAGGCGCACCGCATCGGCGCTTGCGGCCAGCCGTCGCCAGGGGTCGAGATCCGCATCGTCGATCCGGCCGGCAACGATCTCCCGCGGGGCCAGCTCGGCGAGATCGCGATGCGGTCGGACTACCTGATGAAGGAATATCTGGGAAAAGCGGAGCAGACGGCCGTGGTGCTGCGCGACGGCTGGATGTTTTCCGGAGATGCCGGCTACATGGACGAGGATGGCTATCTCTACGTCGCCGACCGCGTGAAGGACATGATCGTCACCGGCGGCGAGAATGTCTTCTCCATTGAGGTGGAGCGTGCGCTGTATAGCCACCCTGCGGTCATGCAGGCCGCTGTCATCGGCGTGCCGTCGCAAGAGTGGGGCGAGGCGGTGCACGGCATCGTCGTGCTCAAGTCAGGACAGACCGCGACCCAGGCGGAGCTGATCGCCCATTGCCGTAAACATATCGGCGGCTACAAGTGCCCGAAGGCCATCACCTTCCGCGACGAGCCGCTGCCGGTCGGCCCAGCCGGCAAGGTGCAGAAGAACGTGCTGCGCGAGCCGTTCTGGGCCGGCCGGACGAAGAAGATCTAGCCGCAGGCATCGCCGCACGTACGGTTGGGCGGCCGGCCACCGAGGCGCGACTAGCGCGCGCCTCCCAGCACGAAGCGTTCCACTTCGCCTTTCGGGCACAGTTCGACGATCGTGCCGTGCCCGTCGCCCTTGGTGATCCAGCCGCGATGGAGCGGCAGGTTTTTGGTCGGTTTCTGGTGATAGGCCTTGATTCCCGCCGCCTTCAGCCGCGCGATTTCGGCTTCCAGGTCGTCTACCTCCAGCGCGACGACGACATCGCCGTGCCTCATCTCGCTCTTGCCGGAAGCCTCCACCAGCTCGACGGGCAGGCCGCCCTGCCTGTGGAAGAAGGCGAGGCGCAGCCCGAGCTCTGGCACCTCCTTGATGACCGGTGCTCCTTGCCCGATAACGGTCTGGTAAAACGGTATGGCCTTCTCCAGGCTCTCGACGAAGATGCCAATATGGTCGAGTTGTCCGGTCACTGCGTTTCTCCTCCTGAAAATATGATAGCTAGTTTACTTTCATCTTGCGTACTTTACAATGACTGACACCTGAAACGCGAAGGGAGGAGCGCCATGGGTCGTCTGGAGGGACGTCGCGCGATCATCACCGGTGGCGGCAGCGGCATCGGCCGCGCCAGCGCGCTGCGGCTTGCGCAGGAGGGCGCCAGTGTCATGGTCGTCGGCCGCCGCGAGGAGCCGCTGAAGGAGACGGCGGCGTTGGTGGCAGAAAATGGCGGGACGTGCCTGCATCATATCGCCGACGCTGGCGATGAAGCCGGAATCGCCGCTGCGATCGAGCGATGCGTGGCTGAACTTGGCGGGCTTGAGATCTTCTTTGCCAATGCGGGCAACACCGATTCCGTGAGACCGTTCCTGGAGCAGACGGCCGAGCAGTGGGAAGGCATGTTCCGGGACAATGTCGTCACTGCCTTTGTCGCGTGCAAGCTCGCGGGCGGATACATGGCCGGGCATGGCGGCGGCTCGATCATCCTCAATTCATCGACGGGTTCGCTGCGCGCACGAGGCGGCACCGAGGCCTATGGCGCGGCGAAGGCCGGCGTGAACCACCTGACCATGACCGCCGCCTGCGCCTTCGCCGGCAGGAAGGTGCGCGTCAACGCCATCCTGCCTGGGCTCACCGAGACGGGCCTGACCCAGCCGATGTTCGACTGGGCGCGCAAGTCGGGAAAGGAGGACCGCCTCGGCATGCTGACGCCGATGCAGCGGCCAGGTCATGTGGACGACATGGCGGGCGTGGTCGCGTTCCTCGCCTCGGACGATGCGGCGTATGTCGATGGCCAGCTCATCCCGGTCGACGGCGGCATCTCGGCGACCCATCCCGCCGGAAAGTTCGTCTACTGATGATGCGCTTCCATCACATGGGCGTCTTTGTCGCGGACATCGACGAGGCGCTGCGGCTGTGGGTCGACGTGCTCGGCTTCACCTTGACCCACCGTGCCTTCATTCCGGACGGCCGCAAGGACCAGCCGGGCACGCGGATGCCGGCCGAGACACTGGACGATATCTTCGGCGTCGAGGGCGCGCGCTCCGAAATGGCACTGCTCACCTCGGCGGACGGGGCGATGATCGAGCTCCAGTGCCCGCTCGTGCCGAAGATCGAACGGACGCCGCCTGAAAATCTCCGGTATGGCCATACCGGCATCCACGAGCTGGGCTTCCAGGTAGAGGATATCGACGGCTGGTTCGAAAGGATCCGCGCCGCCGGCTACCAGACCCAGACGGATTATGTCTGGCCGTGGGCCGTCACCGGCAAGTCGTTCCTGTTCTACGACCAGGACGGCAATCTCATTCAGTTCTGTGAGCAGAAAGGTATGCCGTCATGGCGACCCTGAACCGCCGCTGGATCTATGCGCGTCCGCTCGAGGGACCGCTTTCCGTCTCGAACTTCGAACGGCGCGATGCGCCGGTGCCGCAGTTGCGCCAGGGGCAGGCACTGGTCCGCGTGCGGCTGGTGTCGATCGATCCGGCGAACCGCCTCTACTTCGCTCTGCAGGCCTATCGCCCGCAGCTCGCGCCGGGCGACGTCATGGCCGGTTTCGGGATCGGCGAGGTCGTCGATAGCACGGATCCGAGGTTCCGCGTGGGCGATCTCTGGCACGGCGATTTCGGCTGGCAGGACTATGCCGTCATCAATTCCTACGACCGGCACGAATATTGGCATCGCTGCAGCGAAGGGCACACGGAGCAGGATCTGCTCGGGGTTCTCGGCATCACCGGGATGACCGCATGGTTCGGGGTGGAGGAAGTGCTGCGCGCGCAGGCAGGCGAGACGGCCGTGGTGGCGGGCGCAACGGGCGCCTGCGGATCGATCATCGCTCAACTGCTGAAGCTGAAGGGGTGTCGGGTGGTCGGCATCGGCGGCGGGCCGGAGAAATGCGCCTGGCTCACCGACGAGCTGGGTCTTGACGCCGCGGTCGACTATCTCGCGCCTGATATGGCCCAGGCGCTTCGGACAGCTTGCCCGTCCGGCGTTCAGGTCTATTCCGATGCGGTCGGCGGGGATGTCAGCCGCGCCACCTTGCCGCTGATGCGCCGAGGCGCCCGCTGGTATCATTTCGGCAACCTGTCCGCCTATGCCGACGCGCGCCCGGGCGTTCCCGCCGAACGGCACGATTCCTTCATGTCGGAGGAACTGCGAGCACATTGCCACGCAGAGGCTCTCAAGCCCCGTTTCCTTCTGGTGTTCGATCACTACTGCCACCGGCTCGAGGCGGAGGCGCGGTTTGCGGAGCTTCTCCGCGATCGTCGGCTGATAGCACCTTCGACGGAACTCGACGGATTCGATCGATTGCCGCAGGCGCTTGCCGGCGGCGGCGCGGGCAAGATCGGCAAGCTCAACGTCCGGATTTCGGAAGGCCAAGGCGCACAGGCGTAGTGCGTTGCGTCGAGCGCGCTTGACGAGGACAAGTTTGATGTGGTTTTGTATCGTAATCTAGATTACAATATGCTTGATGGTCCGGAGAGGAAACGGACCTCGGCTGGCTTCAGGGAGGAGGCAGGCATGGCTGGACAGTTCGACTATGCGGCTCACGCGAAGGCGATGCGTGCGCAGGGCTGGTGGCAGGACAAGACGCTCGACAATCTTCTCGATGCGGCGGTCGCCTCCTATCCCGACAAGAAGGCCGTCGTCGCCTATCGGATGGACAAGGGCTTCGATGCCCCGAACAAGGTGATGACCTACAGGGAACTCAGCGATGCCGTGGCCAAGGCGGCGGGCTCGTTCCGCGCGCTCGGCATCAGCAAGGGCGACGTCGTCGGCCTGATGGTCCCCAACTGGTGGGAGTTCGTCGTCTCGGCCTATGCGCTGGCGCGCGTCGGGGCCGTCGCCAATCCCCTCATGCACATTTTCCGCGAGCGCGAGCTTCGCTTCATGCTCGGCTTTGCCGACACCAAGGCGATCATCATTCCCAAGGTGTTCCGCGGTCATGATTTCGAGAAGATGCTCGACGGACTGAAGCCGGAACTGCCCAAGCTCGAGCACATCATCGTGGTCGACGGCGAAGGCGAGCGCTCCTTCGACAAGCTCATCATGAAGTCTGCCGCCGCGCCGGTTTCCTCCGCCGAGGGCACGCCTCCCGCGCCCGACGAGATGGCGGTGCTGATGTATACGTCCGGCACCACGGGCGAGCCGAAGGGCGTCATGCACTCTTTCAACACGCTCGTGGCCTGTGCCAAGGCGCTGGGCTCGCGCCTTGGCCACACCTCCGACGTGATTCACTTCGGCTCGACCCCGTTCGGTCATATGACGGGCTATGCAGCCGTGATGGTCCAGGCGCTCTACCATGGCAACACGGTCGTCTTCCCGGACGTATGGGAGCCCAAGGCCGGCGTCGAGATCATGGCACGCGAGGGCGCGACCCATATGGCCGCCGCAACGCCGTTCCTGGCCGATATCGTCCGCCTCGTCGGCGAAGGCGCGCCGAAGCCACCGTTGAGAACCTTCCTCTGTGCCGGCGCGCCGATCCCGCCGGTCATTATCGAGAATGCGCGCAAGCTGATGGGGCTCAACGTCTCGTCTTGCTGGGGCATGACCGAAAGCCTCGGCGGCTCGCTGACCGAGCCGGAGCGCGCGGCCGACAAGTCAGTATCCAGCGACGGCCGCCCCGTCGACGGCGTCGAGGTGCTGATCGCCGACGAGAATCTGCAGCCCATGCCGACCGGCAAGACCGGCCGGTTGTATTTCCGCGGCGCCCAGCAGTTCATCGGCTACTACCGGAAGCCGGGTCTCGACGGCCGCGGTTCCGAAGGCTGGTTCGACACCGGCGACCTCGCCTACGTAGATGCCGATGGCTACATCCGCATCGACGGCCGCACCAAGGACATCATCATCCGCGGTGGCGAGAACGTGCCGGTCGCGGAGATCGAATCGATCCTCTACCGTCACCCGAGCATCACCGATGCGGCGATCGTGGGCTATCCCGACAAGCGCATGGGCGAGCGCGGCTGCGCCTTCGTGGTCGTGAAGCAGGGCCAGTCCTTCTCGATGGACGAACTACGCGAGTGGATGGGCCAGAGCGGCGCCGCCAAGCAGTACTGGCCGGAGGCCGTCGAGGTGATTGAGGCGATGCCGCGCACCGCGACCGGCAAGATCCAGAAGTTCGTGCTCAAGGACAAGGCGACCAAGCACGCCATCGACTGACTTGGCCACCTCCCGTTCGTCTCGCATTCAAAGGCATCACCATGGATTTCGACCTCCCTCAAACCATCGTCGACAAGCTCGCCGAGCTCGACGCCTTCATTGAGGCCGAGATCAAGCCGCTGGAGAAGGAGAACATCAAGTTCTTCGACCATCGCCGTGAATATGCGCGCACCAATTGGGAAGAGGATGGCCGGCCTTCCGACGAATGGCGCGCCCTAATCTCCCAGATGGAGGAACTCGCCGACCAGGCCGGACATCTTCGTTACTGTCTGCCCGAGAGCTGCGGCGGGCAAGGGGCCGGTAACCTCATGAATGCGGCCATCCGCGAACATCTGGCCGCCAAGGGGCTCGGTCTGCACAACGACCTGCAGGACGAGTCCTCGATCGTCGGCAACTTCCCCATCGTGCCGGCGATCGCCCGCTACGGCACCGAGGAGCAGAAGGTCTATATCGACGGTATCATCACCGGCAAACGCCATCTGAGCTTTGCGCTGACCGAGCCCAACCACGGCTCCGACGCGACCTGGCTGGAGACACGCGCCGTGCGCGATGGCGACCACTGGATCATCAACGGGCGCAAACGCTGGAATTCGCAGGTCGGCCGCGCCGAGGCCAATCTCGTCTTCGCCCGCACCAGCGGCAAGGACGGCGAGGCGAAGGGCATCACCGCCTTCATCGTGCCGACCAGCACGCCCGGCCATACGATCGTGATGAACCACTGGACCTTCAATATGCCCACCGACCATTCGGAGGTGGAGTTGAAGGATGTGCGCGTGCCGAATTCGGCCATCCTCCACAAGGAGGGCGAGGGTCTGAAGATCGCGATGATGTTCATCCACGAGAACCGCATCCGCCAGTCCGCGGCGAGCGCCGGCGCCGCGAGGTTCTGTATCGAGCAAGCTGTCAAATACGCCAGGGAGCGCGTCATCTTCGGCGAGCCGCTGGCCACGCGCCAGGCGATCCAGTTCCCCTTGGCGGAGTTGCATGCCGACTGTGAGATGATCCGCAACTACATCTTCCGCACGGCCTGGAAGATGGACCGGCAGGATCCGGCCCAGTTCTCCAACGAGGTCTCGATCTGCAACTACAAGGCCAACGATCTGGTGTGCCGCGCCGCCGACTTTGCGATGCAGGTTCATGGCGGGCTCGGCTATTCGCGCCACATGCCGTTCGAGCACATCTATCGCCACCATCGCCGCTACAGGATCACCGAGGGCTCCGAGGAGGTGCAGAAGCGCCGCATCGCGCACACGCTTTTCAAGTTCAGCGGACGCGAGCAGTGAACACTTCGCTTGCTGCGGCGCCTCAAACGCTCGACTTCGACACCGAGGTGTTGCGGCGTTTCCTGACGGACTATCTTGGGCGCAAGATCGCCTCGCTGTCGATCCGCGCAACCGAGGGCGGCATGTCGAACCCGACCTATTTCGTCGCGGCCGACGGATGGCGGGCGGTGCTGCGCAAGCAGCCGCGGATGCAACTGGCCAAGTCGGCGCATGCGATCGATCGCGAGTTTCGCATCCTGAAGGCCTTGGCGGCGTCGGACGTTCCGGTGCCCGAAGCCTATCACTACCACACCGATCCGGACCTCCTTGGCACGCCCTTCTATCTGATGGAATGGCTGGAGGGCCGTGTCCACATTGCCTATGCCATGCCCGGACTGACGCCGCAGGAGCGCGCGCAAGCCTATGCCTCGATGTGCGAGACGATGGCGAAGATCCATCGTCTGGACTTCCAGGCCCTCGGGCTGGCCGACTACGGCCGGCCCGGCAACTATTTCGAGCGCCAGATCAGCCGCTGGTCGCAGCTCTGGCTGCAGTACCGCAAGGACGACGGCGACAACCCAGACCTCGACCGCATGATCGCCTGGCTGGAAAAGCGCATCCCCGGCAGCCAGTTGCTATCGCTATGCCATGGCGATTTCCGCATCGGCAACATGATGTTTCATCCGACCGAGCAGCGCGTGATCGGCGTGCTCGACTGGGAACTGTCGACGCTCGGCCACCCGCTCGTCGACGTGGCGTTCAACACGCAGGCCTGGCACATGGCGCCAGACGAGAATGGCGGCATTGCCGGCGAGGATCTCAGCGCGCTCGGCATCCCGGCCGAGGAAGCTTACCTCCAGACCTACTACGGCCATGCGGGCAGCACCGAACGGCTGACGGACTTCCATCGCGTCTTTGCGATGTTTCGCGGTGCGGTCGGCAGCGCCGGCGTCGCGGTTCGCGGCGAGCTGGGCAACAGCACTCTGCCGGATTCGGCGCGCGTCGGGCGTTTCCTTGCGCGGGCCTATGCCCGGCGCGGCATGCAGATCGCAGAGAGAAGTGGACTTTGATGGCGGACGGAGCAGTCATGACGCTGGACGAAGCCATAGCCGGACGCCGTTCGGTACGGGCGTTTCTGCCGCGCGAGGTTCCCGAGGAGACGATCCGCGAGGTGTTCGAACTCGCACAGCGGTCGCCGTCGAACTGCAACGTTCAGCCCTGGATCTCGCACGTCGTATCCGGCGAGAGCCTGAAGGCGCTTGGCCGCAGGATGGTCGAGGCCGCGAGTTCCGGCTTGGCGCCGGACCCCGACTTTACCGCCGATCGCAAGTTTCTCGGCGTCTACCGCGAGCGCCAGATCGACGCCGCCGTGCAGCTCTACGGCGCGATGGGCATCGAGCGCCACGATCGTCCGGGCCGTGACTGGGCCTATCGCCGCAATCTCCAGTTCTTCGACGCGCCGCACGCCGTCTTCGTCTTCATGTTTGGCGAATTCGAGGAGCGCGAGGCCGTCGATCTCGGCATATATGCGCAGACGTTGATGCTGGCGCTCACATCGCGGGGCATATCGAGCTGCGCGCAGGGCGCGCTCGGCCTCTACCCGTCGATCATCCGCGACCATCTCGGCCTCGATGAGACGCACCGGATACTCTACGGCATCTCCTTCGGCTACGAGGACGCCTCCGCCCCCGCCAACACAACCCGTGTCGGCCGCGCGCCGTTGGGCGAGGCCGTCGTCTTCCATCGGTGAGGATTTTCCCATGCACGAGCCGCTGAAAGGCAAGGTCGCAATCGTGACGGGGGGAGCGCGCGGCCTCGGTCGCGCCTATGCGCTTCGGCTGGCGGGGCTGGGCGCCGATGTGGTCGTCGCCGACCTCAACCTGGACGGCGCGCGCGACTGGAACGAAACGCTGTCCGCCGACAGCGTCCCTGCCGAGATCGAGGCGATGGGTCGCCGTTCGATCGGTGTCCAGGCGGATCTGTCGAAGCCGCAGGACGTCGAGCGGATCTTCGCCGAAACGATGCGGGCTTTCGGGCGCGTCGACATCCTCGTCAACAATGCCGGCGGCGCGATCGCACGCGACAGCGGCCCTCTGGCGACGCAGACGAGCCAGGCGGACTATGATCTTCTCATGGACGCCAACTTGCGCTCGACGCTGCTGTGCTGCCAGGCGGCCGCGCCGATCATGCAGGAGCAGCGGTCGGGCGTGATCGTCAACGTCACGTCCCAGACCGGCGTCTCCATCCTGCCGGGCGGGCTTCTGGCGGTATACGGCGCGGCCAAGGCGGCCGTCGCCATGCTCACCCGCAACCTCGCGTCCGAACTCGGCCCGCACGGAATCAGGGTCAACGCCATCGCGCCTGGCATCATCATGACGGCCCGTGTCGCGGCCCAGGCTGCCGCGCGCGGCATCGGCACCAATTCGCAGGCGGACAGCCTGCCCCTGCGCCGGTTGGGCACCGTCGAGGACTGCGCCGGCGTGCTGGAATTCCTCGCCACCGACCTCTCGCAGTATGTGACGGGGCAGGTCATCTGCGCCGATGGCGGCGCGGTTCTGGCGCCGAACTGATGGCCGCGCTTTCGGGCAAGGTTGCCATCGTCACCGGCGCGGCGCGCGGCCTCGGCCGCGCCTATGCGCTGAGGCTTGCGAAACTCGGCGCCGACATCGTCATCGCCGACGTCAACCTCAAGGGCGCTGCCCGTATCGGCGAGGAACTGACCGCCGAGAGCGTGATGGCCGAGGCAGAGGCCTTGGGCGTGCGCTCGATCGGTGTGGAGGGCGACCTGCGCGAGCCGGAAGCCGTGAAGCGCCTTGTCGCGGAGACGCTCGCCGCCTTTGGTCGGATCGACATCCTCGTCAACAATGCCGGCGTCGCGGTCGCGCGCGGCAGCGGCACGCTGGCGACGGAGACGACGCCGGAGGCATTCGACTATCTCATCGATGTGAACCTGAAATCCGCGCAATTGTGCTGTGCGGCAGTGGCGCCGACGATGAAGGCTCAGCGCAGCGGCGTCATCGTCAACATCTCGTCCCAGACCGGCATTTCGCTGCTGGAGGGCGGCAATCTCGCCGTCTATGGCGCGGCGAAGGCGGGTGTCGCCTACCTCACGCGCACGCTTGCCGCCGAACTCGGCTCCTATGGAATCCGCGCCAACGCGATTGCGCCGGGCATCGTCGAGACCGAGCGCCTGAAGCGGCTCGACCCGTCCATGGGCGTGGGCACGCCCCGGCAACTCGAAGCCATCGCGCTGAAGCGCTTTGGCAGCACGGAAGACCTCGCCAACGTGCTGGAATTCCTGGCCACCGATCTTTCCGGCTACGTGACGGGACAGGTCATTTCGGTGTGCGGCGGAGCCGTCCTGCATCCGAGCTGACGAAATCGGCCGTCCGCTGAGACGCCGTGGTAAATGTGGAGGGGGTCATGGGAACGCGTGCGATAAGGCTTGTGATCGACGACGGGCTTGCACGGCTCACCATGTGCCAGCCGGAACGCGGCAATCCGATCGATGAGGCATTCGCCGCCGAGTTCAGGCATGCCGCCGAGTGTTGCTACCGGAATCCGGATGTCAGGGCCGTGCTTCTCGACGCGGAGGGCAGGTATTTCAGCGTCGGCGGCGACCTGAAGCTTCTCGCGCGGGATCGCAATGCCCTGCCTCCGTCCGTCACGAGGATGCTGAAGGATCTCTGTTACGGCATCGAGCTCTTTGCCAGGGGCGACGCGCCGGTCGTCGCCAGCGTCCACGCGACGACGGCGGGCGGCACGGTCGGGCTGGTGTCCGGCTGCGACCTCGTCTACGCGGCGCCGGACGCGACCTTTGCCTCGGCATTCTCGACCATTGGCCTTTGCCCCGACAGTGGAGCCTCGTTCTTCCTGACGCGTCGTGTCGGAGCAAGACTCGCCAAGGAGTTCTTCCTGCTCGGCGAGGTCTGGGATGCCGAAACGGCCCGCGCCAACGGGCTGGTCAACCGCGTGGTTCCGGCCGCCGAACTGGCTTCGACCGCGGAGGCTGTGGCCAAGCGACTCGCAACAGGTCCGACCCTCGGTTATGGCGAGACGCGGCGGCTGATCGACGGCAGCATGCACAACAGCCTCACGGAGCAACTCGCTGCCGAGGCCGCGGCAATCGGCCGCCTCATCACCACCGAAGACGCCTGGGACGGTATCACCGCCCTGGTCGAGAAGCGCCGGCCTCGCTTCGGCGGACGTTGAAGGCCGTTTCGGCCTGGGCGTTCGCTACCTGTGCAGGAGGTCGCGCGGCGAGATACCGTATTTGCGCCTGAACAAGGTCGAGAAGTGCGCGGAACTGTTGAACCCGAGATCGTAGGCGACGGCGGTGATGGTTCGGCGGTCGCCTCGCGCCAGGCGGTCATAGGCAAGTTGCAGACGGCGGCTCCAGATCCATTCCGATGCGGTCATCTCGCTTCCTTCGAAGAGCATATGGAGATGGCGCAGCGAAACACCGTTGGCGACGGCGATGCGCTCAAGTGTCAGGTCGTGCTCGCCTATATGGGCTTCGATCCAATTCTGGACCGAGAGGAGCCGTGCCCTCCTGACGGAGCCGTCGGCTAAGGGCGAGTCGTCCGGGCCCGACTGCAGCGTCAGCGCGAGCATGTCCATCAGCCGGTCGCCAAGGCCGGCGCGGATCCCCTCTCCGAGTTTCGAGCCTTCCGTCGCGAGCGAGGCGCAGAATTCGGTCGCAATACGGCCGAGGCCCTGGGTGGTGTTGATAAGGGCCGAGACGGGTACCTTGTCCTTATCAAAACGGCTGGCGAAGTCGTCGCGAGGAAGCTCGAGATAGAAGGAGCGGGCTTCGCCGTGGCACTGCAATTCGTAGAGTTCGCTGGCGCAGAAGATGGCACCTCGGGCGGCATTCGACCGCAGCGTCGAACCCCGCTGGATGACGCTGAAGTTGCCGCTGTGGACCAGCTGGAGATAGTAGCAGTCCTTGTCGAGGCGGGCGATGTGCTGGCGATTTCGGCGAATGCGCTGCTCGGAGAGAAGAATGTCGGTCATGACGACCTCTCCGAACCGGGCCTCGCGTATGAAGCCACGGTAGTCCTCCGGCCTGGTCGCGGCCACGTCGACATTGACGTAAACGTCGCAGATAGCATCACGCCACGCGGTATAGCGCTGCGCCTGCGGCAGGCTCTGCGTGTCGAACATCAGGTCCAAGGGCCCCTCCACCCGTGAACGAAGCCCACTGGGCGATGACAGCTCCTCCCGAGCCGCGACAGTCCCAGCCAATCAAGGAAGCTTATCCCTCGCGAGAGACGGCGTCCAGCGGTCTGGCAGTGTCTGCGCTCTCAGAGAAAAGCTTTGCGCGGAGGTGAAAGAAGCCGTTTCGGAGCGTCGCTAGCTTTGCCCCGTCCGACGGATCCGATCGTCGGCGCCGTCTTTGGGAGGAGCGGATATGCAGGTGTTCGGCCGGCTGAGCCAGGAGCAGATCGTCTTCGGCCTGGCGCTGCTTCTCTGCGTCGGATTCGCCGTGGCCTTGCCCGGCTTCCTGACCGCGAACAACGTGCTCAACCTGGTGCGCAGCGTTTCGATCCTCGGCATTCTCGGCGTGGCGATGGGCCTCGTGGTCATTGGCCGCGGCATCGACCTGTCTCTCGTCGCACTGATGGCGATCTCGGTCGCCTGGACACTGAGCATGATCGCGGGCGGGATGCCGCTGCCCCAGGCGATCGCGATCGGGCTCGCCTTCAGCCTCTTGATCGGCGCGTTGAATGGCTGGTTCGTCGCCTATGTCGAGATCCCCGCGATCTTCGCGACGCTCGCCATGGGCACGCTGGTCTACGGGTTCGGCCGCTATTTCCTGTTCGATCTCGACGTCGTCTACATGCCCCCGGCCGGCGGGCCTCTGCTGTGGCTCGGTCAGGGGACCGTGCTTGGCGTTCCGGTGCCCATCTACCTCTTCGCGGGCGTATGCCTGGCGGGCCACGCCTTTCTGAGGTTTTCCAAGTCCGGCCGCTATCTTCGCGCGGTCGGCGACAACATGCTGGCCGCGCGCATCACGGGCGTGCCCACCCGGCCGACAGTCGTGATGCAATACGTGCTGTCCTCGCTGATCGGCTATCTCGCCGGCATCATCACGGCGGCCTCCGTGGCCTCGATGAATACGCGCGTGGCAATCTCGACCTATGTCTACGACGTGATCCTGGTCGTGGTGCTCGGCGGCATCGGCCTGTCCGGCGGCAAGGGCGGCATCCGCAACGTCATCGTCGGCACGCTGCTGATCGGCGTGCTGCTCAACGGCATGACGATCATGGACATCCAATACACCGTCCAGAACGTGATCAAGGGCGCGATCCTGCTCACGGCCATCGTCATCGACACGATCCTGAACCCCCGCGACGAGCAGACCGCTCAGCAGGGCGACATCTAGAGCCAAGTCAACAATGGGAGGAAGACCATGCGACTGATCAAGACAGCAGCACTCGCCGCGGTGCTCGCGCTGTGCGGCGGGACCATTCATGCACAGGAGGGTATCGACGACCCGACCCGCGCGCCGTACTACGAGTCCTTCGTCGGCAAGAAGGTCGCCTACGTTCCCGTGGCGATGGGCTTCGACCTGACGGAAGGCTGGGCAGCCGGCCTGAAGGAGGCGCTGGAACCGCTGGGCGTGACCTTCGACATCCGCGATCCGAACTGGTCGACGGATGCCGGCGCGCAGGCGATCACAACCCTGATCGCCGAGAAACCGGACGTCATCGTGGTGCATAATCCCGATGTTCAGTCCTACGCGCGCCTTCTGAAGAAGGCCGAAGAGGCCGGCATCTACGTGGTGCAGGTGAACATGCGTTCGAGCTACTCGACCGACGTGTTCGTCGGCGCGGACTATGTCGGCATGGGTCAGCAGATCGGCGAACGGCTGGTCGAGGTCTGCTCGCCGGCCAAGGGCGGTTCTGGCAAGGTTGCGATCACTCAGGGCGTGCTGACGGCGGCGGCCTCGATCTACCAGATGCAGGGCATCAACAACGTCCTGTCGAAGCATCCCGAGATCCAGCTCGTTTCCAACCAGGCGGCGGACTGGGACGCGACCAAGGCCAAGAACATCGCAGCGACCGTGATCCAGCAGCATCCGGATCTGTGCGCCATCACCGGATTCTGGGACGTGATGGACGTCGGCACGGCGGCGGCGATCAAGGAGTCCGGCAAGAATGTCTACCTGCTGACGCAGGGTGGCGGAAACCGGATGGTCTGCGACGGCCTCGCCAACGGCACCTATTCCGAATCGGTGGTGTATTTCGTGCCCGGCCAGGCGCGCGACATGGCGACCATGATCAAGCAGCTGCTGCAGCTGAAGCAGCCCGCCGGCACCACCAAGACGACGCTCTTCACGCCGCTCAACTTCCTGCGCAAGGACAACATGACGGCGGCGTCGTGCTGGGACATGCCCACCAAGGGCTGACGCATAGCGCGGGCGGCGATGGCCGCCCGCTTCCCTCCTGAACCAGGCAAACAAACATGGCCGTATCCGACCAGATCGTACGCTGGCGCTATCGCCTCGTGCCCGATCATCTCCTTGGCGAGATCCTCACGAAACGCTGGGTCGACAACGCGATCCCGGTCCTGATCCTGATCGTGGTGGCGGCCGTGTTCGGCTGGCTCATCCCCGACTTTTTCTCGGCGGCCGGCATATCGAGCCTGATGCGGCAATGGGGCGAGTTCACCCTGATCGCGCTCGCGCTGATGATCGTCATGGTGGCGGGCGGCATCGACCTCAGCGTCGGCTCGACCTTCGCGCTCGGCAACATCGTGGCGCTGACGCTGATCACGGTGGCGGGTTGGCCGGTGCCGGCGGTGATCGGGGCGACACTCGCCTGCGGCGCACTCGTCGGTCTCGTCAACGGCGTGCTGGTGGGTTACCTGCGGCTGCGCGCATTTCTCACGACGCTGGTGACGTTGATCATCGTGCGCGCCATCGTCGACATGATGCTGCTCAAATATTCGGTGGCAATCGCGGCCGGCTTCGTCGATTCCGATCTCTGGTACTATTTCGGCGAAGGTGACGTGCTCGGCGTGCCGTTCAGCGTCGCGACGGCACTGGTACTCGCGCTCGTGGCGCACCTGGTGCTGAGCCGCAGCCGGGTCGGCTGGCATGTTCTGGCCGTCGGCGGATCGCGACGCTCCGCCCACAATGTCGGCATCCCCGTGCGGCGCGTGATCTGCCTGACCTATGTCGTGTCGGGCACCTTGGCTGCACTCTCGGGCGTGCTCTTCGCATCGCGGCTTGGCGGCGCAGGCGCGGATACGGGGGTGGGGCTCGAAATCGCCGCGCTGACCGCCGCGGTGCTCGGCGGCAACAGCCTCGGTGGCGGCAGGGGATCGGCGGCGAAGGCGATCATCGGCGCCATCATCGTCATGATCATGGTCAACGGGCTGGTGCGGATCGGCGTGACCCGCGGGGGAAGCTCGCTGCTGCTCGGCATGGTGCTGCTCGCGGCGGTGGCGATCGACGTGCGCTGGCTGAAGAACCGGCACAAGTTCCTGTCCAAGGTCTATGTCTCGCCAACCTATTCGGAATTGCCAGAGGCGCCGGCGACCTCCGGCTCCTCCCCCTATGCGCTGAACGACAGGCTGCGGCCGGTGGAGGCGATCGGGCTCGGCCAGATCGACGGGCCGGAGGACGTCATCCTCGACGAGGACGACCACATTTATGTCGGCAACCGGACGGGCGACATCGTGCGGTTCTTCGCGCCCGACTACACGCGGCAGGAAGTGTTCGTGCATGTGGGCGGCCGCCCGTTGGGCATGGCCTTCGCGAAGGACGGGGCGCTGCTCGTCTGCATCGGAGGCATGGGCCTCTATTCCATCGGCCGTGACCGCTCGATCAGGAAGCTGACGGACGAGACCAATCGCTCCTGGCTCTCGGTGATCGACGATTCCCGGCTGCGGCTCGCCGACGACCTCGACATCGCGCCGGACGGCCGTGTGTTCTTCAGCGAGGCGACGGTCCGCTACGAGATGCACGAATGGCCGGTGGACTGCCTCGAATCGCGCGGCAACGGCCGCATCATCTGCTACGACCCGAACACGGGGACGACGCGCACCGTCATCAAGAACCTCCTGTTCCCGAACGGCATCTGCATGATGCATGACGGGCAGTCGTTCCTGTTCGCCGAGACCTGGGCCTGCCGGGTCAGCCGCTACTGGTTCGACGGGCCGAAGAAGGGCACGGTCGAGGTGGTCATCGGCGATCTGCCCGGCTATCCGGACAACATCAACCGGGCTTCCGACGGCACCTACTGGCTGGCGCTGGTGGGTGTCCGCACGCCCTCGCTCGACCTCGCGCTGAAGATGCCGGGCTTCCGGCGGCGGATGGCGCGGCGCATCGCGCCGGACGAATGGCTCTATCCGAACATCAACACGGGCTGCGTGGTCCGTTTCGACGAGACGGGCCGCATCATCGAGACACTTTGGGACTTCGGCGGCGAGAACCACCCGATGATCACCTCGATGCGCGAGCACAAGGGGCACCTCTACATAGGCGGTATCCTGAACAATCGCGTCGGCCGGCTGAAGCTCGACGGGATGGACCCGACCTGGAGCGGCATCGACTCATATTGGAGGCGGACATGATCGGCTCGCTTTCTCGCGCAATCGACAACCTGTTCGGGCGCGGCGACGCTGCCGTCACCGTCCCACCGCTGGATGGCGCGATGCGGCCCAACCGTGCGCTGGACGAGGCGGACTGGCGTTCGCCGCTGGCGGATGTGGACTGCCTGGCGGTGGTGAACGGCACCCTGGTCGCCTCGGCCGGCAACACCGTGCAGGCGCTGGGGCCGGAGGGGCGCTGGTCACCTCACGGGAAGCATGGCGGTGCCATCGCCTGCATAGCCGCGGTGGGACCGGACGCACTGGCGTTGGCGAAGGAGGATGGCGAGATCGCGACCGAGGGCGGTGCGTTCGACGGGCGGCGCTATCGCCCGGATGCGGCGGTCCGCTGCATCACCGCGATGGCATTCGGCGACGGCGCGCTGTTCGTCGCCAACGGGTCCGCGACCAACACCGTCCGTGACTGGCAGAAGGACCTGCTCGAGCGAAACGCGTCGGGCAGCGTGTGGCGGATCGACCTTGCGACCAGCGAAAGCAGGCGGATCGCGGGCGGGCTCGCATGGCCGGCGGGGCTGGCTCTCGACGGCCGGTCGCTCATCGTTTCGGAGGCCTGGAAACATCGTCTGATGCGCATCAGCACGGAGGGCGGCGGGCACCCTGAACCGATCCAGATCGATCTTCCAGGATATCCCGGCCGGCTGTCGCCCGCGGTCGGCGGCTGGTGGCTGGCGATGTTCGCGCCGCGCAGCCAGCTCGTCGAATTCGTGCTGCGCGAACCGGCCTATCGCAAGCGCATGATGGCTGAAGTACCGCTGGAATACTGGGTGGCGCCGAAACTCAAATCGGGGCGCAGCTACTACGAGCCCCTGCAGGGCGGGGGCGTGAAGCACCTCGGCCTGTTGAAGCCCTGGGCGCCGACCATGTCCTTTGGCATGTGCGTCGGGCTCGATTCGGCGTTCCGCCCGCGCCTGAGCCTGCAGAGCCGTGCGGATGGAAACACCCACGGTGTCACGAGCATCGTCGAGCATGAGGGCATGGTGTTCGCGGCGGCGCAGGGCGACGGCGTCGTGGTGCGCTTCTCGCCCCCTGCCCAACCCGGCGCTGCGGGAGGCGCGGCATGACACCGATCGTCGAGGTCCGGAACGCGACCAAGGAATATCGCGGCGTGCCGGCGGTCAAGGACGTGTCGTTCACGCTGCATCGCGGCGAGGTTCATGCGCTGCTGGGCGAAAACGGGGCCGGCAAGTCGACGCTGACGAAGATGATCGCGGGCGTGGTGGAGCCGACCGCCGGAGAGATATGGATCGACGGAGCGAAGGCGGAACTGAATTCGCCTTCGGAGGCGCTCGGCCGGGGCATCGCGATGGTCTACCAGGAGACGAGCCTCGTGCCGTCGCTGACGGTGGCCCAGAATATCTATCTGACGGATGCGAAACAGTTCCATCGCCTGCGCGGCATCTACATCGCCGGCCAGCAGTTCCTGCAATCGCTCAACTTCCATGTCGATCCAACGGCCATGGTCTCCGCGCTCGGGGCCGGGCAGAAGCAGATGGTCGAGATCGCCCGCGCGGTGCATCACAATGCGCAGGTGATCATCTTCGACGAGCCGACGGCGACGCTGACGCCTGAGGAGAAGCACCAGTTCTTCTCGCTGGTGGAACGGCTCAAGCAGCGCGGCGTGTCGATCATCTTCATCAGCCACGCGCTGGAGGAGGCGCTGGCGATCGCCGACCGGATCACAGTGATGCGCGACGGCGAACACGTCGTCACCGATGCTGCCTCGGCCTTCGACCGCGAGAAGATCGTGCGCGCGATGGTCGGCCGCACGCTCAGCAACGAGCTCTACGGCTCGCAGGCAGGGCGCAGCGTCCGCGTCGCGGGCGACAAGGTGCTGAGCGTCCAGAACCTGTCGATGGGCAGCATGGTGCGCAACACGTCCTTCTCGGTCTTCGCGGGGCAAATCACCGGCGTGTTCGGGCTGATCGGATCCGGCCGCACCGAGACGGCGAAGGTGGTGGCCGGCGTGCTGAAGCGCGACCTTTTCCACGGCGGCCAGGTCAGGCTCGACGGTCGGCCGGTGCGATACCGCGTGCCCCGGCCGGCCGTGCGCGACGGCATCATCTACGTCACCGAGGATCGCAAGGTCGAAGGCTTCTTCGAGACGATGTCGATCGCCGAGAACATCCATCTCGGTGCGATTGCCGGGGGGCGGACCAAGTCCGCGACGGTCTCGATGGCCGAAATGCGCACGATCGCGCAGGAATGGATCACGGCGCTCAACGTCAAAGCGATCAATGCCGACGCCAAGGTGATCGAGCTGTCGGGCGGCAACCAGCAGAAGATCGTCGTAGCGAAGGCGCTGGTGCAGAAGCCGCGGCTGATCATCTTCGACGAGCCGACGCGCGGCGTCGACGTCGGCGCGATCGCCGAGATCCATCAGCTCATCAACCGGCTCGCCGACGACGGCATCGCGGTGGTGGTGATCTCCTCCTACCTGCCGGAGGTTCTGCAGCTTTCGGACCGCATCCTTGTGTGCCGGCAGGGCCGGATCGTCGAGGAGTTCGACGGGCACAAGGCGGACGAGGAGACGATCATGTATGCGGCGGTCCACTGATGCAGCAGCGGCCTCTCAAGACGACGCGGCCAGTTCTCGACGTGCGGACGATCGAGGACATCAAGGCGATCGAGGCGAGGCCCTACGACGAGCTGGTCACGGCGCGGAGCCTTTACGATCTCCTGCTTGCGACGGCGCAAAATGTCGGCCACCGCAAGGCGCTGACAGTGCTCAATACGCCAGACGCGGCCGATGTGGGCGTCACGCTCACGCACCGGGAACTGCTCGGCGAGGTGACGCGGGCGGCCAATCTCTTCCGTGCGCTCGGTCTCGCACCCGGGCGCGGCGTGGCCGCGTTCCTCTCCCCGACATTGCCCGACCTCCCGGCGCTGCTGCTTGGCGCGCAGGTGGCGGGAGTCGCGAGTTCGATCAACTATCTGCTCAGCCGCGAGGCGATCGTCGACCTCCTGAATGCGGAGGAGGCGACCATCCTCATCGTCCCGGCGCGCGATCTCGATGAGACGTGCTGGGCCAAGGCGAAGGGCATGCTGGACGACGTGCCGACGCTGACAGACGTGGTGGTGATCGGGGCAAGCGGAGCGCTCCCGCCGCGCCACTGCGCGGTCGACCAGGCCCTGGCCAGACACCGCGCCGATGGGCTCGACTTCGCGCCGCCGCAAGATCGCGACACGGTCTGCGCGTTGTTCCACACCGGCGGCACGACTGGTCGCCCGAAGCTGGTTCAACTTACCCACGGCAACCAGATTCACGCTGCCTTCGGCTTCGGACAGGTGTTCGGCTACGACGAGAACGACACGGTGTTCAATGGATTTCCGTTCTTCCACGTCGGCGGGACGATGACGGTAGGCCTGTCGGTGCTCGCCGCGGGCGGGCATGTGGTGGTGCCATCGCCCTATGGGATGCGCATGCCGCAGACCGTGGAGCGCTACTGGTCGCTGGTGGAAGCGTTCCGTGCGACCGTCATCGGCGGAGTGCCGACTTCGATCGCGGCGATCACCGACAGCTGGGTCGAGGGCTCCGACGTATCGAGCGTGCGGATGGCGGTGACCGGTGGCGCCGTCCTGCCTGCCGCGGTCGGCGCGCGCTTCGAGGCGACGACCGGCATCCGCCTCTACGAGACGTACGGCATGACGGAGACGTCGGCGGCGATCGCTTTCAATCCGGGGCGGGGGACGCCGGTTCCGGGCAATGTCGGCTTCCGTGCGCCCTATTCGCAGACGCGTGTCGTGCGGATCGGTCGCGAAGACATCCTGTGCGGGCCGGAGGAAAGCGGGCTGGTACAGGTGAAAGGACGACAAGTCTTTCCCGGCTATGTCGATCCCGTCCACAACACCGGCACGCTGGCGGCCGACGGGTGGCTCACGACGGGCGATATCGGATACCTCACCGCAGACGAGAGGCTGGTGCTGACGGGGCGCGAGAAAGACCTGATCGTGCGCAGCGGCCACAACATCGATCCGGCCGCGATCGAGGATGCCGCCAACCGCTTTCCGGGTGTCCAGATCAGCGCCGCGGTTGGAATGCCGGACCAGTATGCTGGCGAAGTGCCGGCTCTGTTCGTCGTGCCGGCGCCGGGCGTGCTGATCGATTCCAAAGCATTGCGGGATTATCTGGAAGCGGCGGTCAACGAGCCTCCGGCGCGTCCGCGAAGCGTGCTGGTGATCGATGCGCTGCCAGTGACGGCCGTGGGCAAGATCTTCAAGCCGGCGCTGCGCGACCTGGCGATCCGGGAGAAGGTCAGGCTGGAGGCGGAGGCGGCGTGCGGGCCGGCAACGGCGGTGACAGTTAAGGTCGGTCTCGACGAGCAGAAGCGGACGGTGGTGGATGTGGCGGTCGCCGGCGCGGACACGGCCGGACTGGCAGCGCTCGAAGCAGCGCTGAAGCCTCTGCCGCAGACTTACTCCATCCGGGCGGCGGAGGGATGACATGGAGGACAGTTCTGTAAACCTTGCTTATGAGGACGGGATCGCCACCCTCACGCTCAACCGCCCAGACAGTCTCAATGCGATGTCGGGCCGGATGATGCGTTCACTCGAGAGGCGGCTTGACGAGATCGAACGGTTGTCGGGGCTGAGGGTGGTGATCATCACCGGCGCGGGCCGGGCCTTTTCGGCAGGCGGCGATCTCAAAGAGTTCGAGGAGGCGCTCAGCGCAAGCGGCACGAAGCTTGTCGACATCCTGCGCTATAATCAGGACATTCTGCAACGGGTCGAGGACATACCGGTTCCGGTGATCGCGGCCGCGAACGGCACGGCTATCGCCGGGGGGCTGGAACTGCTGCTCTGCTGCGACATGATCCTTGCCTGCGAAGGTGCCCTAATCGGCGACGGTCATGTCCGTTACGGGATCGTGCCAGCCGGCGGCGCGACGGTGCGTCTCCGGGAACGGCTGTCGCCGTCCAGGGCTGCCCAATTGTTCTACACCGCATCGACGATCAATGCAGAGATCCTTGCGGCCTGGGGCCTGGTGAACGAAGTGGTGCCAAAGGATCGCCTGATGGATCGCGCCCGGGAGCTTGCCCTGGAGATTTGCCGGAACAGCCCCGAAGCAATCCGCGCAATCAAGAGTCTCGGTCGAACGCAGTCCGGCGATCGGACGCGGCAGGACCGGTTACGGATGGAGCTTGAGAAGTGGTCACATCACGTCTCGCATCCAGACCTCGCGGAGGGATTGCGTTCCTTTGGCGTAAGGAAGGCGCCAGACTTTTGATTCTGCTGTGGCCTCATTCGTCCGCTCCACGTCGCGGCTCGCAAGTGTCTGCGGCGTCAAGTCGAGTGGACGCAACTCGCGTTAAGCGGAGCTCACCGTCAGCGTGACGTCTCCATTGGATCCGCGGTTATTCCATCCTCCGCAAAATAGCTCTCGCGGCTTTCAAGCAGGCCGAGTGTTGTCCAACGTTTCGGCACTTTCGACGTCGACGCCGGCGACCTCAAGCGCAGCCAGGACACCGATCGTCGTGGAATCGAGCACGGGGATGCCGATCCTGCCTTCCATTTCCGCCGCCAGCGCGAAGCCCGGCAGATTGGTGCTCCAGATCAGCACGGCATCCAGAGTACCGTTCGCGGCCAGCTTTTCGGTCAGATAGGCGATCTGATCCTTCGAGACGCGGGACGCCTCGAAATTATCCGAGATTCCGAGATGGTGCGCCGCCGCAACATGGATACCTCTTCGGGCGAGATTACCGACCAGCCTTTGGCCCTCCTTGGGGTTTCCCTGGGCAATGAGCCCGATGCGGGTCAACTTCCTTGACGTCAGCAGGTCGAGCGTGGCCAGCGCGGTCGTGGTGACGGGAATTCCGGTGCGGTGTTCCAAGAGATCGCAAAGCCGTCTGTCCGGCTCGAAACCGAGCAGCGCACCCCGTGTCGCGTTCCAGCAGATCACATCGACACGCGCTTCCGCCAGCATCGCGGCGCAGGTCTCGAAGGAAGCAGTGTCGTAGCCGTCGGCCGGGTGTCCGTCATAGGGAACCCGTGCGAAGCAGGCGTCCATGCGGGGCACGCGTTCGAGGATCCTCCGTGTCGCACGCTCGACGATGCGGTTGGACGAGGGCACGATGAAGCCGATGGCGGGGCTGGCTGCGATCGTCGATTCCCAGTTCATTGTTCGCGCA
This sequence comes from Mesorhizobium australicum, assembly GCF_900177325.1. Taxonomy (NCBI): domain Bacteria; kingdom Pseudomonadati; phylum Pseudomonadota; class Alphaproteobacteria; order Hyphomicrobiales; family Phyllobacteriaceae; genus Mesorhizobium; species Mesorhizobium australicum. The sequence continues at coordinate 4,599,804 of NZ_FXBL01000004.1, read as the reverse complement.
TCACCAGCGTGCGCTCCGGCGACCAGGAGGCAGTCCACGTCTCGCCGGGCTGCGGATTGACGGCGCCGGTCGCTTCGATCGGCAGCGAGGCGGCGAACTCCATCCCCAAGGGCAAACCGATCCACACGGACAGGGTCTGGCCCTTGAACACCGTCCTCAGCACGACGCCGCAAACCGTGTTGGCCGTGCCGGTGTCAGCGGGATTGCCGGGTGCGAGCGTCACGCTTTCGGGCCGGATGGCCATGATCGCCCGGCTGCCCGCCGCCATCGACGGTGCGACGGTGCTTTGGAAGGTGCGGTTGCTTTCGCCTTCGAGCTGCGTGCGATCGCCGCTCTGGCTGACGACGGTCGCCGGGAGAAAATTCGAAGTGCCGATGAAGCCGGCCACGAAAGGCGAGGACGGCCGCTCATAGACCGAGCGCGCCGCCGCCGCCTGTTCGATACGCCCGTCGCGCATCACCGCGATCTGGTCGGCAAGAACCAGGGCCTCCTCCTGGTCGTGGGTGACGAGGATGGTGGTCAGACCGAGGTCGTTGCAGAGCTGGCGCAGCTCTATCTGCATTTCCTCGCGCAGCTTCCTGTCGAGCGCACCGAAGGGCTCGTCGAGCAAAAGCACGCGCGGACGGTAGACGATAGCGCGCGCCATCGCGACGCGCTGCTGCTGGCCCCCGGAAAGGGCCGCGGGCATGCGGTCCTCGAAGCCGGCGAGCCTCACGAGGTGCAGCGCCTCCTTCGCCTTGTCGGCGATCTCCCGCTTTGGAATTCCGCGCATCTGCAAGCCGAAGGCGACATTCTCCAGGACCGTGAGATGAGGGAACAGCGCATAGTTCTGGAACAGCATGCCGAGATTGCGCCTGTGCACCGGCAGGCCGGTAATGGGCTTGCCGTCGATCGTGATGTCGCCGGATGTCGGCTCGACGAGGCCCGCGATCATCCGCAGCGTCGTGGTCTTGCCGCATCCGGACGGGCCGAGCAGAGCGAGAATCTCACCGCCGGAGGCGGTCAGATCGACGTCGCGGACGACGTGATTGTCGCCGTAGCTGCGGCACAGTCCTGTGAGCCGGACCTCGGCGCGGCGGTATTCTGGTGCGGATCGTGCGGACATGGCGCTTTCCCTCTTTGATGCGAAGCTGCCGGCCGGAGGCTGGCAGCCTTTCGGCGGAGCGATCAGACGGCGAAGATGCCGTTCAGCTTTTCGGTCCACCCGGAACGCTTCGCGTTGATGAATTCCCAGTCCGGCGTAAACAGGCCGCGGCTGTCCATCTCCTCGACGGGATAGGCGATGTATTTCAGCGTCTCCTCCGAGAACTCGATGCCGGAGACCGGCGGGGCGGTCAGCGCGTATTCGGAGAACGCCTTCTGTACCGCCGGTTCCAGCATCCGGTTCATGAAGGCGACGGCGAGGTCCTGGTTCGGCCCACCCTTGACAAGCACCTGGCAGTTGTTGCCGGCGAAGCTGCCTTCCTTGGGGAAACTCATCGTCACCGGCGCGCCCTTGGCGGTGTAGGGATAGATGTATTTCGACAGCTCCAGCAGCCCGATGTCGGCCTGCCCCTGTGCGACCTCGTTCGCGGCCTGCGGCCCGTTGTCGAACAGGTTCATGATGTTGGGCTTCAGTTCGGCCACCTTGTCGAAGGCGTCGTCGATCTCGTATTGCGCCTCGGCCAGCGGCTTGCCGCTCTTTACCGCCGAGGCGACGATCAGGAAAAACACCGAGGGCGTGTTCTTGGGGCTGACCAGCTTCAGCTTGCCGGCATATTTCGGATCCCACAGCTCGGCATAGGTTTCCGGCGGGGTCACGTTCGTGTTGTGGAACAGGCTCGCCACCGAGATGGCAAGCGCCGTGCCCCATCCGTCGAAGCCGAAGCGCGGATAGAGCTTTTCCAGCGCCGGCATGTCGGCCTTGGGCAATTCAGCGATCAGCCCTTCCTGCTTGCAGATCGGTATCGCTACGTCATCGATGAACATCACCGAGAATTTCGGGTTGTCCTTCGTCGCGCGCATCTTGCCGACATTGGCAAGGGTGAAGCCCTCCTCGGCGACGACAGTGCAGTCGAAGTCGCTCTGGAAGGCGGGGATGATCTCTTTCTTGACGAACTCGCCCTGCGAGCCGCCCCAGATGCCGATGTTGAGTTCCTTGCCGGCAGCCCAGCCGTTTCGTACGAAGCCCATGGGTGCGGCGAGCGCGGCGGTGCCGAGCGCGAGCTTGCCGAAGGTTCTTCTGTTCATTCGTGTCATTGAACTGCTCCTTTTCCTGGGGACATATTCGGGGAGGATGGACGGGACGCGGCCGGCTTCAGGTGGCGAGCCTCGCCAGGCTGATGCCGAAGACCTTCTCGATGACGAGCACGAGAAGAAGGGCGAAGAAGATCATCAGCGACGCGATCGCCGCGATCGACGGGTCGAAAGAGCGCTCGATCACCGTGAAGAGATAGAGAGGGATCGGGAAATTGTTGCCGTCGGCCAGCCACATCGAGATCGGGTAGTCGTCGAAGGACACAATGAAGGAGAACACCGCGCCGGCAAGGATGCCGGGCCGCACCTGCGGCCAGATGACCCGCGTGGCCACGACATGCGGCGGCGCGCCGAGCACCGCGGCCGCGTCCTCGAGATTGCGGTTGATCAGCACGAAGCTCGCCGAGACCGCGCGAATGACATAAGGCAGGCAGACCACCGTGTGGCCGATGACGAGCTGCATGAAGGTTGCCCGTGACCCCAGCATGGAGAAGAGCTGGAGCAGCGCCACGCCGATGACGATCAGCGGCACGATCAACGGCGATAGGATCAGCCCCAGCACCGCCTCCTGTCCGGGAACGCGGTAGCGCGTCAGTCCCGCAGCGCAGGGCACGCCCAGGACGAGCGCGATGAGCGTGACCACGGCGGCGAGCCTGAGCGAGAACAGGAAACTGCTCCGCGCTTCGGGATTGGCCAACACCTCGCCGTACCAATGCAGCGTAAAACCCTGCGGCGGGAAGACGATAAAGGGCGTGTCGGAGATCGACATCAGGATCGGGACGACCAGCGGCGCGATGACGAGCGCCAGGATGATCGCGACGACGATCTTGATGAAGGGGCCGAGTTCTTCGTTCATCGCGCGCCTGCCGTCCAGCGCGCGAAGCGCCGGTTTGCCAGTCTGAGGAAGACGAGGTTCATCGCCAGGACCATGGCGATGAGCAGGGTCGAGATCGCCGCGCCGAACGGCCAGTCGTTGAGGGTCAGAATCTGCTGCTCGATCAGCGTGCCCAAGAGCGGCGAGAAGTTGCCGCCCAGGATCTGAGGCGTGACATAGGCGGCCGCGCTCAGCGAGAAGACGAGCGACACGCCGACCGCCAGTCCCGGCAGGCTGAGCGGGAATACGATGCGGAGGAAGACCGCCAGGCGCGGTGCGCCGGCGACGCGGGCTGCTTCCTCGACCGTGCGATCGATGCGGCCGATGGCGGTGGCGAGCGGCATCACCATGAACGGCAGGTAGACGTGCACACAGGCGATCAGCACCGCCCATTCGGTATAGAGCAGCATCGGCGGGTTCTCTATGCCGAAGAGCTTCAGCACCCAGGCGAGCGCGCCGGTCTTGTTGAGGATTGCCTGCCATCCGTAGGAGCGCACCACAACGTTGACCAGCAGCGGCGCCAGGATCGTGATCGTCACCAGCCTGGCGAGCGAGGGGCCACCGCGCGCGATCGCGATTGCTAGCGGATAGGCGAGGATCGCGGCGATCAGACTGGTCATCACCGCGATGCGGATCGTGCGCAGCAGGATACGGAAATAGAGATCGGTCGAAAACAGCCGGAGATAGTTCTCCAGCGTGAAACCGTCGACCATCGCGCCGTCGACGTTGCGCGATGAGACGCTGAGAGCCACCATCGAAAGCACCGGCCACAGGAACCAGATCGCAAGGAAGAGCACCGTCGGCGCGACCAGCAGATAGCCGGCCAGGCGACTGCCGGTCAGCCGGTAGAGATGCCTCGCGAAATCGCCGGCGATCTCCCTCCCGTCCGTCGGCCGCGAGCCGGTGACGGAACGGCTGATGCCAGCGACCGGCTTTACGCTGTCCAGACCGTTCATCCGAGTTCCCCTTGTCCGAATCCCAGATGCGATTGCGGACGATGGCCTTTTGACCTTGGAGGGAATGATCCGGGAAAAGTGCATTGCCGTCCAGCGCAGCTTGGGCAACAATGAATTCGAAATTTTAGAATGGAAACCTTGCATGCGCGGCTCGCTCGTTCCCGCCTCGTTGCGCTACGTCGATCAGGTTGCCCGCTCCGGCTCTATCCAGCGGGCGGCGAAGGAGCTCAACGTCGCGGCGTCGGCAATAGACCGGCAGATATTGCTGCTCGAACAGGATCTCGAGGTCGCCCTGTTCGAGCGGGTTCCGCGCGGTATGCGGCTCACCGCGGCCGGGGACGCGCTGGTCACCCTGGCCCGGCGCTGGCGCGCGGATGAGCGGCGCACGGCGACCGAGGTCCGGCAGTTGCAGGGCATCAGCCAGGGCCATGTCCGTGTTGTCGCCATGGACAGCCACGTCAACGGGTTCCTCCCGCAGTTCATCTCGCGGCTGGCGAGCGAACATCCGCGAATCTCGCTGGAAGTGGAGGTCGCAAGCCCGGACGATGCGTTGACGGAGCTTCTTTCCGGAAATGCCGACCTCGTCGCCGCGTTCAACCTGTCACCGCGACGCGATGTGCATATCCTTTGGGGAGCGGACCTGCCCTTCGGCTGCGTGACGGCGCCGGACCACCAGTTGTCGGGCGCAGGGACGATCAGTCTCCAGGAAGCCGTCGCCTATCCCATCGCCCTGCAAAGCAAGGCACTCCCGATCCGCCGCTATCTGGATGCCCGCTACGGTTGGCTCTTCTCCGACACCGGGAAGACGCTGGTCACCAACTCGCTGCAGCTCGTCAAGACGCTCGCCAGAAGCGGCCGCTACATCGCCTTTACGTCGGAACTCGACGCGGCACCCGAACTGGCCGAAGGATCGCTGGTGTTCCTGCCGGTGCGCGACAAGGGAGCGGAGCCTCAGACCGTCAGCGTCGCCATCGACGCTCGCAAACCGCTGTCGCGTATCGGCCGCATTGTTGCGGAGGTTCTCACCGATTGTATCCGGGACTGCCTGGACAAGGCGCGCTCTGCCGGACGCACGGTCGAAAAGAGTGGTGGGTAAACAGCGCCAAGATATTTGCCGGGCTTTGACCGAGGCTGGCAGCCATTCTCAGCCGCCGACCGCAACGGTCATCTCTCCGATCCCGTCGATCCTCGCATGCATGAGGTCGCCTGGCACGACCGGTGCCACGCCTTCCGGCGTGCCGGTCATGAACACGTCACCCGGATAGAGCGTGTAGGCCTTGGATGCGTAGGCGATCAGCTTCTGGACGTTCCAGATCAGAAGATTCGTGTTGGACTTCTGGCGGGTTTCCCCATTGACCTTGATCTCGAAGTCGAGATTGCCCGGATCGCCGATTTCGTCAGCGGTGACCATATGCGGGCCGAACACCGTGAATGTGTCCAGTGACTTGCGGAAGGAGCGATCCTCGGTGCCGCGAATCGTCATGTCCAGGCCGATCATGTAGCCGGCGACGTGAGAGAGTGCGTCCTCCTCGCGGATGCGGAACCCCTTTTTGCCGATGACGAAGGCGAGTTCGATCTCGTGGTCGATGCGCCGGTCCGGCCAGTCGGCGACTACGGCTTCTCCCGCGCCGATCATCGAACTCGGAGCCTTGAGGAAGACGCCGTAGTCGTCGATCGTCTTCACCTGCGTGCCGAAGTTGATCTGGGTGTCGGCGCGGGATTCGTCGAGGTGCAGCTTGTAGTTGACCGGCGCGGCGACGATCTTGCCCGGGTTGGCGACCGGCGAGAGCAGCTTTACCGCCGAAACCGGTCTGCCGGGCACCGTCTTCGCCAGCGCTTCCATGCGCGGCAGAAGTCGATCTGCATTGTTGAAGAAATGATCCCCGCGCGGAAACGGCCATTTCAGCGGCGGCAGGTCGTCGAGGACCGGGGTGACATCGTGGACAAGCCCGTCGACGACGACGCCCAGACGATTGTCGTCATAGCGGCAGATACGCATGTTGAACTTTCCTCGGTGATCTGGCTGATTCAGGAGCGCTGTTCGCGCCACAAACCGAGCTTCTCCTGCGCCACGCGGTCGGAGAAGCAGAAGATGAAGCTGTCCTGCTGAGCCTTGAAGCTGCGCCAGGTCCAGCCCGGGGCGACAGCAATATCTTTCTCGGCCATGTCGAAGGTCTTGTCGCCGATGCGGGTCACAACCGCGCCCTCGCCGAGGGCCATGACGATGCCGTCGGTCGAGCGGATCGGCTTCGTTTCGAAGCCCTTGGGCACGAAAGTCATCCACGCGGCCATCGTGGGCATGGCCCACCCGCCATCGATGGGGTTGGAGTAGCGCAGCGTCACCGCCTCGTGCGAATCCGGACCGTCGCCGTTGGCGGCTGCCACCAGAGCTGCGCGCGTCCGCTCGTAGGGATAGTTGAAGATCGGTGTCGTCATGCCGTAGCGGCTGGTCGCGTTGAGCGGCAGCATGTTGGAGCCGAACCGCGCCAGTGCGTCTCCCTCCGGCCGCACGATGGACTGACGCTCGTCGTTGTAGTGTTCGTTGAATCCGGCCTCGAAGAACGCGACAAGCGGCAGGTCGAGACCGTCCAGCCAGGCGCAGGGCTCGGTGCCCTCGTTGCCATGATCGTGGAAGGCCCAGGACGGCGTGATGATGAAGTCGCCCCGCTTCATCGTCGTCCGTTCGCCGCCGACGGCCGTGAAGGCGCCTTCGCCCTCCAGCATGAACCGTAGCGCAGACGGCGTGTGGCGGTGGGCGGGCGCCGTCTCGCCCGGCATGATGAGCTGGATGCCGGCGTACATGGTCGAGGTCGCGCGCGACATGCCGGGAAGAGCGGGGTTTTCGAGCACCAGAACGCGCCGCTCGGCCTCCTGCGCCGTCAGCAGCTTGCCCGACTCCATCACGAGCGGCCGCACATCCGAGTAGCGCCAGCGGTGCGGCGCGGCCTTCGACTTAGGCTCGTCGGGCAGCAGCCCCTTCAGCTTTTCCCACAGGGGCGCGAGGTTCTGCGGCTCGAGCCGATCGTAGAAGGCCTTGCGCTGCTCGGGGCTCGATGAGGGGACGCTCATGTCTTGTCCTTTCACGTTCCGGAATTGCTACTCGGCGGCGATTTCGCGCGGGCGCTGCGTGGTCTTGCGGCCGATATAGTCGACGACGAGAGCGGCGGCGCAGATCACGAACCCGGCCACGTTGAGGTAGGCCGCCCATGACGCCATCTCGAGCGGGATCATCAGCATGCCGCCACCGACGACGAAAGCGATGCGCATCGGGACCGACAGCCGCGCGAACGCATATCCAATCATGCCGGCGGAGACGAACGACACCCCGACGACCGCGGTCGAAATGGACACCGCCGTCTCGGTCCACGAGCTGCTCTGCAGCAGCAGGCTGGGCGAGAAGACGAACAGGAAGGGCACGATGTAGGCCGTCCAGGAAAAGCGCATTGCCGCCCAGCCGGTCTTGAACGGATCAGCCTTTGCCAGGTTTGCCGCGAAGAACGCGGCGATGGCCACCGGCGGTGTCACGAAGGACATCATTCCGAGGTAGATGATGAACATATGTGCGGCCAAGGGCGGGATGCCCGTCTCCACCAGTGCCGGCACGATCAGGACCGCGAGAAGCACGTAAACGCCGAGCGTCGGCATGCCCATGCCAAGCACGATGCAGAGCACGGCTGCGATGACCAGCAGGAGGTAGACGTTCCCCGCTCCGAGATCGACAAGATAGAGCGTCAGCGCGAAGCTCAGCCCGGTGAGCTGAAGGATGCCCATTATGAACCCGGCCGCGGCCGAGATCATGATGATGTCGGCGGAGGACACGCCGGTGCGCACGACGCAGTTCCACACCTCCCGGGGCGTCAGGCGATGCGTCCCGTAACCGAAGGCGAAGCCGATCACCATGACGGCCACGCAAGCGAAGATGGCGGCGTTTTCCGGCTCGCGATTCTGCCAGAACAAGGCGTAGATCAGCACCACGAACGGCAGCAGGAACAGCCACCCCTTCATGAGCACGCCGACGATGCGAGGAATTTCGCTGGCGGGAACGCGCAGGATGTTACCCTTCGCGGCCTCCAGGTCCGCCTGGATGAAAAGGGCGAAGTAGTAGAGGACGGACGGCACGAGGGCGGCCACCGCCACCTCCGCGTAGCTGATCTGCAGGAAGTCGGCCATGAGGAATGCCACCGCTCCCATGACCGGCGGCATGAGTTGGCCGCCGTTCGAAGCGCTTGCCTCGATCGCGGCCGCATGTTCCGGCTTGAAGCCCGACTTCTTCATCATCGGGATGGTGACGACGCCGGTCGCCAGGATATTCGACACGACGATGCCGTTGATCGAGCCGAACAGCGACGACGCCAGGATCGATATCTTGGCAGCACCGCCACGATAGCGGCCCATGATGACGAGCGACACATCGTTGAAGAAGCTGGCCCCGCCTGACGAGGACAGAAGCTGGCCGAAGAAGACGAACGGAATGACCACCGTCACGCCTATGAGGAGGACGAGGCCGAACAGACCGCTCGTATCGAGCGCGAGATAGACGACCATGCTGGTGGCCTCCACCTCGCGGGTCTGCAATGCCCCACCGACTCGGTGACCGATGAGCGCATAGAAGAAGAAGCACATGACGGTGATGACGAGAGGCCATCCCGACGCACGGCGCAGCGCCTCCATCACGAGGACGAAGAGCAACCAGGAAACAATGAGGACGTCGGGAGGCGAGTTGAAGAACTCGCCGAGCATGCGCGGATAGTTCCACGCCATGTAGGTGCCGATTCCGAGGGATATGGCGGCGAGACACCAATCGTACCATGGCGCCGACGTCCTGATGCCCACCTCGGCGCGAAGCGGCCTGATCAGGAAAACGATCGACATGGCCAGGCCGAGGATCAGGGCGAGGAATTGCTCGGCGAGGAAATTCATGCCGACCTGGCGGTACAGGTCCGCCCCCCAGGCTATGCCCGCGAGGGCGATGATGGATCCAAGCACGGCGGTGGCGTAGCTCACGGGACCGTGCGACGGCGCCGTCAGTTCCACTTCTGTGTTTGCGCTCATTTGGCCGTGTCCCGGATCCATCTTGGGGGCTCGATCAGGCGAGAGTGGCGATCACTCGCCCTTCCAGATCCCGATTTCCTTGTAGTAGCGGATTGCGCCGGGGTGATATTTCACGTCGGGCTGGGGAACCGAGATGTTGTCCGGGTTCATGGCGTTGAAGGAAGGATGGGCTGCCACAAGGGCGTCCTTGTTCTCGTGAAGCGCCTTCACGACCTTGTAGACCGTCTCCTCGTCCACGTCGGAGCTTGCAGCGACGGTCATGGCGTACTGCATCAGGTTGGTCTCGCCGATGACGCCGTTGAGATGCGGAAGCGGCGCCTGGGGCGCCACGGTGTATTCCGGACGAACCGAGGCCATCGCGGCCTTCGCCTGGTCGGAGCCGTCGAGGTTGAGGAAGCGGATCTTCACCGCGGCGTCTATCTCGGCCATCTTCGGAGCGCCGACGGCGAAAACCGTCGCGTCCAGACGTCCCGCCTTGAAGTCGTCGGCGGCGCGCAGGAGATTGGCGGTCGGCACGCCGTCCACGTCGTTCAGAGACAGCCCCGCTGTGGCGAGGATCGCATTCGAGAGCGCGATGCCCTGCGGGAAACCCTGCCAGCCGGTCGGGAAGCGCTTGCCCTTCAGGTCGGCGACGGTCTTGATCTCGGAGTCGTCGCGCACGAGAACTCCAACCTTGAACGGGAAAACCGTGGCCGCCAGCTCGAGCTTGTCGAGCGGCTTGCCTGCGTGTTCGTCCTTGCCGCGCACGGCGATACCGACCTCGTCGTTGGACATGAACGTGAAAGCCGCCTCGCCGGCCTGGACGGCGCCCATGCTCGCGGCCGGAGAGTTGAAGGTGATGACACGCATCTGGATGCCGGCCTTCTCCTGCACGACCTTCGCGATCGCCTGGGTCTGGACGTTGTTGATCGAGCCGGGTGGCAGGGTTGAGATGCTGACCGTCTGGGCTTGGACGGCTGTCGTCCAGAGGGAGGCGAGCGTGACGACGCCCGCCAGAGCGGCTTTCGAGAACAGTTTCATGGCTTTCCTCCTTTGGCCCGGCTTCTCCGGGCTAGTTTCGCCGGTGTCAGTTCTCCTCCCGACGCCGGTAATTCGTGCGTTCCGTCAGCCGCTGGCGGCTGTAATCCTGGGAAGCTGCAGCGTCTCTTCTGCCATCGCATGTTGAATGGCGGCAAAGCGGACGACCTGCGTGGCCACTGTCTCCAGTTGAAACTCGACCTCGCGGTTCGCCGGCATGCCGTTTTCGAACGGCTTGTTCTGGGAATTCAGCGCTGCGGCGAACGGAGTCGGCCAGCCGCGAAGCGCATGGACGATCGAGCGGACACCCACAAGCGTGGTACCGAGCGCCTGGGCTCCGAACGCGGTGACGATCACACCCACGCCGCGGCCGTCGAGATAGGGCCTACCGTCGGCACGCATGTCCTCGACATAGTCGAGTGCGTTCTTGATCACGCCAGACAGCGCGCCGTGGTAGCTCGGAGTCGAGATGATCACGCCGTCGGCGCGCCGGAGCGACTGTACAAGCCGCCGCCCCGACGGGCTGCGATGATCGTCCGACGGGTCATACATCGGAAGGTCGAGCAGAGGCCCGGCGATCAGTTCAGTCGAAGCGCCGCGCCGCTCGGCTGCGGCGAGAGCGTAGCGCAGCGCCGTCTCAGACGACGAGCCGATCCGCGTCGTCCCGCCGATGCCGACGATATGGGGCCGGGAGCCGGCGAACCCGCGAGACGTGCTGAGGACTTTGGTTTGATCTGACATGTCCGCCGCCCCGCTATTCCGCCGCCTCGGCCATCGACTCGGCCAATCGCGTACGCGCCGCGTCGAAGCCGGCGCGGATTCGTTCATGACGCGCTTCGAGCCAATGCTGGGTTTCGGGGTGGGTGAAGATGTAGAACTCGTCCCCCTCGATGGCGGCCGCGACCCGTTCACCGATATCCTCGGGCTTTGCGCTGTTCTTGATGAGGTCGCCCATGAAATGGTTCTCGGGTCGCACATATGCGCCGCCGAGGCGATCGGGACGGCTTCTTTCCGACAGGTGTATGCCTGTGTCGACGGCGGCCGGTGCAAGGACGGAGACACCGACGTTGGTGCCGGCGAGTTCGTTCTGCATCCCTTCGCTGAGGGCGACCACCGCATACTTCGTCATCGAGTAAGCGCCGGTCAGGAAGTTCGGATTGACCTGGAAGCCGCCGATCGATGCCGTGTTGACGACATGCGCCGGCTTGCCGGATGCCAGCATGCGCGGGACGACCACGTTCATGCCATGGATCACGCCGTAGACATTGACGCCGATCACCCAGTCCCAGTCGGCCTGGGAGATTTCGTGAAGGGGAACACCGTGCATGGCGATCCCGGCATTGTTGCACAGGATCGAGATCGGCCCGAAATTCGCCTCCACCATGTCGGTAGCCTCTTCGACCGATCCGCGGACGGAGACATCCGCCTGGACCGCCACGGCCCTCCCGCCCGCTGCCTCGACGAGTGCAACGGTGGCCTCGGCATCTGCCTGCCGAATGTCGCAGACGCCGACATCTACGCCGCGACGCGCGAGGGCGAGCGCGATGCCGCGCCCAATCCCTGATCCGGCCCCTGTCACCAATGCGGCCATTCCCGGCTCAATTTTCATCTCGCTCCCCTCCCGGGTCTCCTCGGCCGCGTTCAGATGATTGAACTATCGTATACAAAAATATCGTGAGATCAACAGATTATGCGACAATATGCGCAATTGATGGGCTTTTCGTATACCAAACTGGTTGTCTTGCAGGTGCCCGCCCCCTATGCGATTGCTCTGAACCCGATTGGTAGGCACGGCCAGACTGATGGATAGCAAGACCCGCGGAAATTCTTCTCCGAGAGACCTCCCCGATGCGAACGGCGCGGTGGAGAGCGCGTATCGCTATATTCGCGCGGCGATTGTTTCGGGCGACCTTCGTTCGGGAGAAACCCTGCAGGAAGCAAAGCTTGCCGAACGCATCGGCGTCAGCCGCACCCCTGTGCGAGAAGCGCTGAGCCGCCTTGGAAACGAAGGCCTCGTGGTGCTCGAACGCTATCGACGCGGCCAGGTGGCCAGTTTCTCGATGTCCGACGTGGCGGAGGTATTCCGTCTGCGCGCCAAGCTGGAAGGCCATGGCGCCCGCCGCGCCGCGCTGAGGATCACCGCCGCGCAGATCGCTCATTTGGAAGCGGTCGAAGCCGAGATGGAACTCGTCTTCGCCGATCTCGGGTGGCACAAGCATCTCGCCCGCTTCGACGACCTGAACAACGAGTTTCACGCGACGATCGCGCGCGCAGCCGACAGCCCGCGGCTCGAGAAGATTCTGGCCTCGTCGCTTGAGCTTCCCGCATCGATTTTCAACCACTACAGCGAACCTGTCGAGGAGCGAACAAAGCGGACGCATCGGCAGCACAACGAGATCATCGCCGCCCTGAAGACGCGCAACCCTGACTGGGCGGAAGCGGCGATGAGCGGCCATCTGTTCTCGATCCTCAACGACCCGAAGCCTGACCCGGAGAGCTGACACCGTCAGCTCCGCAGGCGTCACTCCGCCGCTTCCGTGACCTTGGCGGCCGTGCTTGCGCGCAGGTAAGGCATGACCTCTGTGGCATAGAGCTCCATGCTCTTGCGCGTCAGTTCGGCCGGCAGGGTTCCGAACTGAAGCAGCGACAGGAGGTGGCCGAAGCCGATCTGACCCTGATAGTCGGCGAGCTTCTGGCGGACGGTCTCGGGGCTGCCGCAGATGAACATGCCCTTCTCCATCACGGAGTCGATCGTCTGTTGACCACCGATGGCCGACTTCGCCTGCATCACGCCAAGCATGGACTTGAGCGAGAGATAGCCGGGCGGCAGAAGCATCTCCTTCGGCATGCGAAGGAACTTGTTCAGGAAGTTCTCGATGTGAGGCTTTGCCTCGCGACGGGCGATCTCGTCGGTTTCGCCGACATAGACGGGCACTGACCAGCCAAGCTGATCCTCGGTCGCCTCATAGCCGTGCGCCCGCGCCATCTCCTTGTACATCTGCATGTACTTGGCCAGCATCGAGACCGGCGTGAATGTCTGGAGATAGGTATAGCGGCGGTCGGGATGGGAGGCCCACTCGATGGTCTCGCTCGACCCCTGCGAAGGGATCCAGATCGGCGGGCGCGGTGTCTGATAGGGGCGCGGCCACAGGTTGACGTATTCGAACTGGTAGTGCTTGCCTTCGAAGGCGAAGGGTCCGGTTTCAGTCCACGCACGCAGGATCAGGTCGTGCGCCTCGTGGAAACGATCATGAGAATCCGCCGGATTGGAACTCCAGGCATGGTATTCGGCACCGATGCCGCGTACGAAGCCGGCAATGAAGCGGCCCTCGGTGATGTTGTCCACCATCGCGAACTCCTCCGCGACTGTGACCGGATTGTTGAGAAGCGGCAGCGCGCGGCCGAGGATCGCGATCTTCACCTTCTTGGTGCGCCGCGCGAGCGCGCCGGCCATCACACCGGGCTGAGGCATCAGCCCGTAGGCGTTCTGATGATGCTCGTTGACGCAGACGCCGTCGAAGCCGAGCTGGTCGGCATATTCGAGTTCGTCGAGATAGCGGTTGTAGAGCTTCGCGCCCTTCTTCGGGTCGTAATAGCTGTTCGGAAGCGTGATCCAGGCGGAATTGTAGGTCTTATCGTAGTCGAGATCGAGATCCGCGTACGGCATCAGATGCATCATGTAGAATTTCATCACGCGGCTCCCTGGATGAAGGTGACGACCCTGGACGTGAATTCCTGCGCCTTCTCGACATGCGGCAGGTGTCCGCACTGGGGGATGATCTCGAGTTCGGAGTTCGGGATCAGGTCACGATAGGCCGGTCCGTATCCGGCCGGGATGAGTTTGTCGTCGTCGCCCCAGACGATCAGCGTCGGCACGTCGACCCGGTGCAGCCACTTGCGCAGATGCGGATTGTAGAAGCGCGGCTGCCAGCCGAGCTTCGCCGTCATCAGCCGGTTCTTCAGCACGACCATCAGTTCCGCGTCGTTGGCCGGCTGGGGCATCGCGCTGGCGATTTCCTGATTGTGGAACAGGTTCTGGGACAGCTCTTCCGGCGACCACATGAACATGTCGCCCTTCCTGAGGCCCTTCACATGGATGCCCGCGGGGGCCACCAGCGTCAGCGTCTTGATCTTCTCGCAGGAACGGGTGGCGAGTTCGGCGGCGATCCATCCGCCAATCGACGTGCCGACCAAGTGCACGCCGTCAAGCCCGAGATGATCGATCACGTCGAGATAGAAATAGGCGAGGTCGCCCACCGTATCGAGCCATTCCGGGGTCTCCGAGCCGCCGAACCCGGGATGCTCGGGGACGATGACGTCGTAGCGTTCGGACAGCATTTCCATGAACGGCAGCCAGCGGGCGGCGCCAGACGCACCGTGAAGGAAGAGCAGCGGCTCGCCCTTTCCCTTGCGCATCACGCGGATGCCGCACCCCGCCACCGTTTCGATTGATTCCGTATGCGCCATCGCGCCGACCTCCCTGTCATCACGCTCGCCGCTTGGATCGGCTGTTGGGTCGATCTACACCGGAAAAATACAATTCAGTCAACAACCTCATACCAGACCAAAGCCATTACCACATTCAATATGCGCTTAAATATATGGTTTTATTGTATTATTTTTATCGAAACGATTTCGCTTGCCAACTGGCTGAAAATGAATTTGGCATACCAAACTGAGAATGGGAGGATTTCACATGAATGGTTCGCGGTTTTCGATGGTCGGCAAAGTCGCCATGGTCACGGGTGCCGCAAGCGGGCTCGGCCTGGCGATCTCCGAGGTGCTGGCGGAAGCCGGCGCGCATGTCGCGCTTGCCGACGTCGATCGGGAAGGTCTGAACCGCGCCGTCGGGCGGCTCTCGGCCGCCGGCGGGCGGGCCGAGGCCGTGCTGCTCGACGTTTCGGACCGGGAAGCGATAAGGCGAAGGACGGACGATCTCGTCGCCCGCCACGGCCGGCTGGACGCGATGGTGGCGAATGCCGGCGTGACGGCCGGCCCCGGCTATCTCACGGAAGCCGGCCAGATCAACGCCGTGAACGACGACCAGTGGGACCGCGTCCTGCAGATCAACCTGACGGGAGTCTTCGCCACCATCCAGTCGGCGGCCAAACACATGAAGGTGCAGAGGAGTGGACGGATCATCGCCATTGCCTCCGTCGCCGGCCTGAGGTCGGACGTCATGTGCGGTTATGCTTATACAGCAACGAAATCGGCCGTCGTGAACCTTGTCCGCCAGTCGGCCATGGAGCTCGCCGCCTACGACGTGATGGTCAACGGCATCGCGCCCGGCCCGTTCAGGACGAACATCGCAAGCGGTCGCATCCGGCAGCCCGAGGTAGCGGCCCAGTTCGCCGCCATGGTGCCGCTCGGGCGCATAGCCGATCCGGAGGAGATCAAGGGTCTCGCCCTCCTCCTCGCTTCGCCCGCATCAAGCTTCATGACCGGCGTGACGATCCCCGTCGACGGCGGCATCATGGCAAAGTGAGGCGATCATGGAAAACTTTGTCATCGATCCGGCCGCGGGCCGGCTGATCCAGACCGCCTTCATCACGAAGGATATCCACGCCTCCATGCGGGAGATGGCCCGTACTTTGGGGGTCGGTCCTTGGTTCCTTCGGGAACGTGGCGTTTTCCCTCGCCAGGTCTATCGCGGTCAGCCTGCGACCACCGCGCTTGCCATCGCCATGGGCTATGCGGGCGACATGCAGTTCGAGATCATCCAGCAACTGGACGATTCTCCATCGGTCTACCGAGAAGTGGCCGAACGCAACGGATACGGCCTGCATCATTTCGGCGTGGCCGCCGAAGACTATGAGGCGTCGGTTGCCCACTACGCGAGAGCAGGCTTCACACTCGTCTATGAGGCCGAAGTCGTTCACGGTGCTCGCGTCGGCTATTTCGACACACACGGCGCGCTCCCTGCAATGATCGAGGCGATCGAATTCCGTCCCGCGACGCGCGCCATGTTCGACGGTTTTCGCGATGCCGCGCGCGGCTGGGATGGGCGGGATCCGGTTCGCATCAGAGCCCCGATCTAACTGTCTTGAAACCCGTCGCAGCCGGTTGAACCGCGATTTGACCGAATCGTTGGTTCGAAGAAGTACGCCTTTGAAGAGTTGATTGCCGGATAAGCTTCGGCCATCAATCACCGGCTCTCTGCATCGTGCCGTCCGGGCCACGCCGGCCACATCGAATCATTAACACACGTGATAGTGAGTATTGACTAGTCCGTGTCCTGCGGCCATTGATGCTGCCCTGTCGTCGGGAGGGCGACTGCCAGGGAGTGCGTCCCAGCTGAAGCCGGCCAGGGCGCGAGATGTTCGGAGGGAGGAAGACTCTGACAGGGCATTCGATGCGAATGGCGGTCGACGGGGCAACGCGCGGGAGGCCTGTTGCACAATTTACATGTGGCGACGCCTTGGGTGCAACGGTTGACGGACTGCGCGTCTACAAGGGCATTCCATATGCCATGCCCCCCGTCGGCCAGCGACGCTGGCGGCGCCCTGAACCTGTTGTGCCCTGGCCCGGGGTTCGCGATGCGATCGTTTCCGGTCCTGCCTGCGTCCAGCCGTCCCGGCGTTACGGCAGCATCTACGATCGTCCGCTGGCGGCCACCAGCGAGGACTGCCTGTATCTCGATATCTGGGTGCCGGAAGGAGCGCGAGACTTGCCGGTACTGGTCTGGATTCACGGGGGCTCCTTCATCTGGGGTGCCGGGAGCGATCCGCTGTATGACGGGGCGGCTCTGGCGCGCCGAGGTGCGGTGGTCGTTTCGATCAACTACCGCCTGGGTGTCTTCGGTTACCTCGCGCATCCGGAACTGGGCGCCGAATCTCCCGACGGTGTCTCCGGCAACTACGGCCTGCTCGACCAGATCGCGGCGCTGGCATGGGTCAGGGACAACATCGCGGCCGTGGGCGGCGATCCGGCCAACGTGACAGTGGCGGGTGAATCCGCCGGAGCACTGAGCGTGCTTTACCTGCTGGCATCTCCGGCTGCACGCGGCCTGTTCGCCAAAGCAATCGCGCAAAGCGCCTACATGATTTCCATGCCCGCTCTCCGCGAGCGTTGCCACGGACATGTGCCGGCCGAGGTGGCGGGCGAGCGGCTCGCCGAAAGCCTTGGAGCGCGGAATGTCAGCGCCTTGCGAGCGCTCGATGCGGAGGATCTCGTCGACGCCGCGCTGCGTGCAGGTTTCATGCCGCTTGGCACGATCGACGGACACCTCCTGCCGGCCCAACTGGTCGACGTCTTCGAGCGTGGAGACCAGGCGAGGGTGCCGCTGATCGCGGGCTTCAACGGCGGTGAAATACGCTCGTTGCCGTTCCTCATTCCGACGCTGCCACAGACCGGAAAGGAGTACGAGGACGAGATCCGTCGGCGATATGGCGGTCTCGCCGAGCGCTTCCTTGCACTCTACGGCTCCGGAAATCTTCGGGAGAGCGCCCTCGCGTGCACTCGTGACGCTCTTTACGGGTGGACCGCATTAAAGCTCGCAGAAGCGCAGAAGGGTATAGGCGCTCCGGCCTTCGTCTATCTGTTCGGCCACAGCTATCCGGCAGCGAGCGAAGCGGGGCTGGATGCCTTTCACGGGTGCGAACTGCCCTACCTCTTCGGCACTGCAGACCACACGCCACCGCTCTGGCCAGCCGTACCCGCGACGAAGGCCGAAGCCGCGCTCTCGCGCGCTATGGGTGACTACTGGATTTCCTTTGCCAACGCCGCCGCGCCGATATCGGAAGACTGGCCGGCCTGGCCGGATCACACGATTACCGGCCGGCATATGTATTTCGCAGATGCGCCGCGGGTCGAAGTTGACCTTATGCCCGGCATGTTCGCGCTCGCCGATGACGTCGTGCGCCAGCGGCGCAATGCCGGCGACGTGCCGTGGAACTGGAATGTCGGAGTGGCGGCGCCACTTCCGGACGCGGATGCCCGATGAGGTCGTGCGCTTGTCCAAAATGCCAACCTCCGCCACGGGCAAGGTGGACAAATTGCATCTTCGCTCGCAATACGGACGGGGCTAAGCGCGTGCGGGCAGTCCGGGCGATCATGTGTCCGACGTCGGTCGAGTCCACGGCGATGAAGAGGGTATCCGCTTGAGCGACATAAGACCGGTTCGCCGCAAGGCCTCCACCAAGGCCGAACAACGCGCGGAGATGATCGAACAGATCCTCGACGCGGCCGAACTTTTGTTCTCCCGGCATGGTCTTTACGGCGTTACGCTGAAGGACGTCGCGAAGCACATCGGCGTCCATCACACTCTCATCAATTACTACTTCGACGACAAGAAGGCTCTGTTCGACCGGGTGTTTGCGCGTCGCGCCGTCGTCACCAGCGAGCGGCGGATGGGCATGCTGGAGGAGTATGAAAGGGCGGCGGGCGACAATCCGACGGTGGAGGGCGCGCTGCGTGCCTTCCTCGATACGGATCTCGATCTCTACATCGAGGGCGGCGAGGGCTGGAAGAACTATGCCGCGCTTGCCTCCCAGGTCGCCAACACGCCCGAGTGGGGTGCTGCGATGATGGATGAGCATTTCGACCCGGTCGTGCTTCGGCTCATCAGCATCCTGAAGCGCGCGCTGCCCGGCTGCGCGGACGAGGACATCTTCTGGGGCTACCACTTCGTGACGGGCGCGCTGATGCTGACGCTGGCGCGCACGGGTCGCATCGACAAGCTCTCCGGCGGTCTCTGCCGATCGGAGGATTTCGCGGCCGTGAAGCAGCGCATGTCGACTTTCATGGCCGCTGGCTTCCTTGCGATCTGCCGGAGGGCTTCGCCGGCCTGATCGACGGCGTCGGCGAAACCCCTTGTGGGAATATGATTAGCTATTCGGTGAGTGAATTAAATGACGAACATGAATTGGGAAGCTGCGCCTAACCTCAACGGACGGGTCGCAATCGTAACCGGAGCGGGCGGAGGGCTGGGTAGATCGCATGCGCTGATGCTGGCGCGGCTCGGCGCCAGGATCGTCGTCAACGACATGACGGAGGAGGCGGCCGGCAAGGTCGCCCGCGAGATCGCCGACGCCGGCGGACAAGCGATCCCCTTCGCTGCCTCGGTGACCGACGAGACGGGCATCGCCGAGATGGTGTCGCGGACGAGCGCGGCTTTCGGCCGTGTCGACATCCTCGTCAACAATGCCGGCATCCTGCGCGACAAGAGCTTCGCCAAGATGACGATGGCCGAGTTCCGCGAGGTGGTGGATGTGCACCTCATGGGATCGGCGATCTGCACGAAGGCCGTCTGGGACATCATGCGAGAGCAGCGTCACGGGCGGATCGTGATGACCACGTCGTCGTCCGGCCTGTTCGGGAATTTCGGTCAGGCGAATTACAGCGCGGCAAAGATGGCCTTGGTAGGCCTGATGCAGACGCTGGCGCTTGAGGGCGAGAAATACGGCATCAGGGTCAACTGCCTCGCGCCTACGGCGGCCACGGCCATGACGGGTGGCCTGCTGCCGAAGGAAGCGTTCGAACGCCTCTCGGTGGAACTGGTCAGCCCCGGACTGCTGGCGCTGGTCGCAGACGATGCGCCCACACGCGCGATCCTCTGCGCCGGGGCAGGTCATTTCGCCCGTTCCAACGTGACGTTGACCCGGGGTGCCTATATCGGCGCAGGCCCCGACGCGCCGCGCCGGGTCGTCGCAAACTGGGCTGCAATCAGCGATCGCACGGGCGAGGTCGTGCCTGACTATGGGTTCATGCAGATGGAACGCGAACTCGCAAGCCGGCCCGGCGATGCGGAGGAGAAGACGGCCGGCGCCCAGACTTGAGACATAGCTCGAACGCCTTGAGGGACCCCGGCAACGCGTCGTCGGTGCATGGCGACTTAGGGATGAGCCGCGGACACTGTCAATTCTGATGGGGCAGGACACCTATCGGCAACCACGGGAGCCTGAAAACGAAGAAATGCTTGCTTCCAAAAAATTAATTATCTAGTGAGTGAATGGAGGAAAATGGACGCGGCGAGGTAGTCGGGGAGACGCTGTCGGGAGCAGAGGCTCCAGGCGGTTCGGCCGAACGTCGCAAGGAGGCAAGGACGCCCAGACCAGGAGTGCAGGGTGGTCCGGCGGTCTCCGGATTGGTTGGCGAGGAGGCCGGCTGACGGGAAGCACCGCAGGGTATCGAGGAGGAGGCGCCGTCCCGCATAGGGATCCGGCGAGACGGCAGGCCGGATTGGCCGGCATATTCCAAGGGAGGAAAGACCATGAAAAGACTGATCGGATCGACAGTGCTCGCGCTGTCGTTATTGGGTGCTACGGCGATCTCGGCGCTGGCGCAGGACACGCTCAAGATCGGCTATGTCGATCCGCTGTCGGGCGGCGGCGCGAGCATAGGCCAGATCGGCATGAACCAGCTCAACTTCATCACCGATGAAATAAACGCCAAGGGCGGCGTCAACGGAAAGAAGGTCGAGATCGTCGGCTACGATAACCAGACCAATCCGCAAATCAGCCTGGTGCAGGTTCAGAAGGCGATCGACGAAGGGATCAAGGTCATCGTTCAGGGCAACGGCTCTTCGGTGGCAGTCGCCGTGTCGGACTTCATCACCAAATACAACGACCGCAATCCGGGTGCGAACATCGTTCACCTGAACTATGCAGCGATCGACCCCGTGCTGACCAACGAGAAGTGCAGCTACTGGCACTTCACCTGGGACGCGAGCGCGGCCATCAAGATGGAAGCGCTGACGAATTTCATCAAGGACAAAAAGGACGTCAAGAAGGTCTATCTGATCTCGCAGGACTACTCGTTCGGACACGCCGTCGCCGGCGCCGCCAAGAGCATGCTGCAGGCCAAGCGCCCCGACGTGGAGATCGTCGGCGACGAATTCCACCCGCTGGTCAAGATCACCGACTTCGCCCCGTATGTCGCCAAGATCAAGGCATCCGGCGCCGATACGGTCATTACCGGCAACTGGGGCCAGGATCTCGCGCTGCTGATCAAGGCCGCCGGCCAGGCCGGGCTCGACGTCGACTGGTACACCTTCTATGCCGGCGGCGCGGGCGGGCCCACCGCGATCAAGCAGGCGAACCTGGCCGATCGCGTCTTCCAGATCAACGAAGGCATCAACAATCAGGGCTATGGTCCGGCCGAAGAACGGGCCGGCGCGCTGATGAAGCGCTTCGCCAACGCTCCGGTCTATTATCCGCGCATGTTCAACATGATGGACATGGTCTTCCAGGCAATGACGGAGGCGAAGTCCGAGGATCCGGGCGACTTCGTGCCGAAGCTCGAGGGCATGAAGCACAACAGCTTCGCGGCCGGCGCCGAGGGGTTCCTTCGCGCGGACGACCATCAGTTCTTCCAGCCGCTCTACATTTCCACGCTCGGACCGCTCGACGCCGGGCAGAAGTTCGACGAGGAGCACACCGGCTGGGGCTGGAAGATGGCGGCAGAGATACCAACCGAATCCACGCTGCTTCCCACGACCTGCGAGATGAAGCGTCCGTAGGTTTGACCGCGCTGGCGGCGCCGGAGTTCACCGGCGTCGCCGCTTTTTCACGCGCGAGGCGTCCGTCTCGCGCCGGCAAACCAGCGGACGGTCGGGCTCGTGGTCGAAATCATTCTCATCTCGGCGCTCAACGGCGTCCTCTACGGCACGCTGCTGTTCCTGATGGCAAGCGGCCTCACCGTCATCTTCTCGATGATGGGCGTGCTCAATCTCGCCCATGCCAGCTTCTACATGCTCGGTGCGTTCTTCGGCTTCGAGATCAGCCGCAGGCTCGGCTTCTGGCCGGCCCTTGTCGTGGCGCCGCTGATCGTCGGCGTCATCGGCATGGCCGTCGAGCGCTACGGGCTGCGGCGCGTCCATCGACACGGTCACGTCGCCGAGCTTCTGTTCACGTTCGGGCTGACCTTCGTGATCAAGGAAGTGGTTGAGATGATCTGGGGCAAGCTGCCGGCCGACTACCGGGTGCCGCCCTCGCTCGATTTCTCGGCCTTCACGCTGTTCGCCAGCAACTATCCGGCATTCAAGCTGTTCGGCCTGCTGATCTCGGTGGCGATCTTCCTCTGTCTCCTGATGATAGTGCGCTACACCCGCGTCGGTCTGATCGTTCAGGCGGCGCTAAGCCACCCGGGAATGGTGGGAATGCTCGGGCACAATGTCGATCGTATCTTCATGCTTGTGTTCGGAGTTGGCGTGGGGCTGGCCGCAGTCGCCGGCGTCATCGCCGGGCCGATCCTCGTCACCCAGTCCAACATGGCCGGTCTGCTCGGCCCGATCCTGTTCGTCGTGGTTGTCGTTGGCGGGCTCGGCTCGCTGGGCGGGGCGCTGGCGGCCTCGCTGCTGATCGGGCTCGTCCAGACATTCGCCGTCGCTTTCAACATCTCTCTCGCCGACGTGTTCGGCACGACAGGCAGGGCGGCGATCTTTGCTGACTGGCTGAGCGACATCTGGAGGGTCACGGTCGCGCAGGTCGCTCCGATCCTGCCCTATCTTCTCCTGGTGCTGATCCTAATCTTCAGGCCAAAGGGTCTCATGGGGACGCGCGACACATGAGCGAAGAAATCACCCTCTCCCAAGGCGGAATGCGCGCCGGTCGGACCGGCGTGTCGATGCGCTACGCCGTCTGGATCGCACTGGCCGTCGCACTGCTGCTTCTGCCCTATCTGTTCAGTTCGCGGCTGGCGGTCTCAACGATGTGCCTGATGGGCACGATGATCATCTTCGCGCTGTCCTACAACATGCTGCTTGGCCAGACCGGCCTGCTGTCGTTCGGCCATGCAGTGTTCTTCGGCCTTGGCGGATATGTCACCGTGCACCTGCTTAACGTCGCGGGCGGCGGTGATTGGCCGATCCCGCTGCCGCTGTTCCCTGTCATCGGCGGACTGGGGGGACTGGTGTTCGGCGTACTGTTCGGCGCCGTCGCCACCAGACGTGCCGGCACAGCCTTTGCGATGATCACGCTCGGGATCGGCGAGTTGGTCGTGTCGAGCGCGCTCATCCTGCGCCGCTTCTTCGGCGGCGAGGAGGGTATCACCACCGACCGAACCGAAGTGATGAGCCTGTTCGGCTACAGCTTCGGACCGCAGTTCCAGGTCTACTACCTGAT
This sequence comes from Mesorhizobium australicum, assembly GCF_900177325.1. NCBI lineage: Bacteria > Pseudomonadati > Pseudomonadota > Alphaproteobacteria > Hyphomicrobiales > Phyllobacteriaceae > Mesorhizobium > Mesorhizobium australicum. The sequence goes on along the minus strand of NZ_FXBL01000004.1, from coordinate 4,576,609 downwards.
CGCCGGCTGGTGCTTCGTGTCGATCGCAGCGATGTATGCCATCACCCGTACGCCGTTCGGTCGTATCTGCAACGCCGTGCGCGACAACCCGCAGCGCACCGCCTTCATCGGCTATGACACGCAGCGGGTGCGCTTCATCGCGTTCAGTCTGGCCGGCCTGTTCGCAGGTATCGCTGGCGGCCTGTCGGTGATCAATTTCGAGATCATCAACGCATCGCAGATGGGGGCGGTCGAATCCGGATCGGTCATCCTGATGACCTATATCGGCGGGATGGGAAATTTTGCCGGTCCCATCATCGGAGCGATCCTGATCACTTGGCTGCAACTGGCGCTCAGCGACGCCACGCAGATCTGGCCGCTGTATGTCGGCCTTCTGTTCATCGGCATGGTGATGTTCGTCCCGGGAGGCCTGGCCGGACTGCTGGCCCAGCAGCAGCCGCTGCTCGCCAACCGGACGCTCCATCGCGTTGTGCCATACTATCTGCTTGCGCTGTTACCGGGCGTTGTCGCCGTGATCGGGCTCAGCATCCTTGCGGAGACGAGCCACCAGTTCAGCATCCGCGCCTCCTACGGCCCTGACCTGACGCTCTACGGGATCCCGTTCGACGTCACCTCGCCGTGGCCTTGGCTCGTCGGGCTCGCGCTGACCATCGGCGGAGGCTGGCTCTATCTGCGTGCGGCGCGACTGGCCCGGGGCGCCTACGACGAGGCACTCGCCGAGGGGAGGGCACGATGAACGCCGCCACACCCGCACTTCAACTCTCCGGTTTGCGCAAAAGCTTCGGGCAGATGGACATCATCCGCGGTGTCGATCTTTCCGTGGTCGAAGGCGAGCGGCACGCAATCATCGGGCCCAACGGAGCAGGCAAGTCTACATTGTTCCACCTCGTCAGCGGCCATCTGCAGCCGAGCGCCGGTTCGATCCGTCTGCGCGGCGAAGAAATTGCCGGCCTCGCGCCCCAGGTGATCAATCGCAGGGGCCTCTCGCGCAGCTTCCAGGTGACGAACATCTTTCCTCGCCTGAGCGTGTGGGAGAACGTGCGATGTGCCACCCTCTGGGCCCTGGGCTACCGCTATTCATTCTGGCGCGACGTCGACAAGCTCAAGGATGCGAACCGCCGCACGGAGGAGATACTCGCTGAGATCGACCTGCTCGACCGATGGCGCACCCCGGCCGGAGTGCTGACCTATGGCGAGCAGCGTGCGCTGGAGATCGGGCTCACCATCGCCGGCAACGCAGACGTGCTGCTGCTGGACGAGCCGACGGCCGGGATGAGCCATGCCGAGACCGAGCGCGTGGTAAAACTGATCCGCAAGGTCAGTGAGAACCGCACCCTGCTGATGATCGAGCACGACATGCACGTCGTGTTCGACCTGGCCGACCGGATCTCCGTCCTCGTCTATGGCGAGGTCATCGCGTCGGACACGCCCGCCCGCATCAAGGCCAACGCTGCCGTGCAGCAGGCCTATCTCGGTACGGAGGCCGCCTGATGCTCAAGGTTCGCGACCTCCATGCCTACTACGGCAAGAGCCATATCCTGCAGGGCGTCGACCTCGACGTCGGCGAGAACGAGATCGTCAGCATCCTCGGTCGCAACGGTGTCGGTCGCTCCACGACGCTCAAGGCGATCATGGGCGACCCGGAGCCGCGGGGCGAGATCATCTTCGGAGGCAAGTCGATCGCCGGCCGCAAGCCGCATGAAATTGCGCATCTGGGCATCGGCTTCGTGCCCGAGGAGCGTGCGATTTTTCCGACGCTGACAGTCGAGCAGAACCTGCTCCTTGGCATCAAGTCTGGACAGAGGGGTGGGCGCTGGAGCGTCGACGAGACATGGCGGCTGTTTCCCCAGCTCAAGGACCGCGCGGATGCGCCCGGCGGTGCCCTTTCGGGCGGCGAGCAGCAGATGCTGACGATCTGCCGCACGCTGATGGGTGACCCGGACCTGATCATGGTCGACGAGCCGACCGAAGGATTGGCGCCGCAAATGGTCGAACGCATCGGCGAACTCCTTCAGGAGATTGCCCGGCGTGGCATCTCGATCCTTCTTGTGGAGCAGAGGTTGGTTATCGCAATGCGCATCTCGCACCGCGTTTACGTGATGGGTCACGGCAGGATCGTCTTCGAGGGAACACCCGCGGAGCTTCTGGCGGACGAAGCCATCCGGCGGGATTGGCTTGAAGTTTGACGCCGCTGGATCGATGAGGCGCGCGAGGGCAGCGCACGCGGAAGGGGCGATGGCAGTTCTTCGGCACAGCATGGGCAGGAAGAACATGCTGAGGCGCGTGGTCGCCGCCGCTGCTCCCGATCTCTTCCTATTTGCCCGAGATCCTCGACCTGTCGGATCGCATCCTGGTCGCCAGGAGCGACACGATCGTTGTGGAGTTCTCGCGCGCGGATGCGACAGCTGAGAAGATTCTGCACGCCGCAATGCACTGACACCCCCGGTCGCGCTGCCAGCGGTGCGCGATGCTTTTCCCGAAAGAAAGCATGTTAACGAGATGGTTCTGTCCTGGCGGTTCGCGCTTTAAGTCGGGCGGAGCCGGGTCATCTGTAGGCTGTGTTTCAGCGGTTCCAGCTAACCCGATCGGGCCGGCTCCCGCCTTTCCAATTTGACAGACTGAAAATTACTTAATATGTTAAATCAGTGATGGCCCCAGCCGTCGCGAACGGGAGGATTCTACACATGAGAAGCGCTTTGGTGGCTGGCATTTTTGCCGCCGCGACGATGACGAGTGCCTATGCCCAGGAAAAGGAGATACGGGTCTCGTTCTGGGTGCCGCCGACCCACATCCTGGTCAAGTCTTTCGAAGATTGGGGGAAGTCGCTGGCCGAAGCGTCCGGCGGCACGATCAAGGTCACGCTTTTCCCGGCCGAGCAGTTGGGCAAGGCCGTTGATCAATACGACATGGCACGTGACGGCATTGCAGAGATGACAATGGTCGCGCCGGCCTACAACAGCGGGCAGTTCCCCATTTTCCTGCTCGACGAGGTGCCGTTCCTCTTCAGCAACAGCACGAAGGGCGTGCGCGCGCTGCACGAATGGTATCTCGACTACGCCGATCTGGAGATGCCCGACGTCAAGCTCTGCGTCATGAGCATGCACCATCCGGCGACGCTGCACATGAAGTCGGAGCAGGTGAAGGTGCCTGCCGACATGAATGGAAAGAAACTCCGCGTGGCCGGCGCCACCTCTGTGGCCTATGTCACGGGGCAGGGGGCAACGACGGTCCAGGCGGCCCTTCCGGAGGTGCGCGAGCTCGTCGAGCGCGGCGTGGTCGATGGCATCACCTTCCCTTGGGACCTGTCCGTCATCAACTCCAAGGACAGCCTCAAGTACCACGTCGATTTGCCGATTTATGTCGGCACGCAGGGCTTTGTCCTCAACAAGCCGTTCTACGAAGGGCTGACCGACGCGCAGAAGGCAGCAGTGGACTCGCACTGCACGCCGGAATGGTCGGAGAAGCTGTCCACGCCATGGGCTGAGCGCGAGCTCAAGGCCAAGGCGGATCTGATCGCTGATCCCGGCCATGTCGTCTACAAGCCGAACGAGGAAGAGACGAAGCAGTGGGTTGCGGCCGGTGACAGCATCCGCGAGAAGGCGGTAGCCGCGGTGTCACGCTACAAGCTCGACGGCAACAAGTTGCTCGACGAACTGAAGAAAAAGCTCGCCGAATACGGCGCCGGCTTCTGATCTTCCAGCGCGACGGGCATATGTCATGCTTTCACGTTTCCTCTCCGCCATCGACGTTGTGTCCGGCCTTCTTCTGGGGTGCGTCGTCGCGCTGACCTTTATCGAGGCATCTCTGCGCTACCTTTTCGGAGTGCAGGTTCCGGATGCCTACTCTCTTTCCGGCTACGCGCAGGGCGTAGCCATCTTCTGGGGCATTGCCAGCGCGACCTATGCGGGCAGGCACATCAATGTCGATATCCTTTGGGATGCGGCGAACGCGTTGAACCGGCTCCGCATCGACGTCTTCGCCGCGGTGGTCTCGGGCCTGTTTCTGGGAACGATGGCTTATATGCTCTCGCTGAAAGTTATTCGCAGCAAGGCAAGTTTCGAAGTCACAAACGAGCTTCAACTTTCGGTGTGGCTGTTCCTCGCGGCAGCGGCAGCCGGTGCCGTTTTCGCGTCGATCGTCGCCTTCGTGCGCGCTTATCGCCTGGTTCGCGGCACACTCACAGCCTGACGAGAGTTCTCATGAGCAACACGTTCATCGCCATCGGCGGCTTCGTCATCATGTTCGCCCTTATGGCACTGCGCGTGCCGATCGGCTTTTCGATGGGTATCGCCGGCGTGATCGGCTTCGCGGGCGTCAACGGCTTCTGGCCAGGCCTCAATCTCCTTATGAACTCTCCTTTCCGGACGGTCACCGACTACACGCTGTCGGTGATCCCCATGTTCGTGCTGATGGGCATCTTCGCGACGGCCGGCGGCATGAGCCGTGAACTGTTCCGCGCCAACAAGGCCTGGTTCGGGCATCTCAGGGGCGGATCCATCATCTCGACCATTCTTGCCTGCGGTGGCTTCGCCGCCATCAACGGCTCATCGGTTGCCACCGCCGCGACGATGACGACCGTTGCGCTGCCGGAAATGCGCGAGCAGGGCTACGATCCGGGAATCTCGGCCGGCGCGATCGCCGCGGGCGGAACGCTGGGCATCATGATCCCGCCGTCCGTCGTCATGCTCCTCTATGGCATCCTGACGGACCAGAACGTCTCGAAGCTGTTCATGGCGGGCATCCTGCCGGGCTTTCTCGCCATCGTCATGTACATCGCCACCACGCGGATCGTGATCCACTTCCGGCCAGAGCTTTGCCCAGTGGGTGCGCGCAGTCCCTGGAGCGAACGTGTCGACTCTCTCAAGGACATCTGGGCGACGCTTCTTCTCTTCGCTGTTGTCGTAGGTGCGATGTATGGCGGCTTCGTCACTGTCACGGAGGCGGCGAGCGTGGGCGCAGTCGGTGCGATGGTGATCGGCATCCTGCGCGGCCGGCTCGGGCCGAAGCGGATATTACGATGTCTCGTGGAGGCGCTGCAGACCAGCGCATCGATCTTCGTGATCGCCATGGGCGCCTATCTGTTCGGCTATTTCCTCACCGTGACGCAGACGACCCAGAAGCTGACCGATTTCCTCGTGCACCTGCCGGTCGGCCCCTATGGCGTCCTTGCACTGATCCTGGTCGTCTATCTCATCATGGGTGCGCTCATGGACGAGCTGGCGATCATCCTGCTCACCGTGCCGATCATCTATCCGGTGATCGTGGCGCTTGGTTTTGACCCGATCTGGTTCGGGGTGATCATCGTCATGGTCGTCACGCTCGGGCTGATCCTGCCCCCGGTGGGCATGAACGTGTTCGTCATCAATTCTATCTCGAAAGACGTGTCGTTAGGGCAGATCTATCGCGGCGTGATGCCCTTCATCGCGTCGGACATCCTACGGCTCATCATCCTGGTCCTGTTCCCGTGGATCTCGCTGGTGATTCCGAATTCAATGAACTGAGAGGATCAATGACCGACATAATCGCGGCGCCGGGGCCGGTGGGATTTCTCGGCCTCGGAGCCATGGGCAGCGGCATGGCTGCGACGCTTGCCCGCAATGGGTTCACAGTAAAGGCGTACGACCTCTCCGAGGAGCGCAGGCGCGAGTTCGAGCAGGCGACCGGGCAGGCGGCAGCCACCTCGCCCACGGATGCGCTCAGCGATGTGGCGGCGGTTGTGTTGATGCTGCCCGACGGGCATTTCGTGCGTCGAGCACTGCTCGGCGAAGGCGATGGGGCGCGGCCGATCGCGGTGTCGCGGCCTGATATGCTGGTAGTCGATTGCTCGTCGTGCGCTCCATCCCACACCCAATCGCTGGCGGTGGAACTGCGGGAGCTCGGCTTCGCGATGGTGGATTCGCCGGTCTCAGGCGGTGTTCCCGGCACGCGCGCCGGAACGCTGACGATGATGGCCGGCGGCACGGAGGATGCCGTGCGTCGTGCCGATGCGATCCTTCGCGGCATGGGCCGCACCGTCTTCCACACCGGCCCTTCGGGCTCCGGCCACGCAATGAAGACGTTGGTCAACTATATCGGCACGAGCCAGATGCTGCTCGACTTCGAGGCGCTGCTGATAGGGCAGCGGTTCGGGCTGAAGCCCGAGACAATGGTCGAGATCCTCAACGTCTCCTATGCGAAGAATCTCTCGACCGAGATCGTGCTGGCGCAACAGATCCTGTCCCAGCGGTTTGCACACAATTTCAGCCTGGCGCTGGCGACGAAGGATGCGCGGATCGCGGCCGAGACCGCGGAGGCCGTGGGCTTCGGAGAGACCACGCCGCGGCACTTCGCCCGTGTACTGGGGGATGCCCTGGAGGCGATGGGCGATACCGATCTCACGCGTGTCTACCAGTATCTCGACAGCCTCTGGGGCCGTCAGTCCGCAAGCAGCCGACCGGAAGAGCAGCCATGAATATGCAGGTAACCTCCCTCGCCATAGACAAGGCCCGCGCGTGGATCGCGCGGCCCAAGAAGATGATGATCGACGGCCGCTGGGTCGAGGCGGAGAATGGTGGGAGCTTCGACACGCTCGATCCATCCGACGGTTCGGTGCTGTGCGCCGTTCCGCGCGGAACGGAAGCGGACATCGACCGCGCCGTTGCGGCCGCGCGCAAGGCTTTCGAAGGCCCATGGCGGAAGATCACCCCGGCGCAGCGCGCGGCGATGATGTGGCGTCTGGCCGAACTGGTGGATCTGCACCGGGAGGAACTGGCGGTCCTGGAGACGCTCGACAACGGCAAGCCGTTGCGTGTCTCGCTGGGGATGGACGTGCCGTTCGCCGCGGAACGCCTACGCTACAACGCCGGCTGGGCGACGAAGATCAATGGCGAGACGCCGCCGATGTCGCTGCCGGGCGAGTGGCTCGGCTACACCGTGCGCGAGCCGGTGGGGGTGGTCGGGCACATCGTGGCGTGGAATGCCCCGATCGCATCGGCCGTGGGCAAGTTGGCGCCTAGCTTGGCGGCGGGCTGCACCATGGTCCTGAAGCCGGCGGAGCAGACGCCTCTCACGGCGCTGCGGCTTGGCGAGCTGATCGAGGAAGCGGGCTTTCCCGCCGGCGTCGTCAACATCGTGACCGGCTTCGGCGAAGACGCAGGCGCGGCGATCGCGGCCCATCGGGACGTCGACAAGATCTCGTTCACCGGCTCGACCGAGGTGGGCAAGATCATCGTGCGGGCGGCGGCAGACAATCTGAAGCGGCTGACGCTCGAGCTCGGCGGCAAGTCGCCGGTCATCGTCATGCCCGACGCCGATCTCGACAAGGCCATTCCCGGCGTCGCCAACGGCATCTTCTTCAACTCCGGGCAGGTCTGCACCGCCGGCTCGCGCCTCTTCGCCCACGCATCCGTCTTCGACGACCTCGTCAAGGGCGTCGCGGAACGGGCGAGGGCTCTCAAGGTTGGGGCGGGCCTCGACCCTGCGACCGAGATCGGCCCGCTGGTGTCGGATGTGCAGCAGGATCGCGTCGCCGGCTACATTCGTTCAGGCCTCTCGGACGGCGCGGAGGCGATCGTCGGCGGCAGGACCGTCGACCGCCCGGGCTATTTCGTCGAACCGACGATCCTGGGCGGCACGCGCCGTGACATGGCGGTGCGACGCGAGGAAATCTTCGGGCCTGTGCTCTGCGCCGTTTCGTTCGACGACGCGACCCTCGACGCGCTCGCCGCCGAGGCAAACGACACGAGCTACGGGCTCGCCGCCAACGTCTTCACCAGCAATCTCAGTGCCGCGCACAAGCTCGCTTCGCGTATCCGCGCGGGGACGGTCAAGATCAACGGCGGCGGCCTCGACCAGGGTCTTCCGGCTGGTGGTTTCAAACAGTCGGGCTGGGGGCGCGAATACGGCCGCGAAGGCGTCGAGATCTACACCGAGATCAAATCGGTGCTGGTGTCGCTCTAATGAGGGGGCGGGATGCTGCCGACGAGACATTCGATTTCCTCATCGTCGGTGGCGGCACTGCGGGCTGCGTGCTCGCGAACCGGTTGTCGGAGAACCCGCGGAACTCTGTCTGCCTGCTTGAGTCGGGACCGGAAGACCGCCACCCCTATATTCATGTTCCCGTCGGCATGGTCGGTTTGATCAATCACCCGAAGCTCGGCTGGGGCTACGCCTCGACGCCGCAGCCCGGGCTCGGCGGCCGGGAAATCCCGGTTCCGCGCGGGCGCATGCTCGGCGGCAGCGGCGGCCTCAACGGCATGGTCTACACGCGCGGTCATCGGCGCGACTACGACGACTGGCGCGCGGCGGGAAATGTCGGCTGGGGCTATGACGACGTTCTGCCCTACTTCCGCAGATCGGAGGACAATCTCGATCTCGACGGCCCCTTCCACGCCAAGGGCGGACCTTTCACGGTCGCGACCGCGAAGCGGCCCAATCCGCTCGCCGGCGCTTTTCTCGAGGCCGCGGTTGAACTCGGCTTTGCCCGCAACGACGACATCAACGGGGCCGAACAGGACGGTTTCGGCCTGCGCCAGGTGAACATCCTGCGCGGTGCGAGGGTTACCACTGCGACAGCCTTTCTGCGCCCCGCGCGGCGGAGGCCCAATCTGCGGGTCATGACGGGCGCCGACGTATCGCACGTCACAATCGAGGATGGCCGCGCGATCGGCGTTCAGGTGTGCGGTCGGATCCGAAGGACGGTACGGGCCCGGCGCGAAGTCGTCCTGGCGGCGGGAGCCTTCGGGTCGCCGGCGATCCTGATGCGGTCGGGCATCGGCCCCGGCGAGGATCTCCTGCGCCTGGGGATACCAGTGGTGCGCCATCGGCCGGATGTCGGGCAGAACCTCGCGGATCATCCATCTTCCCAGGTCGTCTGGGAGGGATCGACCCGAGATTCCTACGGCATTTCGCTGGCCAAGCTTCCGCAGCTCGCCGGCGAGGCGGCGCGCTATGTCCTGCGCCGCGAGGGAATGTTCGCGTCCAACATCTTCGAGGCCGCCGGCTATGTGAGGACCCTGCCGCACCTCGACCGGCCGGATGTGCAACTCGTCTTCTGCCCGGCCCTGCGCAAGCCGGGCGGCACGCTCGGCATCGGCCATGGCTTCTCGATCGGCGTGGTCGCGCTGCATCCGGTGTCGACCGGCTCAGTGCGGCTGTCCGGAGCGCGCATGGACGACAAGCCGCTGATCGACTTCGGTCTTTTCTCGGACAGTGCGGATGTCGCGACCATCGTCCGGGGGCTGCGCATCGCGAAACGCCTGGCGGCCAGCCGGGCGCTGGCGCGATACGGGCGGGCGGAGATCGTTCCCGGTCCGGAGTGGAGCGACGCCGATCTTGGCGACTTCGTGCGCCACACCGCCGCGACAGCGTTCCATCCCGTCGGCACCTGCCGGATGGGAGCCGATCCGTCGTCCGTGGTCGATCCCGAGCTTCGCGTGCGCGGCGTGTCCGGCCTGAGCGTCGCGGATGCGTCGATCATGCCGTCCATCGTCGGCGGCAACACCAATGCGCCTGCCATCATGATCGCCGAAAAAGCAAGCGACCTGATCGCGGGCCGCATGTGAATAACCGAACAAGAAGGAGGAGACTGAAATGAGACTGAAACTGTTCAGCCTGGCACTTGCCGCCACGGCCAGCCTGGTGACCGGGTCCGCCCTGGCGCAGGACAAGACGCTGAAGCTGTCGTTCTATCCGCCGGCTGTCCATCCGATGGTTGGGGCCCTGGAGGCATGGGGCAAGTCGCTGACGGAGGCGACCGGCGGCTCGGTCAAGGTCGAGATTTATACGTCCGAGCAGTTGGGCAAGGCAGTGGACCAGTACGACATGGCCCGCGACGGCATCGCCGACATGGCGATGGCGCCTCCCGGCCTGACGCCCGGCCGGTTCCCGATCATCACGCTGACCGAGATACCGTTCACTTTCGAGGAAGTCGGCAAGGGCAGCGGAAATTTCCACCGCTGGTATCAGAGATATGCCGACAAGGAGATGGGCGACGTCAAGCTCTGCATGGTGATCCTGCACGACCCGGGCATCCTGCACATGGGCGGCAAGCAGCCGAAGGTTCCCGCGGACATGGCCGGCACCAAAATCCGCCCGGCCAATGGCACGATGGCGAACTATCTGTCGGGCATGGGCGCCAGCACCGTCCAGGCGGCAATGGGCGAGATCCGCGAGCTGGTCGAGCGTGGCGTGGTGGACGGCATCACCTTTCCGTGGAACTCGGTGTTCCTCACCAAGGCGGAATCGAAGCTGACCTATCACCTCGACGTCGGCATGTACACCGCTCCGAACGCCTTCGTGATGAACCAGAGCTTCTATGACGGGCTCTCCGACGACCAGAAGAAGGCCGTCGACGCGCATTGCACGCCGGAATGGTCGGCGAAGCTGGCGACGCCGTGGGCGGAATTCGAACGCGCCGGGCGCGAGAAGTTCGCCAATCTCGAAGGCCATACGCTCTACAAGCCGACCGACGAAGAGCTCGCGCTGTGGAAGAAGGCCGCAGAGCCGCAAGCCGCTCGCATCTTCGAGGGCATGAAGCGGCTGAGCCTCGACGGGGAGACGCTGCTCGACGAACTCAAGGCTGAAATGGCGAAGTGATGGCGCGAGCGGGCCGGCTTGGGCCGGCCCGCCTGGCCGCAGGAAGGGACCATGGACGATCGTATCTCTGCACTGGAAGCTCGTCTCGCCAAGGCCGAGCGCCGCCTTGAGCGGGGCGAGGACATCGAGGCGGTGAAACGCCTGCAGCGTGCCTACGGCTATTATCTCGACAAGGGCTTCTGGCAGGCCATTGCCGACCTGTTCGCGCCGGACGGTACCATCGAGATCGCCGCCCGTGGCGTCTACCGGCGTGAGCGGATCTATCCCTTCCTGCGTGACCTCATCGGCCGCAAGCGTGATGGCCTCGCGCCCGGACAATTGATGAACCACATGCAGTTGCAAGGCATCGTCACGCTATCGCAGGACGGCACCACCGCTCAGGGACGCTGGCGTGCCTTCATCCAGGTGGCGGAGCACGGCAAGAGCGCGATTTGGGCCGAGGGGCCTTACGAGTGCGCCTATCGCAAGGTTGACGGGGTCTGGATGATCGCTTCGCTCATCTGGTTTCCGACCTACTACACGCCGTTCGATCAGGGATGGGCCAAGGCGGGGCTGCCCAGCAGCGCGCTCGACCCGTCCTTTCCGCCGGATGCACCGCCGACCTATGACTACAAGACGTTCCCCGACCAGTTCGTCCCGCCTTTTCACTACCGTCATCCGGTGACGGACATGGCGGTCGAAGCGGGCTGACATGGAGGAGGAGTATATGCAGAACATCGCTGCGATCACGGGCGGGGCAGGCGGCATCGGCGAGGCCTGCGCGGTAAGACTGATCGAGATGGGGTGGACGGTCGTGTTGCTCGATCGCGACGCGGCGGCGGCCGCGACGGTCGCGGCCCGGCTCGGCTGCCTGTCGTACGCCATAGACGTCGGCAGCCGCGACAGCATCGAGGCGGCAGCCGACTTCGTCGAGCGCGAGGTCGGGCCCTGTTCCGGTCTTATCGCCGCCGCCGCGATTTTCGAGAACCCGCACGCGCCCGAAGATCAGGACCCCGAAGCGTGGCGCGCGATCCTGCAGACCAATATCGACGGGACCTACTGGACCGCCACGGCATTCGGCCGGCGCATGGTCGAGCGCAAGCGCGGGTCCATCGTCACGTTGGGCTCGATGGTCGGGATGAACTCGTCGCCGCTCTTCGCCTACGGCACGAGCAAGGCAGCGATCGCCAGCTTCTCGGCCGGCCTGGCTGTGGCTTGGGGGCGCAGCGGCGTGCGGGTCAACTGCGTTTCGCCTGGCCCGACGCTCACGCCTGCGCTCGCCGCCAGCTATGCCCGCGGCGAGCGCGATCCGGTCGCACGGCTGCGCTTCACGGCGCTTGGCCGCCAGGTGCTGCCGGAGGAGGTCGCCAACGTGATCGCCTTCCTCATGTCGGACCAGGCAAGCGCCGTCACCGGTGTCGAACTGCCGGTCGACGGCGGCATCATGGCGGCCCAGCTGTGGTCGCTCTATGGCGGCGTACCGGGCGCAACCTGAGGATCGTCCGCGACGCGGACAGAGGCAGAGTCGGAGGAAGACGTTGAGATCGTTCATCAGCCAGGGCCTGAGCAGGGCCGCCCAGATCAATCCGAACGGGATAGCCACCATCTGCGAGGACCGGGCGTATAGCTGGTCGCAGGTGCTGGACCGTGTGACGCGGCTGGCAGGGGCGCTGAAGGCCATGGGACTGGCCGAAGGGGAACGGGTCGCGATCCTGTCGATGAATTCCGACCGATACTTCCATCTCTATTACGCCATCTGGTGGGCCGGCGGCGTTGCGACGCCGATGAACATGCGTCTTGCGCCGGCGGAGATCGATTTCCGCCTGGAGGATTCGGGCGCCCGCATCATGTTTCTCGACCGTGAACACCTCGCCCTTTACGACCAGCTGGGGCCGGTGAAAGACGCGATCGAGCACGTCGTGGTCATGGATGACGACGGAACGTCCGGTCTTGCCTCGCTGGAGGGCATCCTGGCCGAGGCCGCGCCGGCGAAGGATGCCGGGCACAGCGGCGACGACCTCGCCATGATCATATATACGGGCGGCAGCACAGGCCGGGCAAAGGGCGTGATGCTCAGCCACGACAATCTGTGCGCCGACGCGATGAGCGCGCTGCAGACCATCGGTTACGACGAGGCAAGCGTCTATCTCCACGCCGGCCCCATGTCGCATCTGGCGGACGGCATGTCGACCTTCGGACTGACGCTGGCGGCCGGCACGCACGTCTTCCTGCCGCGCTTCACGGTCGAGTCCTGTCTCGAGATCATCCAGCGGCACAAGGTCACGCATATCTGTCTCGTCCCGACGATGGTCGAGATGCTGGTCGCGCGGGCCGAGAAGGGTGGGTTCGACGTCTCGTCGCTGGTGCAGATCCAGTTCGGCTCGTCGCCTATGCCGGAGGGCACGCTCAAGCGCGCGGTGGCATTGTGGCCCGACATCCTCTTCCTGCACGGCTACGGCATGACCGAGCTTTCGCCGCTCATCACCATGCTGCCGATGCGGTGGCGCCGGCCCGACATTGGCGGTGAACGGCTCAAATCCTGCGGCAAGGCCGTTCCCAACCTGGAAATCAGGATTGTCGATCCCGACGGCAATGACCTGCCTCCCGGCCAGGTGGGCGAACTGATCTGCCGGGGTCCGACGGTTATGCTGGGCTACTGGAATATGCCCGAGGCAACCGCGAAGGCGATCCGGAACGGCTGGATGCATACGGAGGACGCGGCCTATATGGACGCCGAGGGCTTCGTCTACATCGTCGACCGTCTCAAGGACATGATCATCTCCGGCGGCGAGAACATCTATTCGACCGAGGTCGAGAACGTCATCTCGCGCTTTCCGGGCGTGTCGCAAGTCGCGGTGATCGGCGTGCCCCATCCCTTGTGGGGCGAAGCGGTTCATGCCGTCGTCGCGCTTGCACAGGATGCGCCCGCCGGCTCCGAGGCTGACATCATCGCGTTCTGCAAGAGCGAGATCGCGAGCTACAAGTGCCCCAAGACGGTTGTGATCCAGCGAGAATCCCTGCCGCTGACCAGTGCCGGCAAGATCGACAAGAAAGCGCTGCGCGCCACGCATGCGGGGTGAGCCGGAAATCCTCGCGGCACCAGCGCCGCGAGCGGGCTGCGTCTTGCCGTGAGATTTAGCCTGCGCGGGCGCGGCGCGGGGCCGGGGAGGCGGCTTCCACGGCGTCGACGCTCGCCGGAGCATCATACAGCGAATCAACCAGCGCCCGGCGATTGGCGAGCGTGGCACGCTGGCCGATCGACCCCTTGTCGGTGACCTCTCCGGCCGCTGCAGAAGGCTCGTCGGGCAAGATGGCCACCCGGGCTATGTAAGTGGACGAGCCGGTCGATTGTTCGGCCAGCGTGTCCAGCACCGACTGGATGTGCGCACGGATCGCGGGGTGCCGCGCCAGCGAAGCGAGCGGCAGCGAGGCGTCGCCGGCCATGTCCGCGGCTTCCTGCGGCGACAGGAACACCAGTGCGCCGATCTCGTCCCTGTTCTCGCCGGTGACGACGATGTCGCGCACGACGAGTCCGCTCGCGCTCAGGAAACGGTCGCGCAACTGGCCGACATTGACCCAGGTGCCGCTGGTGAGCTTGAAATCCTCGGCGATGCGCCCCGAGAAGGCGAGGCCCCGCTCCGGCCGTTCGGGGTCGAGGAAGTCCACCGAATCGCCAAGGCAGAGATAGCCTTCCTCGTCGAACAGTTTCGCGGTGAGGTCCGGCTGGCGCCAGTATCCGGGCGTGACGTGAGGACCGGCCACCCGCACCTCGTATTTGTCGCCGAAGGGAACCAGCTTGGTGTCCACGCCCGGCATCGGCAGACCGGCCAGCCCGGGACGCTCGGAGGGCCAGTTGGCGATCAACGAGAAAGGCGAGGTCTCCGTGGCCCCATAGGCGCTCATCACCGGGACGCGTTTGCCGATCGAACGCTCCGACAGGGTGTCCATCTGTTCGAGCAGCGGCGGCGGCAAGGCTGCGCCGGAATAGAAGAACACGCCGACCGACGAGAAGAACCGCCTCGCCAGTTCGGGGTCGGCAGCGAGACGCGGCATCAGTTCGGCGAACCCCTTGGGCACGCTGAAGCACGTCGTCGGCGTCACGTCGCGAAGGTTGCGCACCGTCTCCGCCATGCCCTCGCGCGTCGGCTTGCCGTCGTCGATGTAGAGCGTGCCGCCCAGATAGAGCGTCATGCCGATGGTCTGGTTGCCTCCCGAGGTGTGATGCCAGGGCAGCCAGTCGACGAAGACGGGCGGCTGTTCGCCGAGGAACGGCATGGCCTGGATGAACATCTGCTGGTTCGCGCACCACATGCGGTGGGTCACGGCAACGGCCTTGGGCATGCCGGTCGAGCCGGAGGTGAACAGGAACTTCGCCAGATCGTCGGGACCGGGGCGAGGGGCCTGCGCATCGTCGTCCATCGAGCCGGAGAGCAGCGTGTCGAACCCGGTCACGCCGTGCGGAAAATCTCCCTTCACCGCGACGATCTCGACATCGGCCGGCACGGCCTGGGCAAGGGAGTTCGCAAAGGGGGCGGCGTCCTGCACGAAGACCAGGCCGGGGGTGAGCAGGTTCACGACATGGCGCAGCTTGGCGTAATCGGTGGAGAGCAGCGAATAGGCCGGCGTGACGGAGGCATAGGGCACGCCTGCATGAAGTGCTGCGAAGGTGAGAAGGCCATGCTCGATGGAGCTCCCCGACAGGATGACTATCGGCCGGTCGGGTCCGAGGCCGCGTCGGCGCAGCGCCCCGGCGATCGTGCGGACGAAGCGCGCCGCCTCGCCATAGGTGACGCGTCGCCAGTCGCCGCCGTCGATGCGCTGTGCGATCAGCACGCGTTCCGGATACGCCGCCGCCGTCTCGAACAGACGGTCCGTAAGGCGGTCGGGATAGTCGCGCAACGGGTCCGGCGAGCGCAGCATCAGGACGCCGTCGCCGCGGCGCTCGACGTCGACCGCCGGAGCGGGCACGTTGAGGGCGACATATTGCGGCTTCGGCATGATTTTCCTCCCGAACGGCCTGTGCAGGAGCAGGGCCGAGGCGCTGGACATTGTGTGTCAACGCAAGATAAGAAACAAGTTAATAAATTTTGGATGGTGGTCAAACGTGCAATCTGAGGCGATCGGGACAGTGCCGGAAACTCCTGCGATGCCGGGGCTGGAATGGGCCTTCACGTTGGAGATCGATTTCGATCTCGGCCTCCTCCATGAGACGGTTGCGGGGGAAAAGGGCTTCCTGAGAGCGAGCGGCGGCAAGGTGTTCGGCCCGCGCCTCGACGGGGTGGTGGCTGACCAGGCCGGCGACTGGCCGGTGCTGCGCCCCGATGGAATCGTAGAGAGCGACGCCCGCTACATGATCCGTGCGACCGATGGCGGGCAGATCTATATGCGCAGCCGCGGCTATCTTCGCGGTGATCTCGGTGCGTTCCGCGCCGGACTGCCGCCGGTCGGGGCGCTGTACTATCGCTGCACGCCGCAGTTCGACGCGTCCGTCGGCCCGCACCAGTGGCTGGCGCGTTCCGTGTTCGTAGGCAGCGGCCGGCTGAGCCGCGAGGGCGCGCGTATCGACGTCTTCGAAGTGCTCTAGGTCTGCCGCCGCAACGTATCCCGCTTCCAGGATGGATCAGAACTGATGAAGGCCCCCGAACTCGAATTCGCCATGCAGGTGACGTTGCGGTTGAAGAGGCCGCGGCTCGAGGTGCCCGACCTGCCGGTCGGCGGCAGCCGGCTGGGCGTCGCGGTGGAGAGTGGCCACTTCGAAGGGCCGAACATACGCGGCGAGGTGATCCCCGGCGGCGGCGAATGGCCTCATGTGCGCACAGACGGCGTCTTCTGCTTCGATGCCCGCTATCACATGCGGGAGGAGGACGGGACGTTGATTTATCTGCAGAATCGCGGCTATCGCCACGCCTCTCCGGAGGTCATGGAGCGCCTCTACGCGCTGCGGCCTGGCGATCTCGTGGATCCTTCGGAATATTACTTCCGGTGCACCCCCACCTTCGAAACCGCGCCCGGCAAGCACGACTGGCTGTCGCGGCACGTCTTCATCGGCATGGGAGAGAGAATGGAGGAGGGCAACCGGATCACCTACTACAAGGTGCTCTGATCCTTGAGGAGGAGCGCGGACAAGGCGGCCGCGCACCTCCCGCATGTCCTATTTGACGATATAGTAGTGGAACACGGAATACTCGGCGTGGCGCTCGCCGCAGCCGACGATGACGTGGCGCGTCAGCCAGTCGTGCTTGCCGACCGGCGTATCGAACGTCGGCGACAGCCGCATGTAGTATTCGGAGAAGTCCACGGGTTCCAGCGCCTCCTGGCGGCGGGCAACCTCCGGCGGTGCATACCGGTAGCCATTGTTGCGCATGTAGATCATTGTGCCGTCGTCGGCTTCCAGCATGTAGTGCGCGTGGAACATCACCGTGTGATCCTCGCGATAAAGAGCCCAGTCGCCGCCGGAATTGGGAACCACGCGACCGGTGAGGCGAGGTCCGTCCACGATGCCGCCGGCGGCCGAGACGAAGCCGCGCACGCCGCCGCTGGGGATCTTGCCTATCTTCTTGCGAATGCCCAGCTCCAGCCTGATCCGGAATGCGAACTCCAGTCCAAGCTGCGGCGGGTTCATCGGCAAGGGATTCGATGTGATGTCCGACATCCGGCTCTGTCCTCTTTGAAAAAATGCGGGAGGCGAACCCAATGTTGCGCCGCCCGCAAGATCGGGAGCGTCCGGTCCCGGCGAGCCGTGCGTCGGACAGGAAAATTGCTTAACTCATTTAGTTCTTTCGGTCCATAGGGCCGCTATGCATTCCGTCGGCGTGACCGGGCTCGACGGATTGACTTGCACACTTAACGCGTGAAATAAGCTCGCCGAGCCAGCCGCCCGGAGGAGAAGTCGTGCACGAGGCCTATATTTTCGACGCCGTTCGGACGCCAAGGGCCAAAGGCCGCCCGAACGGCGCGCTACATACGCTTTCGCCGATCGACCTCGGCGCGACGGTGCTCAAGGAACTCGACAGCCGCACGGGCTTCGCTGCGGCCTCGCCCGACGACGTCATCTTCGGATGCGGGGACGGTGTCAACGACCAGGGCGCCAATCTCGCGCGCTCCTCGGTGCTTCATGCCGGAATGCCGGACAGTATTCCCGGCGTGACGGTCAGCCGCTTCTGCGCGTCCGGGCTGGATGCAGTGAACGCTGCGGCCGGGCGCGTCATGGCGGGACAGGCGGATCTGATCGTGGCAGGCGGCATCGAGATGATGTCGATCATTCCGATCGCCGGGACGGGCGGCCCCAATGGCAGCGACGCGTTCTTCAACAATGAAGCGCATTTCACGCCGCTCGGCATGGCCGCCGACCTCCTGGGCACGTTGTGCGGTCACAGCCGCGAGCAGGCGGATGCTTATGCCGCTGAATCGCAGGCGCGCGCCGCGCGAGCCTGGCAGGAGGGCCGTTTCGACCGTTCGATCGTCGCCGTGAAGGATGTCAACGGGACGCTGATGCTCGACCGCGACGAATACATGCGTTCGGGCACCAGCGCAGAGGATCTCGGCAAGCTGCCGGCGGCTTTCAAGGCGATGGGCGAGAAGGGCGGCTACGACGCAGTCGTTCGCCAGCGCTATCCCGAGGTGCTGAATGTCGCGCACATCCACACGGCCGGCAATTCCTCCGGCATCGTCGACGGCGCCGCCGCGATGCTGATCGGGACGCGCGAGGCGGGCGAGAAGCTTGGTCTGACGCCGCGCGCGGTGATCCGCACCTTCGCCACCACGGCGATGGACCCGTGCCTGATGCTCGCCTCACCTGCCGACGCCACGGAAAAAGCGCTTCAACGCGCCGGCAAGACGTTGGCTGACGTCGATCTGTTCGAGGTGAACGAGGCCTTCGCATCGGTGGTGCTGCATTTCATGGAGCGCACCGGCGTTTCGCACGATCGAGTAAACGTCAACGGCGGCGCCATCGCGCTTGGCCATCCGATCGGCGCGACGGGTGTCATGCTGACCAACACCATGATCGACGAACTCGAACGGACCGGCGCGCGCAGCGGCATCGTCACGCTGTGCGTCGGTCTCGGCATGGGCGTCGCCACCTACATCGAACGTTTCGGAGCCTGAGCGTGATCACGACCACCAAGCTGGAAGACGGGATCGTCCGGCTCGATATTTCGACGCCCGGCCCGGTCAACACGCTGTCGCGCGACTTCAACCTCGAATTCGGCCGCGTCGTGGACGAATTGCTCGGCAATCCGGATGTCACGGGCATCGTCATCACGTCGCCGAAGGACGATTTCGCCGTCGGTGGCAACCTCGACGAACTGCGCGCCGCGATGACGCCTGATGAGGTGACCGCGATCGTCGACCCGTTCACGGCGGCGCTGAGACGGTTCGAGACCGGAAGAAAGCCGGTCGTCGCGGCGCTCAACGGCACCGCACTCGGCGGCGGCTACGAACTCGCGCTCGGCTGCCACCGCCGCATCGCGGCCGATCGCAAGGATGCTCTGTTCGGACTGCCGGAAGCCGGCTTGGGGCTGATGCCCGGTGGCGGCGGCACGCAGAGACTGCCGCGCCTGATCGGGCTCGCGGCCGCGGCCGATCTGATCCTGCGCGGCAAGACGCTTGCCGTCGCCGAGGCGCAGTCTGCCGGGCTTGTCGATGAGGTCGTCCCTGCTTCTGACCTGATCGCGGCCGCCGTCCGCTGGATCAAGACCAACCCGAAGGCGGGACAGCCCTGGGACCAGAAGGGCTACCAGCTTCCGGGCGACGACCCGAACTCGCAGAAGGGCCGCATGTTCTTTGCCGGTGCCTGGGCCAAGGCGCGGCAGCGCTCCGCCGGCACCGACGCGGCGGCCTTTGCCATCCTCCATGCGTTGCATCACGGTCTGGAGCGCACAATCGATCCGGCAATTGCGATCGAAAGGCGCCAGTTCATCAAGCTCGCGGCGTCACCTGAGGCGAAGAATCGTATCCGGTCCGGTTTCTATGGTCCACGCGCGGCGCGGCCCAATCCTCCCGCGAGCGCAGGTGACGCCATCAAGACGCTCGGCGTGGTCGGCGGCGGCATGATGGGCAACGGCATTGCCTTCTCGGCCGCGCGGGCCGGTCTCTCCGTGAGGCTCATCGACGTCTCGGAGGACAAGGCGCGCGAGAGCTTCGACCGCATCGCGGCGATCGCCGGCCGGCAGGTCGAGCGGGGCCGGATGTCGCCCGAGGCGCGCGAAGCGCTGTTGGCGCGGGTCGGAACCGGCGCGGATTACGCCGCCCTGAAAGACGCGGACTTCGTCATCGAGGCGGTATTCGAGCGTCTTGATGTGAAGCACGATGTGCTCGGCAAGGTGGCGTCTGTGGTCAGGCCGGGGGTTACCGTCGCCAGCAACACGTCGACCATTCCGATGACCCGCCTGGCTCAGCCGCTGGCGGATCGCAGCCGGATCATCGGCATGCACTTCTTCGCACCTGTCGAGACGATGAAGCTGCTGGAGATCGTTCACGGAGCAGACACGTCGGCCAAGGCCAAGGGCGAGGCGCAGTTCATCGCCAGGCTGCTCGGCAAGACGCCGATCGTCGTCAACGATGGCCTTGGCTTCTATACAAGCCGCATCGTCTCGAGCCTTTCCAGCGAGGCGATGACACTGGTCGCGGAAGGGGTGGCGCCGCAGATCATCGACAACGTCATGCTGGACATCGGCTTCGCCATCGGCCCAGCTACGCTGGCGGAGCTGACGAAGCTGCCGCTGCTGCGCGACATCATGGCCTCGATGAGCGGCGAGGGGACACCTGTCTCGATGAAGGGATCCCGCGCGATCGAAGCGCTCGACCGATTGATCGCCGCTGGACGCGAGGGCAAGCTCGCCGGCAAGGGCATCTACGATTACACGCCCGACGGGCCAGTCCTCTGGTCGGGGCTGAAAGATCTGTTCCCTCCGACACGACTCGAGCCGAAGATCGTGCGCCGGAGATTGCTGCACACCCAATCGCTCGAGGCCGTACGCGCCCTGGAGGACGGAACCGTGACCGATCCGCTCACGGCGGACATGGCGGCTGTAACCGGATGGGGCTATCCGATCCATCTCGGTGGGCCGTTCGCCTGCATCGACACGATCGGCGCGCGGACGTTCGTGGAGCAATGCCGGGACCTGGAGACACGCTTCGGCGAACGCTTCGCCGTGCCGGCCCTGCTTGACAGGATGGCGCGGGACGGCACCACCTTCCACAGCCTGTGATTGCCCAAACAAAGAACGAGGAGACGACCATGAGAGCCGCACGCGTCGACCAGATGGGCCTTGAGAACCTTGCGTTGGTGGAATTGCCCGATCCCGCGCCCGGCCCCGGCGAGGTGCTGGTCGCGATGAAGGCGGCCTCGCTCAACTATCGCGACCTGCTTGCCGTCAAGGGCGGCTATGGCAGCATGCAGAAGCAGGAAAAGCTGATCCCGCTTTCGGACGGCGCCGGCGAGATCGTAGCCGTCGGCGAAAAAGTGCGCGGGTGGAAAGTCGGTGACCGCGTCATCTCCTGCTTCTTCCCGGACTGGCAGGCGGGACCTCTGCGCATGGAATGCGTCGGGACAGATCTCGGCGGCCGTTTCGACGGCGTCGCGGCGGAGAAGCGTGTGTTTCGCCAGGATGCACTGGTGAAGCTTCCCGACAATCTGAGCTATCTCGAGGGCGCCAGCCTGCCCTGCGCGGCGGCGACGGCCTGGAACGCCGTCATCGAGAAGGGTGGGGTAGGACCCGGGCACCGCGTGCTGACCCAGGGAACCGGCGGCGTGTCGCTGTTCGCTCTGCAGTTTGCCGTCATGGCCGGTGCGGAGGTCTATGCGACCTCGTCGAGCCCCGAGAAACTGGACCTGCTGAAGACGCTCGGCGCCCGCCACGTCTTCAACTACAAGGAAGACCAGGCGTGGGGAGCGTCGGTGCAGAAGGCGACGCGTGGCCTCGGAATCGACGTTGCCGTGGAGATCGGTGGGGCCGAGACACTGAAACAGACCATGCGCGCCATGACGCTCGGCGGCACGATCGCGATGGTTGGCGTGGTCACCGGCGCCAAGGCCGAACTCAACGTGCCGATCGTCGCCATGCAGGAGACGCGCATCGAGGGCGTCACCGCGGGAAGCCGCGCCTCGTTGCAGCGCCTTGTGGACGCGATCTCGCGCAGTGGCGTCAAGCCGGTTATCGACCAGCGCGTCTTTACGCTGGAGACGTTGCGTGAAGGCCTGGAATACCTCGCCTCGGGCAAGCATGTCGGCAAGGTGTGCGTGGAGATCGGATGAACCAGAAGTCGCCGGCCGGCCCTGTCTCCAACCCCGACCTCGACGCGATCCGTGCCTTCGCGGCGGGCTCCCGGCCAACTGGCCGTATCGACACCTCGCCGCTGCTGGTGGCGCTCGGCGCCGAGCTCATCGGCTTCGACGCGGCGCGCAAGGAAATCCTTCTACGCTACGCGCCGGAAGACCTGTTCCGGCAGGGCGCGGGTTTCATCCAGGGAGGCGCTGTAACGGCGATGCTGGACTTCGCCATGGCTTTCGCAGGGCTGGCCGCGGGAGAAGCGGGCACGACGATCACCACCGCGAACATGAATATCTCGTTTCTTGCGCCGGCCGCCGGCGCGACCTACGAGGCGCGCGGATGGATATCGAAGCAGGGACGGCGGGTGATGTTCGCGGGCGCGGAACTCTCGGCCGGCGACCGCCCGGTGGCCGCTGCTACATCGACCCTTCTGGTCGTCTGACGGCAGACCGGAATATCAACCATTCGCGCCTGGCCGAGCGAGAGCGCTGCCCAGAACCTCTGACTGAGACCGCCGCCATTCTCCCGGCGGCTGACCCATGCGCTTGCGGAAGGCACGGGAGAAATAGGCCGCGTCGCGGATACCGATCTCGTAGGCAATATCCTCGACCGAGCGCACGGTGAACAGCAGCAGGCGCTTGGCCTCCAGCAGGCGCCGTTCCGCGATAAGCTCCTTCACCGGCACGCCGAAGGAAGCGAGGCTGGCTTTTGCCAGCAGGTGCGATGTCGTGCCCAGCGCGTCGACATAGGTCGCGATCGGCCAGTTGTCCCTGAAATGCGCATCGACGAGCTCACGCAGCCGGTTTGCAAGGTGTCGCTGCGGCGGAACGGCTGGCGCGGGCACCGCGGCCGCAAGGACGGCGATCTGTCCCAGCGCGGCTGCGACTAGCGGCATCGTGACGGTCTCGGCGGACGCGGCCGCATGTGCATACTCGTCCAGGACGAGGTGCATGGTCCGCGACAGGCGATCCCAAAGGGCCGGATCGGCGGCGTCGCGTATCATCACCGGCGCAGACAACGGCAGCGAAACCATGCCGGCGATGGACGACAGCGCACCATCGGCGATGGAGATGACGATGGCGTCCGTCTCGTCCGCCGCGACGGTGAAGCCGTGAACCACGCCACTGGGCATGAAACTCACCGCCGGCGCGGAAAAATCCAAGACCTCGTCCTCGATAAGATAGCTGCCATGGCCCTTCGTCCAGAAGGTTATCTGGGCCAGGCGGTCGTGCAGATGCGGTTCGACACGGCCGAAATGCAGGTCTCTTCGCGCCATGACGGTCTCCGCATGCACGAAGCCGAGCCCGAAAGGCCTTGGCGCCTCACCGTAGACGAAAAAAGTCGGAACAGTCCCTAACGTGTTCATTACAGGAAAAAGTACAACCGGTTAGGGTGTTTTGTCCATGGCTGGCCAGGTGACGACCTCGTATTTTCATCCGGCTCGAACACATGTTCGCGGACGGCATCAGGGAGGAAAGAGATGCGATCGGAAGATTTCAGGGCGGATTCCACGCGTCCATTCACCGGCGCCGAATACATGGCGAGCCTGCGAGACGGGCGTGAGGTCTACATAAACGGCGAGCGCGTGGCAGATGTGACGGCGCATCCAGCCATGCGCAACTCGGTGCGCTCGCTGGCGCGCATGTATGATGCGCTGCACGACGAGAAGACCAAGCCGATCCTGACGTCGCCCACCGACACCGGCTCAGGCGGCTACACGCACAAATATTTCCGCGTCGCCAAATCCTCCCAGGACCTCGTCGCGCAGCAGGCTGCCATCGCCGAGTGGGCGCGGATGTCCTACGGCTGGATGGGTCGAACGGCCGACTACAAGGCGGCGCTGATGAACACGCTCGGCGCCAATGCCGACTGGTACGGGCCGTTCAAGGAGAACGCGCTCGCCTGGCACAAGCGCGCTCAGGAATCGGTGCTGTTCATGAACCATGCGATCGTCAATCCGCCGATCGATCGCCACAAGCCGGCCGAAGCGGTGAAGGACGTCTTCGTGCACATCACCAAGGAAACCGACGCGGGCATCTACGTCACGGGCGCGAAAGTGGTGGCAACGTCCTCCGCGCTGACGCACTACAACTTCCTCGCCCAGAGTTCGGCGACCGTGACGGAAGACCCGTCGCTTTCGGTGATGTTCATCGTTCCGATGAACGCTCCCGGCATCAAGATGTTCTGCCGGGTCTCCTACGAGGAGACCGCGAACACGGTCGGCCATCCGTTCGATTACCCGCTGTCGTCCCGCTTCGACGAGAACGATGCGATCCTCGTCCTCGACAACGTGTTCATCCCGTGGGAGGACGTGCTCGTCCTGCGCGACGCCGGCAAGATCCTGTCGTTCCACCCGGCGTCGGGCTTCATGCACGGCTACTGCTTCCAGGGCTGCACGCGACTCGGCGTGAAGCTCGACTTCCTGGCAGGCCTGCTCGCCAAGGCGCTGCGGGCAACCGGCGGCGACGCGTTCCGCGGCAACCAGGCATTGCTTGGCGAGGTGATCGCCATAAGGCATCAGTTCTGGGCGTTTTCCAACGCGATGGCCTACAATCCGATCCCGTGGGCCGGCGGCGCCGTGCTGCCAAATCTCGAGGCCGCGCTCTGCTATCGCACCTTCATGTCGGAGGCCTATCCGAAGGTCATCGACATCGTGCGCAGGACCGTGGCGTCGGGCCTGATCTACCTGCCGTCCTCGGCCAAGGATTTCGCCAATCCCGAGATCGACAAGTATCTCGCCCGCTATGTGCGCGGCTCCGACAACATGGGTCATATCGAGCGCATCAAGATCATGAAGCTGCTGTGGGACGCGACCGGAACCGAGTTCGGCGGCCGCCATGCGCTTTACGAGCTCAACTATGCCGGCGCACCCGAGGAGGTTCGCCTCCAGGTGCTCAAGGGCGCGGAGCGCGGCGGCCGCCTCAAGGAGATGGAGGCGTTGGTGGATCGCTGCATGGCCGACTATGACGAAAACGGCTGGACGGGAGACACCTGGCTGCCGCCGCTGGACCGGTCGTCCGGCGACAGCGCGCTCGCTGCCGAGTGAGCCCAGACCGATGGACGAGGTCGTCAACCGCACCGAGTTCCGCAACGCAATGGCGCGCGTCTGCGCGCCGGTGAACGTGATCACCACCAGCGGCCCGTCCGGTCGGGGCGGCTTCACGGCGACTGCGATGTGCAGCGTCACCGACGAGCCGCCGACGCTGCTGGTGTGCATGAACAGCCGATCGACTCAGGCGCAGCTGTTCCTCGAGAACCGCAGCTTCTGCGTCAACGTGCTGACGGGAGAGCACAAGGGGCTGGCCTCGTCCTTCGCGGGCGCGCAGCCCGACATGGCGGCTCGCTATGCGTCCGCCGATTGGGTCGAACTTCCGTCCGGAAGTCCTGCACTCGCAGACGCGATCGTCTCGTTCGACTGCCGGCTGGTCGATTCCCATCGGGTGGGCACGCACCACGTCTTCATCGGCGAGGTGACGCATATCCGTTCGCGCAAGGACGGTCACGCGCTGCTCTACTTCGACCGAAATTTCGTCCACGTGCCGAGCCAGACGGGAAGCTTCGGAGGCTGACATCGATTCCTGCTGCCGGCCTGCCGATTCTATATTTAACGTGTTATTATTATTGCTTCCGGGCGCCGCGGCGGCTACACAGGGCGCGCATGTCCGGAAGGTCGGGAGAACCCGCCGGCGTCGACGCTTTTGTTGGGAGGCAAGGCTGTCTTATTCTTTTCCCGAAGCCACCGCTGCATGGCGCCGTTCTCTTGGTGGTAGCGGATCATGAACGCCGGCGTCGTGCTCCAGCCCGGGGTCTCTGATCCGGTCAGGCTTGACCCATGCGAACCGCTCCTCGACATCCGCAACCTGACCGTGGAGTTCCGCTCGGCGCGCGGCTCGGTGCGCGCCATCGACGATTTGAGCCTCAAGGTGTCGGCCGGCGAATTCCTGGCGATCGTCGGCGAGTCGGGATCGGGCAAGTCGGTGACCGCGCTCTCCATCATGCGCCTGTTGCCGACGCAGACGGCGCTCGTGTCGAGCGGTAGCGTCAGATTCGACGGACGCGACCTGCTGCAGCTTTCGCCGGAAGAGATGCGACAGGTGCGCGGCAAGGACATCGGCATGGTGTTCCAGGAGCCGATGACGTCTCTCAATCCGATCCTGACGATCGGATTCCAGATCACCGAGAGCCTCAAGGTCCATTTCGGCCTGTCGGACGCGGAGGCCGACGCGCGCGCGATCGAATTGCTCGGCATGGTCGGCATTCCCGACGCGGGACGCCGGCTGAAGCAGTATCCGCACCAGTTCTCCGGTGGAATGCGGCAGCGAGTGATGATCGCGATCGCGCTGGCGTGCAATCCCAAGCTGATCATCGCCGACGAGCCGACCACGGCCCTCGACGTGACCGTCCAGGTGCAAATCCTCGACCTGATGCGTGACCTTGCCCGGCGGCTCAACGTGGCCCTGATCGTGATCACGCACAATCTCGCGGTCGTGGCGCGCTACGCCGACCGGATCGCGGTCATGTATGCCGGCCAGCTCGTCGAGGTCGGCGATGCGATGAACGTCTTCACCCGTTCGCGCCACGTCTATACGCAAGGACTGCTTCGGTCGGTTCCGAGGCTCGACGAACCGCGCCGCGCCAGGCTTGAATCGATCGAGGGACTGCCACCAAACCTTGCACAGCTTCCGACCGGGTGTCGGTTCGCTCCGCGTTGCCCGTTGCGGGAGGAAGCATGCTCCGAGGCAGGGCAACTTACCACGACCGATGTCGGGACGCTTTCGGCCTGCCGCCGCCATGCGGAACTTGCGGCGGGCCGGATCGGCTGGCCATCGGAAGGAGGGCAGGGGCACGTCCGCGACGCGGCCGGGCGTGAGACGCTGATCTCGATCCGAAATCTCGCCAAGACCTTTCCGGTTGCCTCGGGCTTTGGCCGTCCGACCGCGCATGTTCGAGCGGTACAGAACTTCAGCATCGACATCCACAAGGGCGAGACGCTGGGCCTTGTCGGAGAATCCGGCTGCGGCAAGTCGACGGTCGGCCGGCTGCTGCTCCGTCTCGAGGAGCCCAGCGAGGGCACTGTCACCTTCGAGAGGAAAGACGTCCACGCCGCAAGCGGCCGCGAACTGACCGAATTGCGCCGGAAGATCCAGGTGATCTTCCAGGATCCTTTCAGCTCTCTCAACCCGCGCATGACGGTGGGCGACATCATCCGCGAGCCATTGCAAGTCTACCGTCTGGCCCCGGATCGGGCGGCGCGGGAGGCGCGCCTGTCGGAACTCCTGTCGCAGGTGGGGCTGCGCCCGGAGGTCGCCGAGCGTTATCCGCACCAGCTCTCGGGTGGCCAGCGCCAGCGCGTGGGCATCGCGCGCGCTCTCGCCCTGGAGCCATCCTTCATCGTCTGCGACGAGGCGGTATCGGCGCTCGACGTGTCGATCCAGGGGCAGATCATCAACCTGCTTGAAGATCTCCAGCGCAGCCTTGGCCTGACCTATCTCTTCATCGCGCATGACCTCGCCGTCGTGCGTCACATCTCGACCCGCGTGGTGGTGATGTATCTGGGCCGCATCATGGAGATAGCGGACCGTGACGAACTCTATGCGCGGCCAGTCCACCCGTACACGGCGACGCTTATGGAGGTGGCGCCGACGCCCGATCCAGTGAAGGAACGTGCGAAGGTGTTCAAGGCGGTGAAGGGCGATCTGCCCAGCCCTCTCAACGTGCCGGCCGGGTGCGTCTTCCATACTCGCTGTCCGAAGGCAGGGCCTGAGTGCCGCCAGACGGTTCCGGACCTGCGCGAAATCCGGCCCGGGCATTTCGCAGCCTGCATCAAGGTGTAACGCTCATGCTCGCCTACATCTTCAAGCGTGTGCTGTTGGCGATCCCCACCCTGCTTGGGGTCGCGGTGCTGACCTTCTTTCTTCTCCGCGTGGTGCCCGGGGATATCGTGCGTGTGAAGCTGATGTCGGACGGCGGTGCGGTGTCGGAGGAGACCGTCCAGGCCGAGCGCCAGCGGCTTGGCCTCGACAAGCCGCTGTTCGTGCAGTTCGGCGACTGGATGACGGGGTTTGCGACGCTCGACTTCGGCAATTCGATGTGGACCGAGCGCCCGGTAACGCAGGAGATCGGCATCCGTTTTGGCCCGACCTTCCAGATCGCGGTGATGGCGACCCTGCTGGCGCTGGTGATCGCCGTACCTCTCGGGACGATGTCGGCGCTGAAGCGAGGCACCGCCACAGACTATGTCATCCGCCTCGTGACGATGACCGGCCTCGCCTTGCCGGCTTTCTGGGTTGGAATGCTGCTGCTGCTCTTCCTGCTCAAGACGTTTCACTGGCTGCCGTCGATCCGCTACGTGCCGATCTATGTCGATCCGTTCGCGAACCTGGCCCAACTGATCTGGCCTTCGCTCGTGGTCGGCGTGCGGTTCTCGGCGGTGCTTGCGCGCATGGTGCGCTCGTCGCTGCTGGATGTGCTGGGCGAGGACTACATCCGGACGGCGCGGGCGAAGGGCGTGCGCGAGCGCACGGTCGTGTGGGTGCATGCGCTTCGCAATGCCCTTTTGCCGGCGATCACCGTGGTCGGGCTAGAGTTCGCCTTTCTTATCGGCGGGCTGGTCGTCACCGAGCAAGTGTTCAACATCAACGGGCTCGGCAAGCTGTTCATCGAGGCGGTGACGCGAAACGATTTCACGCTGATCCAGGGCATGGTGATGCTGTTCGCCACGATCTACATCGTCGTCAACCTCTTGGTCGACCTGCTTTACGCAGTGGTCGACCCGCGCATCCGCGTCAGGTAGGTGTCATGTCCGCTGTCATCGCTTCCCAGAGATCAGGATCAGGCTGCGCGCTGAAGGCTTTGCTGTCGTTCTGCAGTTCACAGCCCGTCGCGGCCGCGAGCCTGCTGCTGATCTTGCTCTTCCTGGGCGCGAGTATCTTCGCGCGGCAACTCGCTCCGTTCGATCCGCTCGACGTCGACTATGGCAGCATCCTGACGCCGCCGGACGCCGTCCATTGGTTCGGCACAGACGCCTTCGGGCGGGACATCCTGTCTCGACTGATCCATGGCGCGCGTTCCGCGCTGACCATCGGTATCATCTCCGCAGTGCTCGGCTGCTCGCTTGGCGCGATCATCGGGATCTTCTCCGCCTATTTCGGCGGTCGTTTCGACGCGATCCTGCAACGCGCGCTGGAGCTGCTGCTCGCCTTTCCGCTGGTGGTGCTAGCGCTGGTGATCGTTGCAATCCTCGGCCGTCACCCGATCTACGGCGTCGACGTCACGCTGATCCTGGCGATCGCCATTCCGATGATTGCGCCGGTGTCGCGCGTTCTGCGGGCGGCAGCGCTTTCCGTCCGCAAGCAGCCCTTCGTCGACGCGGCGATCACAGCGGGATACTCGCACGGCCGCATCGTCTTCCGCCACATGATGCCCAATCTCGTCGCACCCTATCTGGTGATGCTGTCGTCCTATATCGCGCAGGCCATTCTTCTCGAATCGACGCTTTCATTCCTCGGGCTCGGCATCGCCGAGCCGACGCCGAGCTGGGGCCTGATGCTGTCCGGCAACGCCGCCGACTTCTTCGAGACCGCGCCATGGCTCATCATCTTTCCTGGCGCGGCGATCAGCCTCGCGGTCATTGCGTTCAATCTCTTCGGCGACGGGTTGCGGGATTGGCTCGATCCACGGTTCCAGCAGTGACGCCTCGCATGCGTCACTTGATTCTAAAAATTAACGTGTTAATAAAGGTAGGTCATTCTGGCCTCGGGAGGAGTTAACATGACAATCTATCGCGGTCTTCGTTCCGCAGCCGCCGTCGCGGTGGTCTGCGGACTGACCTCTGGAACCGTGCTTGCGCAGGAACCGACGCCGGGCGGCGTTCTCAGGCTGGCTGGCGTCGGCGAGCCTGCCACCTTCGACTGCGGCGCGCTCACGTCGTCCACCCAGTTGCAGTACATCGCGCCGCATTACTCGACGCTGCTGTCCTTCCAGCCGGACACGTTCCCGAAGATCTCGCCCGGCCTCGCGAAGGAGTGGACGGTCTCGGACGACGGAACGCGCTACTCGTTCACGCTCAACAGCGGTGTGAAGTTCCATGACGGCACAGATCTCACTGCCGACGATATCAAGGCAACGTTCGAGCGGATCGCCAATCCACCGGAAGGTGTGGTGTCAATCCGCAAGGGGCGGTTTGGAGCGTTGAAATCGATCGAGGTGACGGCGCCCGACAAGATCGATTTCCTGCTGTCCGAGCCTTCCGCGGGCTTCCTTGCCACGCTTGCCGCGCCGTGGAACTGCATCTATTCGGCCAAGAAGCTGAAGGAAGACCCCTCCTATCCGGCGAAGACGATCATGGGCTCGGGTCCCTTCGTGTTCGAGGAATTCGTCCCGGGCGCCTCGTGGCGCGCGAAGAAGTTCGATGGTTATTTCGAGAAGGGTCTTCCCTATCTGGACGGGATCGATTTCGCGATCATGGGTAGCCCCGCCGTCGTCAATGCCATCGCCAGCGATCAGGTGGACGGCTACATGCGCCTGATCACCGCGCCCGACAAGAAGCGCATCGAGGACGCGCGCGGCGACACGGTGAAGTTCGACCTCACGCCGTCGACATCGGTCAACATGATCCAGGTGAACACCACCCGGAAGCCCCTAGACGATGTCCGAGTGCGCCAGGCGCTCAACCTCGCCATCGACAGGCGGGCGGGACTGAAGGCCTTGGCTGTCTACGCACAGGACGGCGAGAACGTGATCTTCCGCGAGGGGCATGCGGCAGCCCTGTCGGCTGCCGAGATCGAAAAGATCCCGGGCTATGGCACCGACATCGCCGCACAGCGCGAGGAGGCAAAGAAACTGCTGGCGGATGCCGGCGCCTCCGACTTGAAGCTCGCGCTCCTGGCACCGAACATCAAGGCGCCGTACGAGCCGATGGGCATCTTCCTGATCGATCAGTGGCGCCAGATCGGCGTCACGGTGACGCTCGACCAGCAGCCGGTGGCGAACCAGACGGCGCGGATGGCCTCTGGAGACTTCGACCTGTCGATGGATTTCTCCGCGCCGACCACGGACGACCTCACCGATGTGCTCGCGAAGTTCGTGCCCGGCGGCGACGGCAATTTCTCGGGCCTGAAGGACGACGAACTGGTGGCGTTGTTTCGCAAGCAGGACGAGACGCTGGACGAGAACGAGCGGTTGAAGATCGCGCGTCAGTTCCTCGATCGCTTCATTCAGCTTCAGTACGCGATCACCACATTCGGTACATATCGCGAGGTGGTGTTCGACAAGAAGGTGAACGGCTGGAAGGTCCCGCCGAGCTATGCGGTCGGGCTCGATCTGAAATCCGTGTGGCTGCAGAAGTAGCGAAGCGAGATCCAGCCCGTGCGGCTGCCTGTGGCGGCCGCACGGGCTGGAAGACGTAAGCCGGGATAAGCCTTTGGTTGTCTTGACTTTCCCAATTTGCAGATTAACAGGTTAACAATCGCCCTTCGCATTCCCTGGGTCATCGATGCCACATCTCACGATCGAATATTCGGACAATCTCGACGGCAAGGTTGAGATCGCCGGTCTTTGCCGGGCGCTCGACGAGCAGATCGCGGCGTTTCCGTTCTTCGAACGCGGCGGCATCCGTGTCCGGGCGATCGCCTGCAGG
The DNA here is from genome assembly GCF_900177325.1 of Mesorhizobium australicum. NCBI lineage: Bacteria > Pseudomonadati > Pseudomonadota > Alphaproteobacteria > Hyphomicrobiales > Phyllobacteriaceae > Mesorhizobium > Mesorhizobium australicum. Next base: position 4,545,145 of record NZ_FXBL01000004.1, on the reverse strand, counting down.
TCCTATGCCATCGCCGACATGCTGCCGGCCAATGCCTTCGTCGACATGCAGTTCCGGATCGGAGCGGGGCGCAGCGAGGCGGACAAGAAAGCCGCCGGCGATGCGCTGTTTGCGACCGCGACCCGGCTGCTCGGCCATCTTCTCGACGAGCCGCATTTCGCTCTGTCGCTCGAGGTTCGGGAGATCGATCCGGTCCTGAGCTGGAAGAAGAACTCGATCCATGCACGTTTGCGCCAGAAAGTAGTCCCGGAATGACCCTTCAAGACAATCTCAGGAAAGCGGAGGCCTGGCTCGCACGTTTCCGCGAGCAGGGCGTGCAAAATCATATCGGGGGCAATGCGGTTCCCGCCGTGGACGGCTCCACCTTCGAATCGATCAGTCCGGTTGACCTGAAGCCGCTGGCGCAGGTCGCGCACGGCAAAGCTGCCGACATAGATCGCGCTGCAAAGGCTGCCAAAGCGGCGTTCCCTGCATGGGCGGCAATGGATGGGGATGCGCGCAAGAAGCTGCTCCATCGGGTTGCCGATGCGATCGTCGCGCGTGCGGAAGAGATCGCGTTCATCGAATGCATGGACACCGGCCAGGCGCTGAAGTTCATGTCGAAGGCTGCGCTCCGCGGCGCCGAGAATTTCCGTTTCTTTGCCGACCGTGCGCCGGAGGCCAGGGATGGGCGGGCGCTGCGCGGTCCCGGTCAGTTCAATTTCACGACGCGTGTTCCGATCGGGCCGGTGGGCATCATCACGCCGTGGAATACGCCGTTCATGCTGTCGACCTGGAAGATCGCCCCGGCGCTGGCCGCCGGCTGCACGATCGTCCATAAGCCGGCCGAGTTCTCGCCGCTGACCGCGAGCCTGCTGCTCGAAATCGCCGAGGAGGCGGGGTTGCCGAAGGGGGTCTGGAACCTCGTCAACGGTCTCGGAGAGACCGCCGGCAAGGCACTGACCGAGCATCCGGATATCAAGGCGATCGGCTTTGTCGGCGAGAGCCGCACCGGTTCGATGATCATGGCGCAGGGTGCGCCTACCCTGAAGCGGGTGCATTTCGAGCTCGGCGGCAAGAACCCCGTCATCGTCTTTGCCGACGCCGATCTCGAGCGCGCTGCGGATGCGGCCGTGTTCATGATCTACTCGCTCAACGGCGAACGCTGCACCTCGTCCTCGCGTCTGCTCGTCGAGGAGAGCATCTATGACAAGTTCGTCGAGATGGTCGCGGAGAAGGCCAAGCGGATTCCGATCGGCCATCCGCTCGACCCGAATACGGTGATCGGCCCGCTGGTGCATCCCGTGCATGAGAAGAAGGTCGTATCCTACTTCGACATCGCCCGCGAGGAGGGAGCGACGATTGTCACCGGCGGCGAAAAGATCGTCGACGGTGAGTTCGGCAAGGGATGTTACGTTCGGCCGACTCTCTTCGCGAATGCGCGCAACGACATGCGTATCGCCCGCGAGGAGATTTTCGGACCGGTACTTACGGCGATACCGTTCAAGGACGAGGCCGAGGCGCTGGCACTCTCGAATGACGTGCAGTACGGCCTTGCAGGCTATCTCTGGACGTCCGACCTGACGCGCGCCCTTCGTTTCACGGACGGGCTGGACGCCGGCATGATCTGGGTGAACTCCGAGAACGTGCGCCATCTCCCGACGCCGTTCGGCGGCGTCAAGAACTCGGGCATCGGCCGCGACGGCGGCGACTGGTCGTTCGATTTCTATATGGAAACCAAGAATATCGCCCTCGCGACAGGCCGCCACTCGATCACGAAGCTGGGCGGCTGACCGTATCGGCAAGAGCCGATACGCAGCTCTAGGAGAAGGGACGAACACATGCCGTTGCCAGCGTGCAATCTTTATCCGCCGTTCAACATCGTCAGGCTCAGCCATCTCGACCTGGGTGTGACCGATCTCGCCCGAAGCAAGGCGTTCTGGGCCGACACGATCGGCCTGCAGGTCACGCATGAGGACAGTGATCTGCTGACGCTCCGCGGCATGGAGGAACGCAACCATCACTGCGTCGTCCTGCGTCGGCAATCCGAGCCGTCGGCGAACTCGCTGTCGTTCAAGGTCTATGCCGAGGAGGATCTCGACAAGGCGCGCGACTGGTTCAAGGCGCGTGGCCAGAAGACCGAATGGGTCGAACGTCCGTGGCAGGATCGCACCCTGCGCACCTACGACCCGCAGGGAATCCCGCTCGAGTTCTACGCAACGATGGAACGGCTGCCGCCGATCCATCAGAAATATTCGCTCTACAAGGGCGTGAAGCCGCTCAGGATCGACCACTTCAACTGCTTTTCCACCGATGTCGACGCGTCTGTGGCCTTCTACAACGACATCGGCTTCCGGGTGACGGAATACACCGAGGACGACGACACCAAGCGGCTGTGGGCGGCCTGGATGCACCGCAAGGGCGGCGTCCACGACATGGCGTTCACCAACGGCCGCGGCCCGCGCCTGCATCATGTCGCATTCTGGGTGCCGACGCCGCTGAACATCATCGATCTGCTCGATCTGATGTCGACCACCGGCTATCTCGCCAATATCGAGCGCGGCCCGGGGCGGCACGGCATCTCGAACGCGTTCTTCCTTTATGTCCGCGACCCGGATGGCCATCGCGTGGAGATCTACTGCTCGGACTATCTCACGGTGGACCCGGATCTGGAGCCGATCAAATGGGATCTGAAGGATCCGCAGCGCCAGACCCTCTGGGGCGCGCCGGCGCCGAAGAGCTGGTTCGAGGAGGGCTCGGCCTTCCAGAACGTGGCGGTCGGCGAACCGTCTCTGCGTGCGCAGCCGATTGTCGCGCCGTGACGGAAAGGGGTGAAATGACCCGCCCGAAGCTCGCTACCTTTCGTGCCGACGGACGGGTCCGATATGGGCTCGTCAGGAATGACGGGGTCGTCGAGCTTTCTGCAAGGCATCCTGAATGGCCGACGCTGAGAGAGGTTATCGAGGCGGGCGCGCTCAATCTGATCGCGGAAGAAGGGGCGGGTGCGGCCGTCGATTTTCCGAATGGCGCGTTCACCTACGAGATTCCCGTTCCGGCGCCGGAGAAGATCATCTGCGTCGGCGTCAATTATCCCGACCGTAACGAGGAGTACAAGGACGGCCAGGCCGCGCCCGCCAAGGCGTCGCTGTTCATTCGATTTCCGCGATCTTTCGTGGGGCACGGCCAGCCGATCGTGCGGCCCCCGGAGTCGGTGCAGCTCGACTATGAAGGCGAGGTCGCCATCGTCATCGGCAAGGGCGGTCGGCGCATCGCGGAGGCGGACGCGCTGGACCACATCGCGGCGCTCTCGCTCTGCAATGAGGGCACGCTGCGCGACTGGGTCCGCCATGCCAAGTTCAATGTCACGCAGGGCAAGAACTTCGACCGCTCCGGCTCGATCGGGCCGTGGCTCGTGCCATTCCAGGACGAAAGCCAGATCGCGGACATAGCGCTGACCACGCGCGTGAACGGCGAGGTGCGGCAGCAGGACCGGACGGGACGGATGATCTTCTCCTTCCGGCATATCATCTCCTATATCTCGACCTTCACGACCCTGGTGCCGGGCGACGTCATCGTGACCGGCACTCCGACCGGTGCCGGTGCGCGTTTCGATCCGCCGATATGGCTGAAACCGGGCGACGTGGTCGAGGTCGAGGCGGACGGCATCGGCCTGTTGCGCAACACTGTCGTCGACGAGGCGACGGCATGATGTCCCCGGAAGCCGTCGCCGCCGCCGCCAACGCCCTGGATCAGGCCGAGAGGACGCGCGTCCAGATCGGGCTTCTGTCGTTGCAGCATCCGGGCATGGACATGGCCGACGCCTATGCGGTGCAGTCCGCCTGGGTGCAGCGCAAGCTGGGCGACGGACGCCGGATCGTCGGACGCAAGATCGGCCTGACATCGAAGGCCATGCAGAGTGCGCTCAACATCGACATTCCCGATTCCGGTGTGCTCTTCCATGACATGTTGTTCAAGAACGGCGGAACCGTGCCGAAGGGCAGGTTCATCCAGCCGCGGATCGAGGCCGAGCTTGCTTTCGTCATGAAGGCGCCGCTCGCTGGGCCAGGCGTGACGCCTCAGGACGTGATCCGCGCCACCGACTACGTCCAGCCGGCGCTGGAGATCCTCGACACACGCATCCTGCGCGTGGATCCGGAGACCAGGAAGACGCGGACGGTGTTTGATACCATCGCCGACAACGCGGCCAATGCCGGGATCGTGCTTGGAGGCGAACGACGGCGGCCGGATGACATCGACCTGCGCTGGGCCGGCGCGATCGTCTATCGAGACGGAGAGGTCGAGGAGACCGGCCTCGGCGCCGGCGTTCTCGATGATCCGGCTCTGTCGATGGCGTGGCTCGCCAATCGCCTCGCGACCTATGGCGACCGGATCGAGGCGGGCGAGATCGTGCTGTCCGGTTCCTTCGTCCGTCCGATCGAGGCTCCCTCCGGTTGTTTCATCCGCGCGGACTATGGTCCCCTGGGCCAACTGACACTTTCTTTCGAGTGAGATTCACATGCCCGCGCCCGAAAACAGGTTCAAGCGCGCCCTGGCGGATGGGCGCGCACAGATCGGGCTCTGGCTCGGTCTGGCGAACGCCTATACGGCCGAACTCTGCGCCGGAGCCGGCTTCGACTGGCTGCTGATCGACGGCGAACATGCACCGAACAGCATTCCGACGACGCTCGCGCAGATACAGGCCATCCAGAGAGGGTCGTCGAGCCAGGTGGTGGTGCGCGTGCCGATTGGCGAGACCTGGCTGATCAAGCAGGTACTGGACCTGGGCGCCCAGACGATCCTCGTTCCCATGGTCGAAACGGCCGAGCAGGCTCGCGAACTGGTGCGTGCGGTTCGCTATCCGCCAAACGGCGTGCGCGGCGTCGGTGCGGCCCTCGCGCGCGCCTCTGCCTTCAACCGGATCGGCGACTATCTGCAGACGGCGGATCGAGAGGTCTGCCTTCTCGTCCAGGTCGAGAACCGGGCCGGGCTTGAGGCGCTGGACGCCATCGCGTCGGTGGACGGCGTCGACGGCGTGTTCGTCGGGCCAGCCGACCTCGCGGCCGACATGGGCTTTCTCGGCAGGCCGGGTGCACCGGAGGTGCAGGCCGCGGTGGAGGATGCGCTGCGTCGCATCCTGTCGCACGGCAAAGCTGCCGGCATCCTGACCTCGGACCAGGCGCTTGCGCGGCGCTATCTCGAGATCGGCGCGACCTTCGTCGCGGTCGGCAGCGACGTCGGTCTGCTCGTAGGGGCGACCAATGCCCTTATCAAGCAGTTCCGCGATGACGACGTGGCCGCGACCCCGCGATCCGGCGGCTACTGACTGTCCGCTCCCACCGACCACTTCATTTCAGGGCAGGTCGTCTGCTGGCAGCGGCGGCCTGCCGAGAATGATGTCCGCGGCCTTCTCACCGACCATGATCGCAGGCCCGTTGGTGTTGCCGCCAATCAGGGTCGGCATGATCGAGGCATCGGCGACGCGCAGGCCGGCTATGCCGTGCACTTTCAACTCGGCATCCACCACCGCCTCCTTGCCCGGGCCCATCGTGCAGGTGCCGACCGGATGATAGGCGGTGTGTGATTTCTCACGCACATAGGCTGCCATGCCGTCGGCGCTCTCGACCTCGCGGCCGGGGTCGATTTCGGCGCCGCGATAAGGAGCGAAAGGTTCCGTCTCGACGAGGCGGCGCGCGATGCGGAGGCCGCGAACGATCGTCTCGACATCTTCCGATTCAGCGAGGAAGTCGGGGTCGATACCAGGCGCGCTCTTCGGATCGGCGCTTTGCAGGAAGACGCGACCGGTGCTCTTCGGGCGCAGCAGGACGCTCAGGATGCCGAAGCCGAACCCGCGCCCCATGCGGCCCTTCTTGTCCCTGATTGCGGGAACAAGGATGAGCTGGACATCCGGCCTCGCCAGGCCTGGCAGGCTGCGGATGAATGCACCTGAATGAAGTATATTGTTGGCGAGCAGGCCGCGACCGGTGAAAGGATAGGACACAACGTTCCAGGCGAGCCAGGGCAGGCTCTTCCAGGACAGGCCGTATGGCACGGTGGTCGGGCTCGTATACTGCACAGCTGCAGCGATGTGATCCTGCAGATTGCGTCCGACGCCCGGCAGGTGGCGCTTTACGTCGATGCCCATCGCACGCAACTCATCGCCATCGCCGATGCCGGAGAGGAGCAGCAGGTGTGGCGAACCGATCGCCCCAGCGGACAGGATCACCTCTCGATCCGCCCCTACGACCCGAACCTCGTTTCCGATTTCGACCTCGACGCCGGTGGCGCGGCCATCCTCGACGACCACACGGCGGGCCAGGGCTCCGGTCAGGATCTCGAGGTTCGGGCGGTGGCGGGCGGGCGCAAGATAGGCCGTGGACGTGGAACTGCGTCGGCCGCGCGCGATCGACGCCTGGCGACGGCCGAAGCCTTCGTGCGTTTCGCCGCAGAAGTCCTCGTTGCGGCGGTACTGCAGCGCCTCGCCTGCCTGGAAGAATATTTCCGACAACGGGTTGTACTGATCCAGGAAACCGACCTGAACCGGGCCCTCGGTGCCGTGGTAGACCGAGTCGCGGAAATCGCGATTGTTCTCCGATCGCCTGAAATAGGGCAGCACCTCGCGGAACGACCATCCCGGGTTTCCGAGACTCGCCCAGTCGTCGTAGTCACTCGGCTGGCCGCGCGTGTAGACCATTCCGTTGATCGAGCTCGACCCGCCGAGCGTCTTGCCGCGTGGAACGGCGATCTTGCGGTCGGCAGCGTGCTTCTGCGGCGTGGTCGTGAAGTTCCAGTTGAGCCGCGGATGGTTGATCAGCCGCATCACGCCGAGCGGCACATGGATCAGAGGGCTCCGATCGGTCGGGCCCGCCTCGATCAGGCATACGGAGTTGGCCGGATCCTCCGACAGCCGATTCGCCAGGACGCAGCCTGCGGAGCCGGCGCCGACGATGACGTAGGTGAAGCGCTTTCCTGCGCTGTTCATGTCAATTTCCTCTCCCGGCCTTCCTCGGAAAGCGCCGGCTTAGTCCTGTCACGATCCACGACGGGGAAAGCGCGGCTCTTCCTTGGCGAAGAAGGCGCGCAGACCTTCGGTCACCTCGGCCGATCCGCCGAGCGCAACGGCGGCTGCCAAGGCATCCTCAAGTGCCTCACGCTCCGGCATCTCCCATCCCCGACGCATGGTGGCCTTCAGCGTCGCGATGGCGTGGGGCGGTCCCTTGGCGAAGCGCCGGGCGAGCTTGAGCGTCTCGGCAAGCACGTCGGCCGGCGCGATCACCCGGTGGGCGAGGCCGATCTGCAACGCTTCCGCTGCCTTGACGGTGCGGCCGGTCAGCATCAGCTCCATTGAGCGGCTGTAGCCGATGCGGCGCGGGATCCTCACCGTCCCGCCGATGCCGGGGAACACGCCCAGACGGATTTCCGGCAACGAGAAACTGGAGGTTTCCGACGCATAGACTATGTCGCAGCAGGCGCTGAGTTCGACCCCACCGCCGACAGCGACGCCGTTGATCGCGACGAGGGTGGGAATGTCGAGCGAGGCGATCAGGTCGAAGGCGCGGTTCTCGGCACCAAGAAGTTCCGCCGGGCCACTGCCGGCATCATGCGCCCGCTTCAGTTCGCCAAGATCTGAGCCGGCGCAGAAGGCGCCGTCGCCCTTGCCCGTCAGCAAGATCGCTCCGACATCCGGCGCACGCGCCTCGATGAGCGAGGCGAGCTGGTGCGCCATGTCGAGGTCGATGCTGTTGGTGCCCCGATTGTCGAGTGTGAGAACCAGAACGCCTTCGTCGATCTCGTGATGAACGGTGCCCATGCTGTCTCCTTGCAGTGTCCCGCCGTCGACAGACCGCGCTCAGGTCAGCCGCATGACGAACGGATTGGGGACATCCGCATCGAAATTGATCCACACGCTCTTGGTCTTGAGATACTGGCGGATGGCGTTCACGCCGCTTTCGTAGCCAAGCCCGGAGTTCTTGTATCCACCGAACGGCGTCGTGTAGCTGGCGGCGCGATAGGTGTTGACCCACACTGTTCCCGCCTCGATCGCATTGGCCATGGTGAACATGCGACGGATGTTCTGTGTCCACACGCCGGCGGCCAGGCCATACATCGTGTCGTTGGCGATCGCGATCGCCTCCTCCTGGTCCCGGAACTTGATGACCGAAAGGACAGGGCCGAACACCTCCTCCTGCGCAATCCGCATGCGGTTGTCGACATTGGTGAAGATCGTCGGCTGGACAAACCATTCCCCGACATCTGAGGCCCCGCCGCCAAGAACCAGCTCGGCGCCTTCCGACTTCGCGACTTCGATATAGTCGAGGATTTTTTTGTACTGCGGTGGCGTCGTCACCGGGCCGACTTGTGTGTCCTCCAGCATCGGATTGCCGATGCGCGCCGTCTTCGCATAGGCGAGCAGGCGCTCGACGAACTGGTCGTGGATGGTCTCGTGCAGCAGAAGGCGCGAGCCGGCAATGCAGGTCTGGCCCGACGCGGCGAAGATGCCCGACACCGCACCCTTCACGGCATCGTCGAGATTGGCATCGTCGAAGACGATGTTCGGCGACTTACCGCCGAGTTCCAGCGTCACCGACTTGAAGCCGCGCGCGGCAGCTTCGTAGACCGTGCGGCCGCCATGTTCGCTGCCGGTGAAGGATACTTTGGCGGTCTTCGGGTGTCGCACGAGTGCTGCCCCGACGTCCTGGCCGTAACCGCACACGACGTTGAAGACACCCGGCGGAAAGCCCACCTTCTCGACCAGCCGCGCAAGTTCCAGTGTCGAGGCGGACGTGAACTCGGACGGCTTCACCACCACTGCGCAGCCGGCGGCCAGCGCCGTTGCGACCTTGTTGACGCCGAGCATCAGCGGCGAATTCCAGGGCGTGATCGCGACGGCGACGCCGATCGGCTCGTTGCGGGTGTAGTTGAAATAGCCCGCGCGCTCGACAGGCGGCACCGTGCCCTCGATCTTGTCCGCGAGGCCGGCATAGTAGTAGCAGAATTGCGGCAGGTAGCGGACCTGCAGTCCCATTTCCGCGATCAGCTTGCCGTTGTCGCGCGTCTCCACCTCGCCGAGGAATTTGGCGTTTTCGGTAATCGCGTCGCCGAGGCGGCGGAGCAGGGCGCCGCGGGCGCTCGCCGACATCGTCGCCCATGGGCCGGTGCGCATCGCCGCATGAGCCGTCTCCACGGCGAGGGCCGCATCCGCCTCGGTGCCGCGCGCGATCGTGGCCCATGGCTTTCCGGTGTAGGGGTCAATCGTTTCGAAGCGTTCGCCGGTCGACCCTTCGACCCAGCGTCCTCCGATATACATCTGATAGTGCTGCACGCGGTTACCTCCCTCGGTCGGGGCGCCGTTGCTACGGCGAAAGCCTGGTCCCTGGATAAAATGGCGGGTGAGCCCCCGGCGCCGCGCCGGTCAGACGGCCGTGCCGTCGGGAACCCAGGGGCAGTCGGCGTCGCGCCAGTGATGAACGCGGCGCTCGGCGAAGAGAAAGCCGTCGCCATGCCGGACCAGCACGTCGAGCGAATGGCCAAGGCTCTCGATCATCTTGACGTGGTTTTCGGCGGTCCGCCATTTCGTGACCGTCCAGTAGGATCGCACCGAATAGCCGCCGCCTGCATCGGGTTCGATGCGCAGGTTGTCGATGTGGTGCTGCCTGCCACGGAACGCGGGCAGGTTGGTCAGCATGCGGAAGTAGCCGCCGATCTCCTCGCGACCATGATACACCGTGCCGGCGGTGTCCTCGAAGATCCCGTCGGGAAGGAAAAGATCCAGCACGCCTTCGATATCGGCCATGTCGAGCTTCCAGACATAGTCGGTGATCAGGTTGCGAACGCGAAAATGGTCGCCGATGTCGATCAAGGTATGCCCTCCCGCTGCCCTCGCGACGAATTATTTAACAGGTTATTAGATTGGTCGCGTCCGGCTTGCAATAGACGTTGAGAGGTGTTTTTCGATTATACCTGCGTGTCGGGAATCCTGACGATCAGCCCATCCGTCGCGTCGGACAGGACGATCTGGCAGGAAAGGCGGCTTCCCGGGCGGCGTTCGGCCGCTGTGAAGCCAAGCATGTCCTCTTCGTGATCGAGGGGCGGCGGAAGGCTGGCCAGGAACGCCTCGTCGACATAGACGTGACAGGTGGCGCAGGCGCAGTTGCCGCCGCACTCGGCGACGATGCCGTCTATACCGTTTGCAATGGCAAGTTGCATGACAGATTCGCCGGATTGCGCCTCGATGGCGTGCTCGTTGCCATGATGGTCCACGATCGTGATCTTCGGCATGGCTTTTCTCAGGCGTCCCATTTCACGGGAAGATTCAGGAGACCGCGGAAGACCCAGCCGCCAAGACGTGCCTCGCGGTCCGGGTCGAGCCGCAGGTTGGGCAGGCGGCGCAGGATGTTGGGCACGGCGATGTCCCCAACCTGCTTTCGCGCCGCCCAGGTTCCAAGGCAGAAGTGGGGGCCGGAACCGAAGGCGAGATGCGGAGCGCGCTTGCGGTTGATGTCGAACAGATGACCGTCCTCAAACCGTGTCTCGTCATGGCAGGCCGACGCCACGACGAGGCCGATCTGGTCGTCCGGTTCCAGGATCGCGCCGCCGAGTTCGACCGTTCTGGCGACACGGCGCGGATACATGCCGATCGGCGCGACCCAGCGCACTGCCTCCTCGAACACGTCTTTCCAGCGGCCGTCGTCGGCAAGCACCTGGGTCAACTGGGCCGGATTACGGAGCAGGCCGTAAAGCGCCGTGCAGGTGGCGTCGCGCGGCTCGTTGAGCCCGCCGCCGACGATCACCTTCACGTTCGCCCTGATCTGGTCGATCGTCAGCGGCTCGGCGGCGTTTGCCATGGCGGAGACGACCGAAGGATCGGGATTTGCCTTCAACTGAGGGATGCGCTCGTCGAGAGCGGCGTCAATCGCCTGCGAGGCGGCCAGGCCCTTGGCCCAGACGTCGGGATCGTCGCCATAGTTGCCCACAGCGTCCATCAGGCTCTGCGACCAGCCGATGAGATCGCGCCAGTCGACATTCGTCAGCCCGAGGATCTCCATCAGGCAGCGCGAGGCCAGGGGAGCGGCGAACTCTGCGAAGATGTCGGCTTCGCCCCGTTCGGCGAAGCCGTCGATCAACTCGTCCGCGATCCGCGCGAAGATCGGCTCCCAGTGATTCTTGACCGTGCCCGGCCGGAAGGTCGGCTCAAGCAAGGCGCGCTCGCGCTTGTGGTCCTCGCCGTCCTTGCGCATGAGCGTATGCCCCATCGCCTTGATCTGAAGCGATCGCAGGTCAAGCGCCGGAAAGGTCCCGGCGTCACGCTCGATGGCAATGATGTCGTCGAAGCGGGTCACGAGATGTATCCGCGCCGCCGGCACCCATGCGACGGGCGCCTCCATGCGCAGACGCCGATAGGCCGGGTAGGGGTCGGCATAGAGATCGCCGAGGGTAATGTTCTCGACGCTCGGGGCGGTCGACATCGGGCTCTCCTCCGCGGCGGCGCGCCTGGCGCTGCCTTTTGCGAGGACGAACCATGGGCTTATCTGTCGAACAAGTGCATGGTATCGATCCAATCTATGGAAGAATTCGATGGAAACATAGACCTGCGCGCGCTGCGCGTGCTGATCACCGTGCACAAGGCCGGATCGTTGACCGCGGCGGCGCACCGGTTGGGGCTCAACCAGTCCACGGTCAGCTACACGATCGGCCGGCTGCGTGAGACGTTTGGCGACGAGCTTTTCGTTCGCGCAGGGCGGGGCATCCTGCCGACGGAGCGATGTGAGGAGATCGTCACCGAGGCGGAACGCCTGCTTCGCGATTTCGCGCGCCTCGCCGCTCCGCAACATTTCGATCCGGCTACGACACGTGGACGATTGGTGATCTCCTGCAATTTCTACGAGCGGACGGTGATCCTGCCCCAGCTTATGCGGGCGCTGCGCGCCGAGGCGCCTGGCCTACGCGTTTCGATCATGCAGTCGCACACGCAGGGTCATCGTCAGCTCCTCGCCGACGAATGCGACATTCTGATCTCGCCGCTGCTCGCGGACACGGCCGGCCTCTACACCCGTGTCCTGTTCACAGAGCGCTATGCATGTTTCGTCGACCGGAACAGCCGCGCCGCGCGGGAGGGCATCTCTCTGGAAGAATATGCGCGCGCGGAGCATGTGACGGTTAATTATGACGGAGGATGGAAACCGTTCTATCGCGAGACGCTGAAATCACTTAACATAGATATTATACCCAAGCTGGAGCTGCCGAGTTTCGGGATGGTCCACAGGCTGATTGAAGGAACCGATCTTGTGCTGACCGCTCCTTCCGCGCTCGCGCCGGCTATGGCTGAGAGTTGCGTGCGTATCGCCGCGCCGTTTGATCGCAGCTTCGACGTCCATCTGTTCTGGAGCGGTCGCGCGCACCAGACGCCGATCAACCGTTGGCTGCGTGGCCTGGTGGTCAGGGCGGCGAAGGCGGTTGCTGCGCGGCTCGACGGATGACGGGAGGGAATGACGTGGTCAAGGTGGGACTCATCGTGCCGCCGCTCGACGGCATCGTCCCGCCCGATGCGGCGGCGATGTATCCAGATGTCGCGTTCGAGGTCGCCGGGCTCGGCGTGCGCGGGCTCACGGCCGAAGGCTATGGCGAGGCCGTCGGTCGCGTGGAGGCTACCGCGCGCGTGCTTGCCTCACGCGGCGTTTCGGCGATCCTCCTGTTCGGCACGTCATTGAGCTTCTTCAAGGGGCCGGCCTTCAATGGCGAACTGGAAGCGGCGATGCGTGAAGCGTCCGGGGTCCCCGCCATGACGCTGACCAGCGCCATGATACAGGCTCTCGAGCGGCTGCGCGCGCGGCGCATCGCCGTGGCAACTGCCTATACCGCTGAGGTCGACGCAATGTTTCGCCGTTATTTCGAGGCCTGCGGCTTCGAGATCGAGCGGATCTCGGGCCTGGGCATCACCGCCTTGCCGGAGGTGGAGGCGGTGGCGCCGGAGGCGATCGCGGACCTTGCCCGGAGGGTCGCGGCGGGCGCACCCGATGCGGAGGCGGTGGTGCTGTCCTGCGCCGGCATGCGCACCACTCCGGTCGCGGCCGCGCTCGAGCGCGAACTGGGAAAGCCAGTCATATCCAGCGCGATGGTCGGAAGCTGGGCAGCTGTCAGGCTGGCCGGATCGAGCGCCATTTCGCCCGGCATGGGGCGTCTCTACGAAACTGGCGCCTGACACGCCGAACCTTAGCGGAGGGTGAATTGACGATTGGAATCATCGGGTTGGGCGGCATGGGCGGCGGGATGGCCGCGCGGCTGCTCGGGCTTGGCAGGAGCGTCACCGGCTACGACATCAGTGCTGAACGGATGGCTGCCTTCACGGCGCTCGGCGGCGAGCCGGCCACGAGCGCCCGCGACGTGGCGGATCGCGCCAACCTGGCGATAGCCTGCCTGCCGTCCGAGGCGGCGAGCTTCGCGGCCGCCTTCGGCGCCGACGGTGCGGCGGGCGGATCGGCGCTGCGCACCTATGTCGAGATGTCGACCCTCGGCAAGGAGGCGATGGAGCACATTGCCGGGAAGCTCCACGCAAGCGGCATCGGCTTCCTCGACGCGCCGATCAGCGGCGGTCCGAAGCGCGCGCACCAGGGAACGCTGACCGCCATCGTTGCGGGGAGACCGGACACCCGCGCAACGGCGATGGACACACTGAACCTGCTTGCCGAGCATGTCTTCGAGGTTGGAGATGTGCCCGGCCAGGCGCAGGTCGTGAAGCTGGTCAACAACATGCTGTCGATCACGGCTTTCGTCGCGAGCTGCGAAGCGGTCTCGATCGGTGTCAAGGCGGGGCTCGATGCGCGCACCATGATCGACGTGATCAATGCCAGCACCGGCCGCAACTCCGCGACCGTCGACAAGTTTCCAGCCGCGATCCTGCCGCGCACGTTCAAATATGGCGGTCCGCTCTCGATCGGCGTCAAGGACAGCCAGCTCTTCCTCAAACTGGCACGCTCGACCCAGATGCCAGCTTTCGTCGGCTCGACGGTCGCCAATCTCTTCGCACTCGTCGCAGACCAGCTCGGACCGGAGGCCGACTACAGCAACACGATCAAGGTGTTCGAGGCCTGGGGCGGCGGGATTGTAGTGGGCGACGCCGAGTAAACGAAGTTTGGCTACGCCGTTGCCTTGCCGGTAGATCAATAACAGGTTAAGTAGCTACCTTCGACGCGTGACCGTCTAGGGAGGAAGGTCTTTATGTTCGTGAAATTGAAGATGGCCGCGATAGCCGCGGCCCTGACGTTTTCATTCGGTCTGGGAGGCTGGCAGGCTGCGGCTGAAGAGCAGACGATCACGGTGGCGACACCGGGCGCGGCGCTGCATTTCTATCCTTTCTATGTCGCTGAGGCGGCGGGCCTGTTCAAGAAGGACGGCATCGCCATCCAGTGGGTCGACGTGGGCGCCGGCTCGCGCCAGATCGCGGCGGTCGCCAGCCGTAGCGCGGATTTTGCCGTCGTCGGCATGCAGCCGTCGATCAGCGCCCGGGAGAACGGCGCCGATCTCGTGGCCGTCAGCGGTCTCTTCAACGCCTATCCGATCCAGCTCGTCCTTTCCAAGGCGGCCATGGAGAAGACCGGCATCACCGCCGGGATGGGGATCGACGACGTCGTGTCGCGCCTCAAGAACGTGACCATCGCCGTCACCGGCATCGGCAGCACCACCGACGTGCTGCTGCGCAGCTGGCTGGTCAAGCGCGGCGTCAAGCCGGACGAGGCGATCACGATCCAGCCGCTCGGCAATCCGGGGGCGATGTTCGCGGCCTTCGAACAGGGCGCGATCGACGGCGTCATGCTTGGCGCACCCTGGCCGGAGAAGGCCGAGGCCGACGGCGTGGGCACGATCATCGTCGATCCGCTCAAGGGCGGCATCCCCGAGCTCGAAGGCGTTCCCTACACGGCGATCATCGCCGCCGGCTCGCTGGTCAAGGAGAAGCCCGAGGTCGTGGGATCGGTCGTTCATGCCCTGACCGAGGCCATGAAGCTCACGGCGGCGGAGCCGGACAAGGTGGGCGAGATGCTGAAATCGTATTTCCCCGACACAGATGAGGCGATCTACAAGGCCTTCGAGCCGCGCTATCGCGGCAAGTCGTCCGCCACGCCCGTCATCTCGAAGGAGGAGTACCAGAAGCTTCTCGACTGGATATCGATCACCTCCGACAAGCCGGTGACCGTGACCTTCGAGCAGTTCGTCGACAACCAGTTCGCCGACAAGGCGGCGGCCGAAGTGCTGAAATGACGGCGACGACCCCCACGCGCCGAGGCGGACGCAGGAACGAGGAGCGAGAGCTCTGGCTTCAGAGGGCAGCGCTTGCCCTCGCGCTTCTTGCCGTATGGGAGGCGTGGGGCCGGCTCGTTTCCGATCGCTGGACCAGCCGTCCGAGCGCCATGCTGGTGCGGCTGGCCGAGTGGGCATCGAACGACCTCGCCCGGCACATCGGCGTCACGTTCGCCGAAATCGGCGCCGGGCTCGCCATCGGGGTGCCGCTTGGGGTTGCCGTGGGCCTCGTCGTCGGCCGGTCGCCTCGTGCCGGTGCGGTGTTCCGGCCCTTCATCGTGCTGCTCAATTCGCTGCCGATCGTCGCGATGACGCCGCTGCTGATCATGTGGTTCGGCCTCGGTATGCAGCCGAAGATCGTGCTGGTCGCCTTCGTGTCCTTCCTGCTCCTGTTCTTCAACACGTTTTCAGGTGCGCGCGCGGTGGATGACGACCTGCTCGATTCGCTGACGCTGATGGGTGCGACGCGCTGGGAGCGCTTCAGGAAGGTCGTTCTGCCCGGCAGCACGAGCTGGATCATGGCGGCGCTCAAGAACGCGCTGCCCTATGCCTTCATCGCCGCGGTGATCGGGGAGATGATGCTTTCGCAGGCGGGGCTGGGGCATCTGATCACCCGCTCGGCGCAGCAGTTCGACATGACCGGCGTCTATACGGTCCTGCTTCTGATGATGGTGCTCGGCGCGCTGGTCAACGACCTCATGGCGCGTCTGGAGCGGCGGCTGATGCGTTGGCGTGTGCCGGCAGACAACAGGTGAACGGATGAATGCGATGACTGATACGCGCGGGCTTGTGCCCGCCGGACGCCAGCCGGCCGACAAGATCAGCCTCAGGGACGTGGTCGTGGAATTCGCTTCGCGCGACATGCGCGTGCGTGCCGTCGACGGCATCGACATTGAGGTGCCGTCGCAATCCTTCACGGCGCTCGTCGGGCCAAGCGGCTGCGGCAAGTCGACGGTGCTCAATATGGTTGCCGGCCTTCTCAAGCCGACCGAAGGCGTTGTCACCTATGACGGCAAGCCGGTGAACGGCCCTAACGTGCGGGTCGGCTACATGACCCAGAAGGACACGTTGTTGCCCTGGCGCACGGTCGAGGACAATGTCGGCATCGCCTTCGAGCTCGCCTGCCGCCGTCTTCCCAAGGCCGAACAGGTCGACCGTGTGCGCGAGATCATCGAGCTGGTCGGGCTCAAGGGCTTCGAACGTCACTACCCTTCGGAACTGTCCGGCGGCATGCGCAAGCGTGCCGCCTTTGCACGCATGCTGATCTACGAGCCGGAAACGTTGCTTCTCGACGAGCCTTTCGGAGCGCTCGACGCTCAGCTCAGGCTGATCATGCAACAGGAACTGCTGCGCCTCGTCGAGCGCCGTCGCATGACGGTCATCCTGGTCACGCACGACCTGGAGGAAGCGATCGCCATGGCAGACCGGGTGCTGGTGTTCACCTCGCGCCCTGGTCGGATCAGAGCGACGCGGACGATTCCGTTCGAGCGGCCGCGCGATCCGGTGAACCTGCGCTTCAGGCCGGAATTCGGAAAGCTCTACGAAGATCTCTGGAACGAGCTCAAGGACGAGGTCGCGCTCGGGACGGAGACCGGTCTTGGCAAGTAGGGCTGTTTCCGCGACGGAGATGCGGCTGTCGACGATCGGTCAGCAGGCGGCCGTTCTCGCGGTCGTGCTGGTTGCGTGGCACTTGGCGTCCGGCACCCTGATCCCGGCCTTCTACATCAGCGATCCGCTCAGCATCTCCAGGGTCATCGTCGACTGGTTCGCGAGCGGTTCGGTCTGGATCCACATCGGCTCGACCATGCTGACGCTCTTTCTCGGCTACGCGCTCGGCGCGTCGCTTGGGATCGCCTGCGGGCTGATTCTGGGCCTTGCGCCGCGCGCCGAACGGGTGTTGTCACCGTTCATCGCGGCGCTCTACGGCCTTCCCAAGGTGGCGCTGCTGCCGCTGCTTGTCATCCTCTTCGGCATCGGCCTCCTGTCGAAGGTCGTGCTGGTGGCCTCGGTCGTGTTTTTCCTCCTCCTCTACGCCACGCTCGGCGGCATGGCCGACGTGGACCGCGACACGATGGACGGGCTGAGGCTGATGGGGGCCACGGAAGGCGAGATCGTGCGCAAGGTGCGGCTGCCTGCCATCCTTCCCTGGATCTATACCGGATTCAGAACCTCCATAGGCTATGCGCTCACCACCACGGTGGTGTCCGAGGCGCTTTCCTCCAATCGGGGACTTGGCTTCCTGATCGAACATGCCGCAGTCCAGTTCAACGCTGCCGGCGTGTTTGCGGCCGTCGTCGTTCTCCTCGTCCTGAGTTCTGTCATCATGGTTCCCCTCGGCATGCTGGAGAACCGAATGAAGCCGACGAAGCTTTGAGGTCGCCATCGAACAATACAGGCGGCCGCTTTCCTAAGGGAGCGAGTATGCTAGCCTGCCGCATCCACGCAGGCATCGGTGCAGTGCAGATCGCCTGGTACTAAGAGCCGGGAGCTACGGGAACGTAAATGAACAAGAAAACCTGGGATCGACCGGCCAACGTCAAGCTGAGAAGCTTCTCCAAATCGCTGCCGATGTCGCTGCTTCTGGCACGCGAAGCGGTGATGCAGCGGTTCCGTACTTCGCTTCATCTCTTCAACATCACCGAGCAGCAGTGGCGTGTGCTGCGCGCCCTGAGTTCCATCAACGAGATCGAGGTCACGGCGCTGGCCAAGGTCACCTACCTTCTGACGCCTTCGCTGTCGCGTATCCTCAAGGACATAGAATCGCGCGGCTACATCATCCGGCGTCCCGCCCCGGACGACATGCGCCGCGCGCTGATCTCGATCAGTCCCCAGGGGCTCACCCTGATCGATGCGGTCGCACCGTATTCCGAAGGGATCTACGGGGAGATCTACAACGCCTTCGGCAAGGAGCGCATGGATTTGCTGCAGCAGCTCCTCAAGGAACTGACGGAGACGTTGAACGCGCTGCCTCCCATCACCTACACCGGCGCGGAACTCAGCCCGGAACTCGCCGCCATCGCATTCGGGAAGTCGCGCCGGCGCCAGCCGGTGCAGGAAATCGAGGAGTAGAATGTCCGACATCGACCTCAGCATTGCCGGACCGGTTGCCCACATCACGCTCAACCGTCCGGAGACGCTGAACGCGCTTCGCCGCCAGACATTCGAGGAACTGACCGATGCGATCGCCACGCTGGCAGCGGACCGGAGCGTGCGCGCCATGGTGCTCACCGGTTCGGGTCGGGCCTTCTGCTCGGGCGCGGATCTTTCCGATCCGATGATGGGTTCCCACCTGCCGGTGGAGGAACGGTCCGCCGCCTGCGCCGCGGTGCTCGATACGCTGATGAACCGCACGATTCGCGCGATCCGCAACGCGCCGTTCCCGACGGTCGCGGCGGTCAATGGCGTCGCGGCTGGCGGCGGCGCGGGCCTGGCGCTCGCGGCGGACATCGTCGTGGCGGGGAAGTCGGGGCGTTTCGTCCAGACCTTCACGCCGAAGCTCGCCCTGGTGCCCGATCTCGGCTCGACCTGGCACCTCGCGCGCCATCTCGGCCGTGCGCGGGCCCTCGGCCTGGTGCTGTCCGGCGAGGTGCTGGATGGCGAACGGGCCGCTGCGCTCGGTCTGATCTGGAAATGCGTCCCTGACGAGGAGCTTGCCGCCGAAGCCCGCCGTATTGCCGAACAACTGGCCGCCGGACCGAACACGGCACAGCTTGCGGCGCGCCGGCTTGTCGACGCGGCGTTCGACAACGATTTCGATCAGCAACTCGATCTCGAACGCGATGCGCAGGCCAGCCTCGCGGCCACGGAGCATGTGCAGGAGGCGATGCTCGCCTTCAAGGAAAAGCGCGCGGCCCGCTTCCCCGACAGATAGTCGACGGCTCTAACAGGCCGATCGGCTTCCGGAGCCTTGCTCCCGCCCGTCCAACGTTACAGGGCGCCGCCGCCGTCGACCAGCACGACGCTGCCGGTCATGAAACCGTTCTGCATCAGGTGGACGATTTGCGCCGCGATCTCCTGCGGGCGGCCGATCCGCTTGAGGGGAAGGTTCGAAGCGGTGCGGTCGAACAGCGCCTGGCGCTCGTCCGCCGGCATGAAATCCCACCACGGCGTCTCGATCCGGCCCGGAGAAACGCAGTTGACTCTCACGGGCGCCATCTCGGTGGCCAGCGCCTTCGCCAGGGCGTCGATCGCGGCGTTGATGGCGCTGAGAATGGTGGCGCCGCCCGTCGGCCGCACCCCGATCATGCCGGAAACGAGTGTCAGGCTGCCATCTTCGCGGATGCGCGCCGCATGCGCCACGTTCGCCGCGCCCCAGAACTTGCTGTCGAATGCCGCGCGCTCTTCATCAAGGCTGCGCTTGCGCAGCGGGCCGACCGCGAGTTCCGCCGCCGATACCACGACATGATGGAAAGGTTCGCGCTCATCGAAGAAGCGGCGGACCGCGTCGGCTTCGCGGATGTCCAGCGCGGCGATCTCCGCACCGCCGATCCGCAATGCGGCCTCGCGCAGTCGCGCTTCAGTCCTCGAAGCGATCGTCACCTTGGCGCCGAGCGCTTGAGCGGCCTCGGCGGTCGCGAGACCGATGCCCGACGAGCCGCCGAACACCGCGACCGTCTGTCCCGCGAGCGGAGCCGCGGTCATCGATCATCTTCGCCGAGCGTCGAACCGGCGATCAGCTCGCTGAACTTCGCGACCGCCGTGTGATCCTGCCCCGGTCCGAGATACTTCTGCGCGCCGGCCCAGACGTCACGGCAAAGGCCGGAGAAAGGGGCAGGGGTGGCGGTCGCATTGGCCACGCCGAGCGCAATGCCAAGATCCTTGACCATCAAGTCGAGGCCGAAGCCGGCGTCGAACTTGCGCGACAGCACGAACTGCTTGAACTTCTTCTGGGTCGAATTGTTCATGCCGGTCGAGACGTTGAGCACGTCGACCATCAGTGCCGGGTCTAGTCCGAAGCGCTGGCCGATGAGCAGGGCTTCGATGCCGATCAGGAAGCCGCCCGCGCTGACAAGGTTGTTCAGCGCCTTCATCGCATGCGCGCTGCCGATCGGGCCGGTGCGGATGATCGAGCTTCCCATTGCCTTGAGCGCCGGCTCGGCGCGGTCGATCGCAGCAGCGTCGCCGCCGGCCATGATCGCCAGATCCCCGGTCTTGGCACGCGACACGCCGCCCGAGACGGGCGCATCGATCATGGCGACGCCCTTCGCCGCGGCCGCCTCCGCGAGAGTGCGGGTCATCTCCGGGACACCGCTCGACATGTCGACGATCAGGCTACCCTTCGCCAGCCCGGCAAGCGCTCCGGATGGTCCTTCGAGCACCGCCGAGACGATCGCGCTCGACGGAAGCATGGTGACGAGGATGTCTGAGTTCGCCGCCAGTTCCGCCGGCGAGGCCGCCGCCGTCGCGCCGTTCGCCGCGGCCACGCGAGAGGTTCGCGCCGCATCGGCATCGTTGACGGAGAGCGCGAAGCCTGCGGCCGTGAGCCGCGCAGCCATGGGTTCGCCCATGGCGCCGAGGCCGATGAAACCGATGCGGGTGTTGCCAGTCATTGCGTGAGCCTTCGAAACGGTCAGTTGAACATCTGGCGAGGCAGCCAGAGCGACAGGTCGGGGAATGCGATCAGGATGGCCAGCACGGTGAACTCGATGAGGAGGAACGGCACGATGCCTCGATGGATGTCGTGCAGATTCACCTTGCCTTCGGAGGCACCGATGACAGCGAATAGGTTCATTCCTACGGGCGGGCTCAGAACCGCGAGCTCGACCAGCTTGACCATGATGACGCCGAACCAGACGCCGTCGAAGCCGTGGGCAAGCACCAGCGGATAGACGAAGGGCAGGGTCATCACCTGCATCGCGAGGGCGTCCATGAACGTGCCGAGGATGATGAAGATGACGACCAGAAGCAGCATGAACATCATTGGCGACAGTTCGAACGACTTGAGGAGGTCGGTCGACGCGGTCACCGTGCCGGCCACCAGGAAGAAGCGAGAGTAGATGAGGCCGCCAATGATGACCATGAACAGGGCCGCCGTGATCGCCGCGGCCGCGCGCAGGTTGTCTGCAAGGCTTTCGCCCGTCACGCGACGACGCGCCAGGGAGATCGCCAGTGCGCCGATCGCGCCCAGCGCCGCCGCGCCCGATGGCGTGGTGAAGCCGAGATAGATGCCGCCGATGACGACGCCCGCCAGAAGGAAGGTCGCCCACAGGTTCAGGAAGCTCTTGCCGATTTCCGCAGCCGAGGCTCTGGGCTGCGGGTCCGGAGCGATATGCGGCTTCGCGCGAACCATGACAGAGACGCCGACCATGTAGGCGACTGTCGTCAGGATGCCGGGAACGATGCCCGCAATCAAAAGCTCGGCGACGGATTCGCCAGTCAGCAGTCCGTAGATGATGAAGGCGATCGACGGCGGGATGAGCGCGGCGATGGTTCCGGCGGCGGCGATGGCGCCGGCGGCGAAGGCTTTGTCGTAGCCGAGCTTGATCATCTCACCGAGCGCGATGCGGGTGAACAGCGCGGCGTTGACCAGCGTCGAGCCCGAGATCGCCGCGAAGCCCGCGGAGGCCAGGATCGTCGCCTGATAGAGCGCGCCCTTGCGCGAGCGCAGCAGCAGATTGGAGAAGCCGAACAGTTCCTGGGTAATGCCTGAGGACGAAGCGATCGCGCCCATCAGCACGAACATCGGGATGACGATGAACGCGTAGTCAGAGGCCATGGAGAACGGCAGGTTCATCATGGTGTTCAGCGCAAATGCCGAGCCGCCGGTCATCCAGAGACCAGCCAGGCCGACGATACCCATGGCGATGCCCACCGGGGCACCGAGCAGCGCCAACACGAGCATGAGAACGATGGCGAGGATGCCGAGTGTGAGCGGATCAAACATCGGGTTTCACTTCCCGGATCTGGACGCCCACGAAGATGGTGCGCACGAACTGACGGAGGAATTCTGCGGCTGCGAGCCACGCTCCGAAGGCCGCGACGGCCTTGAACGGGGTCATCGGGAAAGCGAGTGCCCCGAGCGCCACCTCGCGATAGGTCCAGGCGGAGATCGCCAGGCGCGTGGTGAGCCAGGCCATCATCACCATGAAGATCACGCCGAGACCGAGCGAGAAGATCGTCGAGATCCGCAGCATGCGCGGGCCCATCTTCTGGGTCGACACGTCGATCATGATGTTGGCGCCGCGCGCCTGAGCCTCAGCAAGACCCAGAAAAACAATCACACCGAGAATTGCGCCGGATAGTTCGACCATGCCGGGTATCGGTTTCATGAGAATGTTGGTCGACACGACATCGGCCGCTCCCATGATACCGACGATCAGCAGCAGCGCCGAGGCGACGATAAAGCCGATGAGCGACAGTCGACGCAGCATCGCGTCGATCCAAACGAAAAGGGATTTCATCCGAGACATCCGGTTAAGGAAAAGGCCGCGGCGACCGGAATCGCCACGGCCCGTTGAGAACGACTAGCGGTTGGCGCGGATGTAGTCGGCGAGTTCCTTCGCCTCGGCACCCTTGCCCATCTCGTCCATCTTTTTCGTCCAGGTGTCGAGCATATCCGGAACCTTTGCCTTGAGTGCGTCCGGATCTTCGAAGTGGACGATCTCCATACCGGCCGCGGCAAGTTTCTCGGCCGCCTTCGCCTCGTCGCTCGCGATCAGCTCGTTACCGAACTTCTCCGCATCCGCGGCGACGTCCTCGAACAGCTTGCGCACGTTCTCCGGCCAGCCCTCCCACTTGGTTTTGGAGATGAAGAGCGTGTGGGCGCTGATGACGCCGAAGGACAGGTCGGTACCGAATTTCGCGACCTGATCGACCTTGAAGGCGGTGGCCGACGAGTTGAACATGTAGGTGCAGTCCATGGCGCCGGACTGCATCGACTGAATCATGTCGACCGGCTGGACGTTGACCGGGATCGCGCCAACGGCTTGGAACATGATTGGAACGAACGAGCCATAGGAGCGGATTTTCTTGTTCTGCATCTCGGCAAGCGACTTGATCGGCTTCGTGCAATAGAAGCGGTAGTCGGGCAGGTAGCGGTAGAGCACCGGATGCAGGTTGGCGGCGTCCAGCTCCGCCTTGATCGTCGCATTGGTGGTGAAGATGTCATGGGTGAGCTTGTTCAACTTCGGCCCATCCGTATAGGTCAACGGTAGTGCGTTGGTCACCGCCGTAAAGGGCATGCGCGAGAACTGGTTGCCGGTGACGATCAGGCCGAGATCGACCGCGCCGGAGCCGACCAGGTCGACGATTTCCGATTCGCCGCCGAGCGTGTTGGCCCAGAAATGCTGGATCTTGATCTTGCCGCCGCTGCGCTTCTCGATCTCCGACGAGAAGTAGGTGTCGATCTTCGACGTGTTCACTACCTCCGGAATGTTGGATGAGTAGCGAAGCGTCATTTCAGGATAGTCTTGCGCGAAGACGGCACTTGCGCCGATTGCGCAGAATGCGACGGCGGGCGCCATCAGGCGTGAAAATTTCATCGGAGTCCTCCCACGGATCGAGCCGCGCGATGCGCAGCAATGATACTACCGTTGCGGCGGCTTGCCACAATGGCAGTCTGTCATACAACATGACGGTATGATAATTCAAGCGAGGATGCTGAGATGACGGAGGAGAGCGTGAAACCGACTTACGAGGTGTTGGCGCTGAGGTTTGCGCGGACCGCACCAAACCGCCCACGCGCCGAGAACTTCATGCCCGGCATGGATCTTCACGAAGGACCGATGCCGCTCGATTACTACGTCTGGGTGATTCGTGGGCACGGCCGACTCGTCGTCGTCGATACCGGCTTCGGCCAGGCGGCCGCGAACGAGCGTAGACGCGAACTCATCCACGAGCCCGCGGCGCTGCTGGCGCGGGCAGGGGTGGACAGCGCAGCCGTGGAACACGTCGTACTGACCCACCTTCATTACGATCACGCCGGATCGCTGGATGCCTTTCCGGCCGCGACCTTCCATCTACAGGACGAGGAGATGCGCTACGCAACGGGGCGGCCCATGTGCCACGCCTGTCTGCGCGCGCCATTCAATCTGAGGGATGTTCTGGAGGCTGTGGGGCTTGTCCACACAGGGCGTGTCCGCTTCCACGACGGCGACGTCGAACTGTTCCCCGGCATCTCGCTGCATCGAGTTGGCGGGCACACCGGCGGGCTTCAGGTTGTGCGGGTGGCGACGGCGCGCGGTCCGCTGGTGCTCGCGTCCGATGCCTTCCATTTCACCGAAAACAGAAGGCGTCGAGCGCCGTTTCCGCTGGTCCACCATGTTGACCAGATGCTCGACGGTTTCATCCGCTGCGAGGAACTGGCGGGCGGGGATGAAAGCCTGCTCGTGGCCGGGCATGATCCCGAGGTCAGGGAGCGCTGGCCGGAACTCATCCCGGGTTTTCCTGACATCGTACGGCTCGACCTCGATCCCAAGTCAAACTGACTGTAGTGTTGACATACTGTCATACAAACTGATATCCGCTCGACTGAAAGCTCCGGGAGGAAACATGCAGTTCGAGAAGTCGGTATCGGCGCGCGGCCATGAATTTCGGCTGCATGGCGCCTATGACGAGGCTTTTGCCAAGGTTGCGGAGGCGTTCGCGGAGAACTTTGCGGTCGAGGAAGAGATTGGCGCCGCCACGGCCGTGTATGTCGACGGCCGCAAGGTCGTCGATCTGTGGGGGGGCTATCGCGACGCCGACTATTCCAAGCCCTGGGAAGAAGACACGATCGTCTGCATGATGTCGGTCGCCAAGGGTATCGCCGGGATGGCGTTCAACATCCTGATCGACCGCGGCCTGGTCGATCCCGACAGGCCCGTTGCCCACTATTGGCCGGAATTCGCCCAGAACGGCAAGGAAGGTGTCCTTGTCCGTCATGTTCTCGACCACACCGCCGGCTTGCCGGTGGTGCTCGATCCGATGTGGAAGGGCGCAGTGTTCGACTGCGACGCCATCGTCGGTGCCTTGGAGAAGCAGGCGCCGCTCTGGGAGCCAGGAACGGTTGCCGCTTACCACATCCATACCCAGGGCAACCTGCTGGGCGAGATCGTCCGGCGTGTGACCGGCAAGCGGTTTCCGCAGTTCATCAAGGATGAGGTGACCGGCCCGCTCGGTGCGGACTATCAGTACGGCAACCTCTCCGACGCGGACCTCGCGCGCTGCGCGACGCTGATGCCGACGGTCGAGGGCACACTGCTCGCCAAGCGCGATACCGATCCGGACGTGCTGGTCGCGAAGGGCTTCACCCAGTTTCCTGATGAGCCTCTTCCCGTGACGCTCAACTCCACTGCCTGGCGGCGCGCCGAGATCACCAGCGCGTCCGGCCACGGCAACCCGCGTGCCGTCTCGCGCATTTACGCAGCCTTCGCCCGCGGTGGCGAACTGGACGGCGTCAAGTTGATGTCGACGGCGACGCGCGACGACATGCTGGTCGAGCAACATAATCAGACGGAGAAGATGCAGCAGCGCCCTTACCATCAGGCTCGAGGCGTTCTCCTCAACACTCCGGTGTCGGTCTGGATGGGTCCGAACATGCGGTCGTTCGGCCATCATGGCTTCGGCGGCTCGATCGGCATGGGCGATCCCGACGCGAAGATCGGTTTCTCTTATGCATGCAACAAGATGCATGCGCGCGGCGACAACGGTCCACGCGCGCGCCGCATCATCGAAGCTCTCTACGAGGCGATTTGACCATGGCCGCATCCTCCCAGGAACGCGTGGCGGCCATTACGGGCGGCGCAGGCGGCATTGGCGAGGCTTGCGTCGCCCGGATGCGGCGCGACGGCTGGCGTGTCGTCGTGCTCGACCGCAACATGGATCTCGCCCGCGAGGTCGCCGCCGGTCATGGCGCGGTCGCCCATGAGATCGACCTCGCCGATGCCGGCTCGATCGCCGATGCCGCGCGCTGGGTGGAGAAGGAGATCGGCCCCTGCTCGGCGCTTGCGGCCGTCGCCGCCCACCTCGAGAATCCGCATATGCCGCAGGCGCAGGACTTCACCGAGTGGGAGGCGATCCTGCGCGTCAATCTGACCGGCACGTTCCGCACGCTCACCGCCTTCGGCGCCGGCATGCTGGAACGCGGCAACGGCTCTATCGTCACCGTCGGCTCGATCACCGCCTTCAATTCAAGCCCGCTGCAGGCCTACGGTCCTACCAAGGCTGCCATCATCAACATGACGCGCAACTTTGCAGTCGCATGGGGTCGCCAGGGCGTGCGCGTCAACTGCGTCTGCCCGGGTCCCACCCGCACGCCGGCGGTCGAGGCGAGCTACGCGCGCGGCGAGCGCAACCCCGACACCATGATCCGCCAGACGGCGCTCGGGCGGCTCGTGAAGCCCGAGCAGGTGGCGAACGCGATCGGCTTCCTTTTGTCCGACGATGCCGGCGCGATTACCGGCATCGAGCTTCCGGTCGACGCCGGCACGCTCGCAACCCAGCTCTGGGGTCTCTACGGCGGCGTGCCGGGCCCGGCACAATCCTGATCGGAAGGGGAGGAACAAGATGTCCGAGAATCTGAGCGGTCAGGTCATTCTGGTCACAGGCGCAGGGCGCGGTATCGGCGGCGCCACGGCGCGGCTTCTGGCGTCTCGTGGGGCCGCGGTCGGCGTGTTCGACATCGCCGCCGATCTCGCCAATGAGACCGCGGAGGCGATCAAGGCGGCCGGTGGCAAGGCCCTGGCCATCGTCGCCGACGCATCCGACCGCAAGGCAGTGTTCGAAGCGGCCGCCTCGCTGGCCGCGACGTTCGGCCCGCTGACGGGCATCGTCAACGATGCGATCTTCATCCGCTACGGACCGGTCGAGGACGTGACGGAGGACGTGCTCGACCGGATGTTCGCAGTCGGCATCAAGGGCGCGTTCTGGGGCGTGCAAGCGCTGCTCGCCCATCGCGGCGACAAGCCGGTTTCGGTCGTCAACCTCGCTTCGCCGGTGGCCGATCTCGGCACGGCGAATACATCGTCCTACACGTCGGTGAAGGGCGCGATCGTGGCGCTTACCCGTCAGCTCGCGGTCGAGCTCGGCCCGAAGGGCGTGCGCGTCAACGCCGTCGCCCCCGGTGCGGTGCCTACACCGGGCGCGCGCGCGATCGTCGACGAGGCGGGCTACGCCAAGCGTCGGGCGCAAACGCCGCTCGGCCGCCTCGGCGAGGAGGACGAGATCGCCAAGGCGATCGCCTTCCTGCTCGGACCTGACGCCAGTTTCATCACCGGCGAAGTGCTGCACGCCGACGGCGGCATCACCGTCAAGTCGATGTAGGCCGAGATGCGTTCCGCGATCCCCGCGCGATCGGATGTGTCAGGACGCCGCCGCGCCGATTGTCTTCAGCGCGGCCTTCGCCGCCGCCTCGACATGGGCCACGCACACCTGCCATGCCCGCTCCTCGTCCCTCTTCTCCAGGGCGTCGAGGAATTCCCGCAGTTCGCGAATGGATTGCTGGGCGCGTTCCGAACTCGAAAGCGACACGACACGCAACTGCGAGACCCTCGTATGGATACGACGCAGCATGTCGGCGGCAACGGGATTGCCGGCGCCCTCGAGCAGGATGTCGTAAAAGCGGGTCTTGGCGGCGATAAAGGCCTCGGACGAGAAATTGTCGTAGACCTCGGCGAGAAGGTCGACGCTGTTCCTGAGGTCCGCAAGCTGTTCCTTGCTGGCATTGCGCGCAAACAGGCGGGCCGCGAGTCCTTCGAGCATCGCACGGACCTCGTAGATCGAGCGCGCTGTCTCCGCACTGACGACGCTCACGCTCAGCCCCTTGTTCGGCTGCAGCGTGATCAGGCCGTCGGCCTGGAGTTCGCGCAGCGCCTCGCGCAGCGAGGTGCGCGACACGCCCATCATCTCGCACAGTTCACGCTCGATGAGGCGCGCACCGGCGGGGAACTTTCCTGTCGCGATCGCCAGGCGAAGCCGCTCGGCCACCTGCTCCCGCAGGCCGGGCAGGGTCTGGACCTTCATCGACATGCCGTCGGTCGCGATTGTCGTCAGTGCCATTCACGCGCTCCCTGGGGGCGGCCTCGAAACCGCTCTCTCGAACCGGCGGCGAATCTTCGCCGGAAATCCACTGCGAATCCGTATTTCGCCATACTGTAATTTTGTATGTCAAAGAACAAGAGGATCCCAATGACAACGCAGGACAAGACGGTCGGAGACCTGTTTACCGAGGGGCTTGCCCTGCGCCGGCAGGTTCTCGGCTCCGAATATGTCGATCGGTCGATCAATGCGTCGAACGATTTCATGATGGCCTTCCAGCACATTACGACCGAGTGGTGCTGGGGCTATGCCTGGGGTCGCGACACGCTCGATCTGAAAACGCGCAGCATGCTGAACCTCGCCATGCTCACGGCGCTCAATCGCGCCGCCGAGGTCAAACTCCATGTGCGTGGCGCCATCAACAACGGCGTGAGCGTGGAGGAGATCAAGGAAGTTCTCCTGCACGCCACCGTCTATTGCGGCATCCCTGCCGGCCTCGATGCCTTCAAGGCTGCGAACGAGGTTCTGACGGAAATGAAGGCTTACGATTGAACCGATCACTGTGCTGATCGATTGATATGATCCGGACTGCCTGACGTTTTGGTTCGGGCCGAGCGGCCAGAACCAGAACGTCTAGCTTCCTCCTGAGCATGCCGAGATCTTACGGGCCGGATCAGGCCAGGGGATCAACCGAAGGCGTGGTAGAGCTTGGAGACGATTTTCCAGGAGCCTTCGGATTTTGCCAGGCTGAGTTCGTTGACGAAGGTGCGCGGCGGAAAGGCGTCGCGGACGCGTGCGTGGGCGGTGTCGGAGGTCGAGACGGTCAGTTCGATGATCTCGGCCACTTGCGGTTCGCCGCTTTCGACCGGCGGCTTGCGTCCGGCGCAGCGCTCCATATAGGGCGCGTAGTCGATGGTCTGCACCGTGCCGTCAGCCACGGTGAACAGGCGGCAGGCGGGATGGAAGGCGCTTGAGAAGCGCGTCATGTCGCCGAAATAGAGGCCGTCGAAATAGTCCTTGAGGACGGTGCGGATCTGGTCTTCTTCGCTCATCGAATCTCTCCCTTGAAGATTGTGATTTCGGTTTAGGCGAGCGCTTCGTCGGCGACCGACAGCGCATCGTCGAGCACGTCGAGGATCTGGTTCATCTCGGCATCCGAGACGATCAGCGGCGGCGCCAGGAACAGCGATGTCTCCTCGCCGCTGGTGCCAATCACCACGCCATTGTCGAAGGCCCGGCCGGAGACGCGCGAGGCGACCGGAACGGCCGTCGTATCGGCGCGCCAGTCCTTCCAGTGGGGGCCGTGCAGCTCGATCGTCCAGTGCATGCCGCGGCCATCGACCCTGGCGACGCTCGGATGCCTCTCGGCGATCGCGACGAGGCGCGGCGCGATTATCGCCGCGAGTTCCGCGGCGCGCTCGATCAGCCCGTCGTGCTTGATGACGCGAAGATAGGCGCGCACGCCGGCCATCGCGATCGGATGGCCGCGGAAGGTGCTGTAGGCCTGCCACGCGGCGCCGTCGAGTTTTTCGACCATCTCCTTCGACAGGATCACGGCGCCGATCGGGGCGATGCCGCCGGCGAGCGACTTGCCCATCGTGACGATGTCAGGGCGGCTCTCGCCGCCCTGGAACGCGAACCAGCGGCCGCTGCGGCCGCCGCCGGTGATGACCTCGTCGGCGATCCACAGGGTCTGCGTGTTGCGTGTGGCGGAGGCGACCATGTCCTGCCAGCCGGCGTCGTGATAGATGCCGCCCTGGCTGTAGTCGATGATGACCGCCGCGGTCCCCGCCAGCTTCGCCTCGACCTCGGCCTGGCCTTCCGGCTCAAGGGCACGAACGCGTTCGCCCCACAGCGAGCCGGTCGGAGCCGCGATGATGCGCGTGTCGGCGGAGCGGGCAGGCAGGCTGACGCCGCCCGACATCTTCGACAGCCCGCCATGCCATTGCGGCTGCACGGTCACCTCGCGCGCGAGCCCCGTCAGGCCGTGATAGGCGCGCTCGCGGGTCGCGATCGCCGAGCGGCCGGTGACAGCCTGCGCGAGCGACAGGGCCAGATCGTTGATCTCGCTGCCGGACAGGCCGAAACGGACCGCGCCGACCCAATCCTTTTCCTCCGCGAAGGCGATGTCGATCAGGTCCTCGGCGGCCTTCTCGCGCTCGCGGAAGAACCAGCCCTCGCTCACCGCCGGATACTCGGCGGCGCGCCGGATCGTTTCGACCATCTCGGGATGCGCGTGGCCGAGCACGCCGGCGGAGTTCGAGCCGTCCAGCACCTTGCGCCCGTCGGCCAGTTCGAACCAGGCGCCCTTGCCGCCGACAACCTCGACAACCGTGTCGGAGCCCGCGTTGAGACCGGTGCTGAGAAGTCGTTTCATCCTGTTTCCCCTTGATGATTTCGGCTCTCGGCGTCCGAGAGCAGGCGTGCGGCGTCGTCCGCGGCGATGTCGATATGGAACGGAGCGCCGAAGCGGCGCGCGAGCGTTTCGGCGCGGGCCAGGAAAGCCTGCGTGCCCATCCCGGCGATGAAGCGCAGCGCACCGCCGGTCCGGCGCGGAAAACCCGCCTGCTCGACGGAGGCGACGTTGACGATCGCCGCCGGCAAGGCGCTCTCCTCGCCGAGGATACGGAGCGCCTCGGCGGCTTGGGCGATGGCCAGGTATTCCGCCTCGTCAGGTGTTTCGTCGTCCGGGCCGGTTGCCGACGGCAGGGTCAGCCGCTCTTTCACGCAGCCCAGGCGCCGGCCGACCCGTGCCAGCGCGGCGCGCTCGTCGTCCGTCGCATGGCGAAGCCGGTTGCGGTCGTAGAAGCCGAGGCCGACGAGCGCGCGGGCCTCGTTCGACGTGGCGCATTCGGCGAAGCAGCGGCTCTCGATGCGTCCAGCTTCGTCGAAGGGCACCTCTGCAATGGTGGCCAGCGCCGACAGTGCGCGGGGTGCGGCCTGCCCGCCGGGCGCGCCCGCGACGGGGCCGTCGTAGGACAGGGAGGGGACGATGGCGTAGCCGGCGCGGTCCCATGGGCGGCGCTGATCAGGCCGCTGTCCGAGCCAGTCAAGCCCGGCCTTCAGCAGGGCCGCGCCGTCGGCGGCCAGTCCGGTCAGGAGACCGTGGGCGAATGCCTCCTCTGGTGAGAGCATGGCCGCGCCCGCGATCAGCCGGCCCGCGCTTTCCAGCCCGACCAGATGCGGCAGCCTGAGCATGCCGCCGGCGCCGGGAACGAGGCCGAACTCGACTTCCGGCAGCCCGAGCCTGATGGAGCCGCCCGCGATGCAGAACCGCGCATTGCAGGCGAGCGCAAGTTCCCAGCCGCCGCCGGCGGCCGTGCCCTCCAGCAGTGCGACGGAAGGACAGGGAAGTCTTTCCAGGCGGCGGAAGAGCGATTTGATCGCCTCGGAATCGGCCAGGCTGGCTTCGATGCCGCGCTGCGCATAGCCAAGAACCTGGCCGATGTCGCCGCCGACGCCGAAGGACGGCTTGGCCGACCGGAACAGCAATCCGGCGGGCGCCAGGCCGGTCTCGAGCGCATGCATCAGCGCGTCGAACTCGGTCTTGAACAGGTCGGAGGTCTTGTTGGCGCGACCCGAAGGGTCGTCGAGCGTCACGAGGAGACAGTCATCCAGCCAGTGCGCCGAGAGATAGCGGCCCCACAGGGGAGAAACGACCGGCTCCGGGTCGTCCAACCTGCCAATTCGGGGCCATTCGGCACCAGCCACGCCGCATCTCCAGCATCGGAAAAGCCGTCAGGGGACGACAATTGCAGAGAACAGAATATTCTGTTTTTTGCAAGTTTTTTCCGTAATACAGAATACTGGAGACGGCGGTCAATGCGCCTGCAAACCGCGGCGCAACCGTTCCGCTGCATTGATGAGCTGCGTCTCGACATTGGCGGAACTGACGGTTCCAAAGCGCTCGGCCAGGCCGAAGATGGCCATCGCATAGGGCTCGTTGGTGCGCGGATCGAGAACGGCGCAGGCGTAGGAGAGGATGCCGGGATCGAATTCGTTGTCGCAGACGGCGATATGGCGCGCCCGCGCCAACGCGATGTCGGCGCGAATATCTTCCTCCGACGTCTTCGTGTTCGGTGTGTAGGCGTGGCGCTTCAGCTTCAGATACTGGCTGATGAACGCCTCGTCCTGTAGCGCCAGCAGGATCTTGCCGGACGCAGCTGCGTAAAGCGGCATGTCGCGGCCGGGCTGGGCATAGGCCTGACCCTTGGAATCGGGCAGCGCGGTGGCGAGCAGTTGCACATGCGTCCCGTCCAGACGAGCAAGGAATGCCGTCTCGCCAAACTTGTCGGCGAGCTCGCGCAGCACCGGTTCGGCAAGCGTGGCGACATCCGCCCCGCCGGACAACCGGGCCGCGACACGGACCATCCTCTCGCCGACGACGAAGGTCTTGGCGCGGGTCTTGCGCACGACACCGAGGCCGGTGAGGGTGGCGAGCTGGCGATGCGCCGTGGTCATGACGAGGTCGGTCGCGGCGGCGATCTCGCTGAGTGTCATGCCTTCGGGCGCCCCGGCCAGAAGCTCGATGATCCGCAGGGCGCGGCCGAGCGGTGAATCTTCCTGATCCGACATGAACAGCCGACTCCTTTTCAGGACAGCGAGATCGCCGGGCATCCGGCGCATTTTCCGAATTTCGAACGGAAATAAACTTCCGGAAATCGGAAATCTCGCTGTCTGATTAGGAGTGGAGAAAAGAGAAGTCAATGTCCGCCGACTTTCGCGCAAATGGAACGATCATTCCGGCCGGGACAGAAGAATGACGATGTGGTCGCCGCTGACGACCTCGGTTCCGTCCTCCTTGACGAGCACTCCGCGCTCCTCGGCGATACCTTTTCCGGGCTTCGAACTCGACCGTTTCGAGACAAGGGTGAGCCGCAGATGCACGTTGTCGCCGGGATAGAGCGGCGCGGAGAACTTGACATTGTTCCAGCCGAGCGAGGCGATGACGCTGCGCTCGAACACACCGATTTCGGCCTTCAGCCCCTCGACCAGGGCAAGGCTGAAAAGCCCGTGCGCAACGCGTCCGCGAAAGCCGGCCGCCTGCGCGAAGGCGTCGTCCATGTGGACGGGATGCCGTTCGCCGGTGAGCGCCGCCCAGGTGTCGATGTCTTCGATCGTCACGAGCCTGGAAGGCGAGGTGAGGACGGTTCCGGGGACGAAGTCCTCCAGCCAGATCTGGCTCGTGCTGTCGATGTCGCTCACGCTCTTGCCTGCTCCTGTTCCTGAAGCTTGCGCCAGTCGATCTTGTTGCTGCCGGAACGCGGAAGCTGGTCGACGAAGGCGACGGCGCGCGGCACCTTGTAGGCGGCCATGACGCCGCGGGCGAAGCTGATGATGTCGTCCTCGCTGATCCGACCGCGCGCCTGCGGCCGCAGGGTGACGAACGCCTTCACCGATTCACCGCGATAGGGATCGGAGACGGCGATGACGCAGCATTCCTGCACGTCGGGATGGCGATAGAGCAGCGCCTCGCATTCCGCCGGCCAGACCTTGTAGCCCGACACGTTGATCATGCGTTTCAGCCGGTCGACGATGAAATAGTAGCCCTCGTCGTCGCGGTAGGCCATGTCGCCGGTGCGCAGGTAGCGGCGTCCACCGATGGTGACGAAGGCGTCGCGGTCGGCTTCAGGATGATTCCAGTAGCCGCGCATCAGCTGCGGACCGGCGATCAGCAACTCGCCGACCTCGCCATTCGGCAGTTCTTCGGTCGTCTCCGGCTTCACGATCAGCGAATAGGTGTCGAAGATCGGAATGCCGAGGCATTGCGGCTTGGGGCGCGCGGTCGGGTTGATATGGGTCGCCGACATCGTCTCGGACAGGCCATAACCCTCGCAGAAGCGTAGCCCATAGCGCCTCTCCAGTTGCTCGGCGAGCGCGGTCGGCATCGAGGAGCCGCCGCCGGTGAGCACTGTGAGCTTCTCGAAGGCGCGTTCGTCGAACTGGTCTCCGGCCATCACGTCGACGATCATGGTCGGCGCGGCCGACCAGAACGTGACGCCGTGTTCGATGAACAGCGGCGCGACGAGGTCGCGGTTCCATCGGGTGAGCAACAGCAGCGTCGCACCGGCATAGAGGCCGCCGCCCATCGACGCCTGCATGCCGGCGACGTGGAAGAGCGGCATGAAGGCGGTGAGGACGCTGTTATGGTCGAAGCCGTACCATATCGCCTGCGCAACGGCGGTGAACTTCAGCGAGCGGTGCGGCTGCATGCAACCCTTGGGATGTCCCGTCGTGCCCGAGGTGTAGGGCATCACGGCGAGGTCGTCGTCGCCGGCCGTCATCGCAGAGGGCTGTTCTCCGGCGGCGATTGCATCGTCGAATCTGATGAAGCGGTTCGCCGGTAACTCCTCCGGTGCTCGCAGCATCACCTCGGGTAGCTGGTACTTGCACTCCACGGGTGCGGCGTCCGCATAACGCGCGACGATCACATGCTCGGGCAGGTTGGCCAGCGAGGCGAAGCGCTCGACGAGCTCGTCGCCGATGATGGCGACGGAAGCGCCGCTGTCGGCGATGTAGTGCTCGAGTTCGGCCGCCATGTTCATCGGATTGACCGGCACGACGACTGCATCCGCGCGCAGCACGGCCTGGAAGGCGGTGACGAACTGCGGGCAGTTCTGCATGTCGATCAGCACGCGGTCGCCCTTGCGCACGCCGCAGCGGTTCTGGAGGTAGCCGGCAAGCGCTTCCGCATCGGCGAGCAGCTTCCCGTAGCTGGTGACGGCGCCGTAGTACAGCAGGGCAGGGTGCGATGGATCGCGCCGGGCGGCATTGAGCAGGTTATGAAACGCGTTCCCGGGTGCAACCGGGAGATGGAAGTCCAGGCCGGGCGGCCAGAACGGAGATGAGGGGCTTGCGTCGGTCATGCGGGGGAGGCTCATCTGGACCTGTGCGGCGAAACCAGCAGGCGCACGCCGTGCTCGAGCACGGCGACGGCCGCCTCGATGTGGTGCCAATCGGTATGCTCGTCCGGCGTGTGGCTGACGCCGCCGCGCGAAGGGACGAAGAGCATGGCGGCCGGAATGTGCGCGCCGAGGATGCCGGCATCGTGGTTCGCGCCCGAAAGCAGGCGGCGGCACGGTATGGCGAGCGCGCGGGCCTGTCCCTCCAGCAGGTCCATCAGCTGGGGGGCCATCGGCACCGGGGCCGCCTCGTAGACGACGCGGTGGCCGGCTTCGACGCCGTGCCGCGCTCCCGCCTCGGTCGCGAGCGCGGCGGTGCGCTCGGCCAGATGGGCAAGAAGCGCGGCTGACGCATCGCGGATTTCGAGACCGATCCGCACCTCGCCCGGAATC
Source organism: Mesorhizobium australicum (assembly GCF_900177325.1). Classification (NCBI taxonomy): domain Bacteria; kingdom Pseudomonadati; phylum Pseudomonadota; class Alphaproteobacteria; order Hyphomicrobiales; family Phyllobacteriaceae; genus Mesorhizobium; species Mesorhizobium australicum. The sequence goes on along the minus strand of NZ_FXBL01000004.1, from coordinate 4,509,629 downwards.
ACGTTGCCCTGATTGGGGCTCGTCTTGACGATGCCGATCGTGCCGCGCGCGGTGCCTTGGCCTTCCTCTACGATCATGTCGCGGAAGCCGACGGCGAATTCCGCCGCAGCAGCGAACGCATCGTGGCGAAGCTCCATCGGCGTCGTGCCGGCGTGACCGGCCGTGCCAGTGAAGCGGATCGCCAGGCGCTTCTGCCCGGCGATCGCGGTGACGATGCCGACGCTCTCACCGCCCGCCTCCAGAACCGGTCCCTGCTCGATGTGCAGTTCGAGATAGGCCGCGATCTCCGACAGGTTACGTTTGGCGACCAAGGCGGATTCAACCGGAAAGCCCGCCTCCCGCATCGCGCTCCGCAGACCGGTCCCATCGGCATCGCGCATCGAAAGGGCGTCGTGCGGCAGATCGCCGGCCATCGCCCGACTGCCGGTCAGGGCGCCGAAGCGGCCTTCCTCGTCGCGGAAGGCGATGATCTCGAGTGCGAGATCTTCCGGCCCCGGCGCGACCCGGCGCGCGATCTCCAGGCCGGCGAGCACGCCCAGCGCGCCGTCGAAAAGACCGCCGTGCGTCACCGTGTCGAGATGCGAGCCGATGGCGATGGCCGGTGCGCCGGGGCGACCTTCGCGGCGCGCGATGGAGTTGCCGAAGGCGTCCTGCCGCACCGCAAGGCCTGCGGCTTCCGCGGTCGCAGCAAACCAGCGATGCGCTTCGCATTCGTGATCGCCGTAGGCCGACCTCGTCCAGCCGCCCGCCGGATCCCGGCCGATCGCAGCGACAGCGTCGAAGTCGGCGCGCAGGGCAGCGCTGACGTCGGCAGGCAGGGTGCTCATCAGGCCGCTGCTCCGCCGTCGGGAGCGATGTGCGGCCGGCGCGGCGCGCCGCGTTTCAGGAAACGTCCCTGGCCCCGCGTGCCGAGGAACTTGCCGTCCTCGACCACGACCTTGCCGCGATAGATGGTCTGGCGCGCCCAGCCGGTGAGTTCCATGCCCTCGTAAGGATTGTAGCCGATGTCGCCGTAGTCGCTGTGCCTGCCCATCGTGCGGCGGGTCTCGGGGTCGATGACGACCAGGTCGGCGTCATAGCCGGGCGCAATGCGGCCCTTGCGGTCGCCGAAGCCGAAAATGTCGGCGGGCCAGGTGGAGAAGAGTTCGGCGAAGCGCTGCAGCGAAAGCCGCCCTTGCGCGACGCCCAGCGTGTAGAGCACCGGCAGCCGCGCCTCTATGCCCGTGCAGCCGTTGGCGATCGTGGCGAAGGACCCGGCCCCCATCGCCTTGGCCGCGGCCGAATAGGACACCTCGTCCGAGGTCACGGCGGACAGCACGCCCGACTTGAGCGCCTCCCAGAGTGCGGCTTGATTGTCGGGCGAGCGCAGCGGCGGGCTCATGACGTATTCGTGCGGATTGTCGCGCTCCAGCGCGCTTTCATCGAGCGCCAGATAGTGTGTGCATGTCTCGGCCGTCACCGGCAGGCCGCGCCGCCGCGCCGCCTCGATCAGCGGCAGGCCGCCCTTTGCCACCAGGTGCAGGATATGGACGCCGCAGCCGGTATCCTCGGAGAACAGGATGGCGCGCTGGATCGCCTCCACCTCGGTGATCGGCGGGCGCGTGAGGGCGTGCCAGCGCGGATGCGTGTGGCCGGCGGCGACCGCTTCGGCGCGCAGGCGCTCGATGATGCCCGCGTTCTCGGCATGGAGGACGAGCATCAGGTCGTCCTTCGCCGCCTGCTGCATCAGCGCGTGAAGCTGGCCATCCTCCAGCTTCAGCCCGTCGTCCTCGTAGATCATGTAGACCTTGAGCGACGCGACACCGTCCGCGCGCAACTGCGCCAGTTCGGCAAGGCTGTCCTTGTTCACGTCGGTGATGATCTGGTGCAGTCCGTAGTCGAGCGTCACGAACTCGTCGGCCTGCTTGCGGCGGTAGTGGAAGCCTTTCAGGATCGAGCCGCCGCGCCGCTGCAACGCGAAGTCGACGATCGCCGTAGTGCCGCCGCGCAGCGCGGCGATGCCGCCCGATTCGAAGTCGTAGACGCTGCGCTGGCCCATGAAGCCGACAAGCAGATGGACGTGGGGATCGACGCCGGCCGGCAACACGATCCTGCCGCCCGCATCGACGACACGCTCTCCGCGGCCGGTGCCTGGCTCCGCGATGCCCGCGATCATCTCGCCGGAGATGATCACATCGGCTTTCCGCGGTCCTTCGGGCAGGACCACCAGACCGTTCGCAATGACCAGATCGTTCATCGTGAAGCCTCCAGCGCCTGGGCGAGATCCGCGATCAGGTCTCGTGCGTCCTCTATTCCGACAGAGATGCGAACGAGGCCGGGCGTGATCCCCATTTCAAGCCGCCGCTGCGGCGGTACCGAATGATGCGAGGTGTTTCCCGGCTGGCTGATCAGGCTCTCTATGCCGCCGATGCTGGGTCCGATGCCAAACAGGCGCGTGCGGTCGACGACCTGCCGCGCCAGCCGCTCGTCTTCGACCTCGAAGGAGATCAGCCCGCCGAAGCCGGACATCTGGCGCCGCGCCAGCTGGTGATCTGGATGCGAGGCGAGGCCGGGAAAATGGACTTTGCGGACCGCCTTGTGCCCTTCCAGGAAGCCGGCGATTTCCATTCCGCTGGCGTTGTGACGCTGCATCCGCAGCTCGTAGGTCGCCATGCCGCGCATCAGAAGCCAGGCAGCGTGGGGATCCATGATCGCACCGCTCGCCTGCTGGGCGGAGCGGACCTTGCGTGTCAGGTCACGCGATCCAACGACTGCGCCGGCCAGAACGTCGCTGTGGCCGTTCAGATATTTGGAGCCGGAATGGACGAGGAGATTCACTCCCAGGTCCAGCGGCTTCTGGTTCAGCGGCCCGCCCAGCGTGCCGTCGACGACGAGCATCGCAGACGATTGCGCGGCCAATTCTGCGAGGGCCGGGAGGTCGACAATGCGCACGAGCGGGTTCGTCGGCGTCTCGGCGTAGATGATCTTCGTTTTCGGGCCGATGCAGGCGGCGACATCCGCGGCATAGATCGACTTCGCCCAACGCACGACGATCCCGCGCTGTGGCAGGATCTCGGTGAAATAGCGCAGCGTCCCGCCGTAGATGTCGGGCAGGGCGACCAGTTCGTCCCCGGATGTCAGAAACGGATCGAGCGCGCCGGCGACTGCGGCCATGCCGGAGGCGAAGAGCACGGCCGACTGCGCGCCTTCCAGCGCCGCCAGCCGCTGTTCGGCGGCCAGAACGGTCGGGTTCCGGATGCGGCTGTAGACGTAGCCGCGCCGGCGCCCCTCGTTGATCTCTTCCAGCGTATCGCTGTCGGCGGCGACGAAGGTCACGCTCTGGTAGAGCGGCGGCACCGCGGCCCCCATATGCTCCTCCGGCGCATGGCCGGCATGCACCGCGAGCGTGCCGATATGATCGCCCGCCGCCGGCGTCACTTCGTGATCTCTCGCGAGATGATGATGCGCAGGATCTCCGACGTGCCGCCGCCGATTTCGGCGAGCTTGGAATCGCGGAAGTGGCGTTGCATGTCGTATTCCATCAGATAGCCCCAGCCGCCCATCATGCGCATGCCGTTGAGCGCGGCGCGGACATAGGTCTCGGAGGAATAGAGATTGGCCATCGCGCTCTCCTTGTTGTTCGGGATGCCCCGATCGACGAGGTTGGCGCTGCGGTAGAGCAGGAGACGGGCGGCCTCGATCTCCATGTCCATGTCGGCGAGCTTGGCGCGGGTGAGCTGGAAGCTCGAGATCTTCTGCCCGAACTGCTCGCGCTCGTTGGTGTAGGCGACCGACTTGTCGAGCACGGTCTGCGCGGCGCCGACATTGACAGCCGAAAGGCAGCAGCGCTCGTAGTCGAGCGTCTTCAGCGCGTTCATCCAGCCATTGTTCGCCGTGCCGATGATGGCGTCCTTCGGCAGGCGCACGTCCGACAGGAAGATCTCGTTCAGGTCCATCGGCTTGAGGCCAAGCTTCTTGAGCTTGCGGATCTCGACTCCGGGTGTTTTCGGGTCGAGCAGGAACATGGTGATGCCCTTGTGCTTGGGCGCTTCCGCGTCGGAGCGCGCCATCAGCAGGATGTAGTCGGCCTCCTGGGCGCAGGAGCAGAACATCTTCTGTCCGTTGATCACCCACTCGTCGCCCTCCAGCACTGCCCGTGTGCGCAGGCTGGCCGCGTCCGAACCCGAGTTCGGCTCCGACAGCGAGAAGGCGAAGCGGATCTCGCCCTTGGCAAGCTTGGGCAGCAGCTCGCGCTGCTGCGCCTCGGTGCCGAAATGGGTGATGGCGTCGGTCGCGATGACGATCGTCGTGTAGAAGATGTTGGCCCCGGCCTCGAAGTGGCGGGCGAACTCTTCGAGGAAGACCGCGAGGTCGGTGCAGCTTCCGCCCATACCGCCATAGGCTTCCGGGATTGGCAGGCCGAGCCAGCCTTCGGCGGCGAGCTTGTCGTAGAGCTCGAACGGAAACCGTTCCTCCTCGTCGCATGCCCTGACATATTCGATCGGGCATTCGCGCGTCAGGAACGACCGCAGGCTGTCCCGCATCAGCCTCTGCTGTTCGGAGAGTTCAAAATCCATCTGTTCAACGTCCTTTCCACTGCGGGGCGCGTTTCTCGGCAAAGGCCCGCGGCCCTTCGCCGAAGTCGTCGGAGGCCCGCATGCGATCGCGGGCGGGCAGGCCCGAATAGAGTTTTTGGAAAGCCTCGGCGTCGGAGAGCGTCTCGACCTCGCGCAGCACTTCGAGATAGGCGGCGATGGCGAGCGGCGCCGACGCGACGATGCCGGCCGCCATCTCGCGGGCGGTGTCCATCAGGCTCTCGCGCGGTACGATCCGGTTGACGAAGCCGAGGCGCAGGCCCTCTTCGGCGGTGAGCCGGCGCCCGGTGAGGAGCAGTTCGGAGGCCACGTTGTGCGGCAGGCGGCGATGCGCCCGCCAGAGGCCGCCGGCTTCCGGAATGAAGCCGCGCTGCAGCTCGGGCAGGCCGAATTCGACGTGCGGCGCACAGACGACGAGGGTCGCGAAAAGCGAGAACTCGAAGCCGCCGCCGACGGCAAGGCCGTTCACCGCGGCGATCACCGGCTTCGACATCTTCGTGCGTTGCAGGCCCATGAACCCGTAAGGTCCGAAATCCTCGCCGGTCTCGCCGGCGGCGACGGCCTTCAGGTCCCATCCGGCCGAGAACATCCTGTCGCCGGTGGCCGAGACGATCGCCACCCTCAGATCAGGATCGTCCTCCAGAAGCTGGATGGCGGCCGTCAGGTCGTGGCTGAACTTCTGGTTCACCGCATGAGCGGGCGGATGGTCGAACAGGATCTCGAGGATCGCCCCGTTGCGCGTGACCTTGATGCGCTGGTCGGCACTCATGCGGCGAACTCCCGCAGTACGTCCTTGGAGATGATGTCGCGATGGATCTCCGAGGTGCCTTCCCAGATGCGCTCGACGCGTGCGTCGCGCCAGAAGCGCTCCAGCGGCATGTCCTTGGTGATGCCCATGCCGCCCATGATCTGAAGCGCATTGTCGGTGACGCGGCCGGCCATCTCCGAGCCAAACAGGTTGACCTGCGAGGCCTCGCGCTGGGTGATCGTGCCGGCGTCCATCTTGGCCGCGCCGTCGAGCACCATCAGCCGCGTGGCGTGGATCTCCATCGCCATGTCGGCGAGCTTGAAGGCGGTGCCCTGGAAACGGCCGATCGGCTGTCCGAATGCGGTGCGCGTATTTGCCCATTCCGCCGCGATCTTCATGGCGCGCTCGGCAAGCCCGATGCAGTTGGCCGCCAGCATGACGCGGCCCGAGAAGATCCAGCTCTTGGCGATGCCGAAGCCATTGCCTTCGCCGCCGAGGATGTTGCGCGCCGGCACGCGCACGTCGGTGAAGGAGATGATGCAGGACTTCATGCCGCGATTCGACACGACGTCGAGCGGGGTGACCTCGATGCCGGGCGTGTCCTTGTCGACGAGGAAGGCGGTAATGCGCTTGCTTTCACCCTTCGGGGTGCTGTCGATACCGGTCACGGCGAACAGAATGATGAAGTCCGCCCGCATCGCCATGGTGATGAACTGCTTGGTGCCATTGATGACGAAGTCGTCTCCGTCGCGCACGGCACGCGTGGTGATGGCGCGCGCATCCGACCCGGCGCCCGGCTCGGTGAGCGCGAAGCACTCCCAGCGCTCGCCGGTGATTACCGGCTTCAGATAGGTCTCGATCTGGTCGCCGACGCATGATTTCAGGATCGGCGCGGGGCGGTTGCAGATGACAGCGAGCGCCCGGCTGGTGCGGCCGAACTCGATCTCCGCCACGCAGCGCTGGCTGGCGTTGAGACCGCCGCCGCCGTGCTCCTCCGGCATGTTGAGCGCGTAGTAGCCGGCGGTGATCGCCTTCTTCTGGATCTCGCGAAACAGGTCGTCCGGCACCGAATCGAGCTTCTCCACCAGTGCCTCATGCGGCTGGAGTTCGGCCTGGACGAACGCGCGGACGCCTTCCGCGATCATCGTCTGCTCGTCGCTCAGGAGTGGGGGCATGGCACTGAAATCCTTGTCGAATGCGGAGGCGTGCAGGGAGAGGCCGATCCGGAAGTTGTTTTATTATATGAACTATGATTTTGTATTTTGATGCGCCTGTCAAGCGGCCACGGGTCTGTTACCGTGGCTCACGAGCGCGAAAAACGACGAGGAACGGGAAAGGAAGAGAAGATGCCGTCCACGATCACGACCGGATACAAGGCGCTGTTGGAGCGTGCGAACGCAGAGGTCGAAGCGATCGACGCGGCTACGGCGATCACGCTTCTGGGCAATGAGGACTATGTGCTGGTGGACCTGCGCGACCCGCGGGAACTCAAGCGCGACGGCAAGATTCCCGGCGCGTTCCATTGCCCGCGCGGCATGCTCGAATTCTGGATCGATCCGGACAGCCCCTACGCCAAGGAGGTCTTCCAGCAGGACAAGACCTTCGTCTTCTACTGCGCCTCCGGCTGGCGCTCGGCGCTGTCTGCAAAGACGGCGCAGGACATGGGCCTTTCGCCGGTCCGCCACATCGCCGGCGGCATCAGCGCCTGGAAGGCGGCCGGCGGCCGTGTGGACATGCCGGAATGAGGTTCCGCCCGAGGGGACAGCGGCCGATCGCGGCCCGCCCCTCGCATTGCAATCGGTTCGCGGATCGGGAAAAGAATGGTTCGGGGCGAGTGATCGTGGCGGTTCTTCATCGACGCCGGGCGCGGCGCATCGCCATCGGGAGGAGGACGGGGATTGTCGACTACAGTTGAGAAGGCGCTGAAGGTACTGGAGCTGCTGTCGACCTATGGAGAGCCGGTGAAGCTGGTCGACCTGTCGCGTGCGCTGAACATGAACAAGAGCACGACCTATCGTCTGCTCGAGAAGATGTCTCAGCTGGGCTATGTGCGCCAGGAAAGTGACAGCAGCCGCTACATGCTGACGACGCGCATGTGGGCGATCGGCGTTCGCGCCTTCCGCAATTTCGACCTGCGCGCCTGGACCCGGCGGCATCTCGAGGAACTGGAGCGCGAGATCGAGGAGACGGCGGTGCTGGCCGTTCTGGAGGGCGTGGACGTCGTCATCATCGACAAGCGCGAATCGGCCCAGGCGGTGCAGACCATGTCTGTGCTCGGAAGCCGCACGCCGATCCATTGCTCGTCCCTCGGCAAGGCGCTCCTGATGGGCGATATGGAAAACCTGCTTCCCAAGCTGCCGCGCCTGCGCAAATTCACCGACAAGACGATCACGACCCTGCCGGCCCTGCGCAAGGAGATCGAAGCGGCGAGGGAGACGGGCGTCGCGGAAGCCTATGACGAGTATGCGATCGGCGTCAGCGGCGTGTCCGCACCGATCCACGGCGTCGATGGCGCGCTGCTTGGGGTCATCGGCATCTCGCTGCCGACGAGCCGGGCCAAGCCGCCGCATCTCGACAAGATCCGCAAAGCGGTCCGCGATCACGCCGACCGGCTGAGCAAGGCGCTCGGCGGTATCGACTGACGCTGCGTCCGGCAGCGCGCATCGGGCGCTGCCGGAGGTCCCGCGTCGATTTCAGAAAGCCACCTGGTCCGCGCCCTTGAGACCCAGCATCTGCCTCGCCTCGGCAGGCGAGGCGATCTCCATCGACAGGTTCTCCATGACGGTGCGGATCATCCGCACCTGCTCGGCGTTCGAGGTCGCGAGCTTGCCCTTGCCGGCATAGAGGCTGTCTTCCAGGCCGACGCGGACGTTGCCGCCCATCGTCGCGGCCATGGTCGCCATGTTCATCTGGTGCCTGCCGCCGGCCAGCACCGACCAGCGGTAGTCCTTGCCGAACAGCCGATCGGCCGTCTCCTTCATGAAGTTGAGGTTTTCCGGCCCCGGTCCGATGCCGCCGAGCGTGCCCACGATGATCTGCACGAACATCGGCAGCTTGACGAAGCCGCGGTCGAGCATGTGGGCGAGGTTGTAGAGGTGGCCGACATCGTAGCACTCGAACTCGAAGCGGGTTCCCTTCTCGCCGAGACTGGACATGATGTATTCGATGTCGGCGAAGGTGTTGCGGAAGATCGCGCCGCGGCTGGCCTCGAGGTAGTCCTCCTCCCAGTCGTTCTTCCATTTGCCCTTGAACTTCTCTTTCATCATGTAGGTGCCGAAGTTCATCGACCCCATGTTGCAGGAGCACAGTTCGGGGGCTGCGGCCAACGGCGCGCGCAGGCGGTCTTCGATCGACATGAAGGTCGAGCCGCCGGTCGTCATGTTCAGGACCGCGTCGGTCTGCGCGCTGATCGACTTCAGGATGTGCATCCAGATGTCGAGCTCGGCCGTGGGCCGCTGGGTCTGCGGATCGCGGGCATGCAGATGGAGGATGGCCGCGCCGGCCTGCGCGGCCCCGACGGCCTGCTCGATGATCGCGTCGGGCGTCACCGGCAGGTAGGGCGACATGGTGGGCGTGTGGGTCGCGCCGGTGATGGCGCAGCTGATGATCTTCTTGTCGGCCATGATCGATTACTCCGTATATTCCAGTCCGCCGCAGATGCTCATGCACTGTCCGGTGATCGGCCGTCCCGTCGGCCCGCAGAGATAAAGAACCAGCGCGGCGATTTCGTCCGGCTCGACCATCGTCTTCATCGACACGGCCCTGAGCGCCAGTGCTTCCATTTCCTCGTACGTGATGCCCTTGGTGGCCGCGCGATCGGTGAAGACGCGGCGGATTCGGTCGCCGGCGACGACGCCGGGCGCGATCGAATTGACCCTGATCTGGTCGGGGCCGAGCTCGACCGAAAGGCAGCGGGCCATCGAGATCACCGCGGCCTTCGAGCTTGCATAGGGCGAACGCAGCGGAAAGGCGTATTTGCCGGCGACGGAGGCCATGCAGACCATGCTGCCGCCCCGCCCGGTCGCCTTGAGATGCGGAATCGTCGCGTGCGCGACATGGAACTGGCCGTGCACGTTGACGTCGAACGTCTTCTTCCACGCTTCGAAGTCGAGTTCGTGCAACGGTGCGGCAGGGCCGGCGATCCCGGCATTGTTGATGACGATGTCGATGCCGCCCATGTCGGCAGCCGCCTCAGCGACAAAGGCGTTGACCGACGCCGCGTCGGACACATCGCAGAGACGCGCCTTGATTCCCCGGTCGGTGATCTCGGGCCGCGCGAGCTGCTCCTCGGCGATGTCGCAGACCCA
>NZ_FXBL01000003.1 GCF_900177325.1 Mesorhizobium australicum | reverse complement strand
GGCGCGCTCTTGTCCGGCGCACGATGTCGCGCCTTGAGGAAGGCGATCAGTCCGAATATGCCGACGATGTAGCCGAGGCCGCCCAGCACAATCACGCAGCCGCAGTGAGGATTCGAGCGAATCGAACCGCTCGGCAGCGGTGCGATCTGGCGCGCGACGACGGCGTCGATTTCGTCGGCGCTTGCTGCCGCGTATGCGTCAGCAGGCTTCCGGTTCCCGGCTCCGCCGTCGGCGTCGTCGCCGTTTCTTTCGTCATCTCCGGCTGGAAGCGTGTCGGGCAGGTGTGCGGCCGGAATGTCGAAGCGCGCCACATGCCCGTCCTTCGCGTCCACGATCACCGTCAGATCCGTCCTGATGGGCGCGAGGAGGGCAAAGCGGCCGTTGGAGTCCGTCCGCTCCTCGGCAACGATCTTCCCGCCGCCGTCGCGCAAGGTGACCGGAGCGTTTCCGGGCAACGCCGCCGCCGACGAAATAGGCCCTGCCTTCGACGCTGGCTCCGACGACGCTGGCGAAGACCTTCAGCCGATGCGCGGCGCCGGAGCAAGCGAGACCGCCAGCGTAAGGGCAGCCAGCAGCCCGACCGCGAAGCGGCTATGCATAGGCCGTTCCCGTGCGGGTGCACCAGAAGGCGTCCGGCTTGACGCGGCTGAGAAAGCCGCAGGCGAAGCCGATGACCAGCGCCTCGCCAAGGATCAACGGAATATAGCTTATCAGCACGATTTTGGCCGAGCGGAATAGGCCGCGTCGCTGAGCGTCAGCGCCGCTGCAACCATGAGCGCGGTCGACAGCACCGACAACGCGGCAACGCCTGCGCCGAGCACGGCCATGCGGCCCGGCGATGCGGCCCGCCGCATCAGCGGAGCGAAGGCCAGCGCCCACAGTACGGCGGGAAGGGCCATGTCGACCGTATTGACCCCAAGCGTGGAGATGCCGCCAAAGCCAAAGAAGACGGCCTGGAGGACCAGCGCGATGAAGACGGCCGGGACGGTCGCCCGACCGATCACCAGGCCCATCAGCCCGGTCAGGAGAAGATGCGTGGTGGTCGCTCCGATCGGGACGTTGATGAGGCTGACGATGAAGAACAGGGCCGCGACGACGGCGACTTTCGGAAGGCTGTCCTCGTCCAGCTCGCGCACCGACCAGCCGAGCAGGGCCGCCGTCACGACCCCGCCGCCGACCAGTACAGGCGTCGAGGAGGACGCCATCGGGAATATGCGCCATCTGCCCCGCCCCTTTATTTCATGTCCACGGCTTTCACCCAGATGAGGCCGCCAAGTTCCACCGGCTTGTCCGCGCCCGACGGGTCCTTCAACTGGTAGTCCGCCTCGACCAGCGCGGCGAACCCCCACCATCCGGCGCGCGGCATCGCATAGTGAAACACGCCGCGCTCGTCCGCCTTGACGATCTGGGTGACGAAAGCGTCGCCGGGGGGCGTGACCGAGCCGTCGTTCACCCATTCCACCTCGATCTCCGCGAAGGGAACCGGGGCGCCCTTGGCGCGGACGATGCCGCTGAACACATTACCGGTCCACAGGCCATAGGGCCGGGTGAGGGGTTCGATCTCGACGGGAAGGCCGACCAGCCTGTCCCAATACGAGCCGCTGTCGAAGGCGTCGACGACAACCTTGGCGTAGTGGATGATCGACTTGTCCTCCACCGGCTCCCAATAGGGTTGCGGCTCGACGAAGAAGACATAGGCGCCCGGTTCGCCTGGCGTGTAGGCCGCCTTCCAAGCCGACTTGCCGTCATGGGGCGCTTCGGTCAGAGAACCGAGCAGGTCCACCTCCCCTGAATTCGTCACCACGCCGAACCTGACGGGCTTCTTCATATCCATCGTCGGGCCGCGATCCATTGGATGGGTGAAAACCAGATTCAGCGAAATCTCGGCGTCGCCCGGACTAAAACTGTCCGTGGATGGAAGAATCTCTTGAAAATGCGCATGCGCGGCGGAACCTAGCACGCAAGTCACTAACACGAAGGCTACGATGCCCGCTTTCTTCATGATCCGCCACCTTGGCTCTGAGGTTTTGGCTGGTAAGATCTTTTAGCCAAAACATCATACTTGTCAACGGCAAGCCCTCTAGCCAGAGCGATTGGGAAGTTCTGACGACCTTGCTTTCCGGGCCGGGTTTCTCCAGATACACATGTATATGATGTATTCTGAGATGGTCGACAGTATGCCGCGCGTAACCATAAATCTCGACGATGATCTGATGAAGGATCTCGACTGCATCATCGCCACAAAAGGCTATCAGAACCGGTCGGAAGCGATCAGGGATCTGGCGCGCGCCGGCATCCGCGAGGCCAGGATGGAGGTGGGCGACAGCAAGAACTGCGTGGCGGCGCTGGTCTATGTCTATGATCACACGGCGCGGGAATTGTCGAAGCGTCTCGTGCAGACGCTTCACGATCATCATAGCCTGTCATTGGCGACCGTGCACATTCATCTCGACCACGATGATTGCATGGAGATAGCCGTCCTCAAGGGCGAGGTGCGCGAGGTGCAACATGTTGCCGAGCACATAATTGCCGAACGTGGGGTTCGTCATGGACGCCTCATCTTCGTGCCGGTGGACGTCGAGATGTACAGCCACGGCCACGGAAATCTCGCCGCACGCAAACACCCGCATATCAAGGTCAGATAAGCGGTTCCAAGGGGACTGTCAGATCCCATGGGCGGTGGATAGCGGCCTGTTCGCTGTCAGAGTGGAGTTGCTCACCAACCACTCTGGAGACGATCATGCCTATTACAGCCTAGCGAACTGAGGAACCGACCGCCATCCGCACCGATCTTGGCGCGATTTTCATCTCGATGGAACTCTTATGTTCAAATGCAAGCGGCGTGGCCAAGGCAATTCAATTCATGCGCGGATGACGGCTCTGATGGCAGCCTTGGGGTTTGCTGCGAAGGCCTCGCCGGGGGGCTTTGGCTTCTATTGCGTTTGCGGATGAGGGTGAGGCTGGCGTCGCGCAGATGGGCGAGCGCCGCGGGCGCGCTTCCGGTCTGACGCGGCATGCGTCCTCGGCGAAGGCTCCGTCGCGGACGCGGAAGAGCCTGTTCTCGATCTGCCAGTGGGCGCGGGCGAGGGCGAGCAAGGCTTCGGCGTCCATGGCTTCGGGCGGGATCGAGGTGATGGCGTAGACGATCTGGCGCGAACATCGGTCCTTCAGCTCGCGCAGACGCTCCAGCCGCACGATCCGGGTTGCGCCGGGCCAGTTGCGGTCGAGACGGGACGGGATCGGCCGCACCGCGATGCGCCGCGTCTCGATGCGGCCATCCCCTTCTGCACCGTCTCGGCGGGGCGCATGTCCTTGCGATCGGCCCGTTCAATTCCCTGGCCGGGACGGCTGGCGAGCCTCGAGGGGGGAATCGTCGCCGAAAGCGAATCCCACCATCTTCCATTTTGTGACTCAGTAAGACAAAGGGCCTAGATTGATCGGAATGGTGGCCGGCTTCAAATCGGAATACCCGGCCGGATAAGATCGGAATCCGCAATCCGACAGGGCATCGGGCCCGGCTTTGCCGTCGTTGACGTTGGCCGCAGGGATGGCAAGCTCTTCCACCAGTGCCGTACCGACATCGGCATCGGCGCCGACATGCGCCTTGAAGCAGTGAACCGTTGGCTTGCCCTTGTGGCTGACCCAATACGTATCGCCGTCTTCCCCGCTGGCCAATGCGATGATCGCGTGGAACAAGGACCGATCAGGTCCATGCATCACGAGCGCCTTGCGAAAACGAACAAAGGCCGTGCGTTCGGGCGTCGGCTCCGATTGCCGAAAATCCGCAGAACCGCCGGAACGAGGCCCGATCATCCAGCGCCTCGGCCAGCTTCACGTCCGACAAGTCGTACCAGACCGAAAGCAGCATCGCCATGCCGGTTCGCCGTTGGCTGCGCAGGAAATTACGGCCAGGCGATGCTCGACCGTCGACCAGTCGATTAGGGCGAATCCACATTTATCGGAGCCATAATGCGATGGCGGCGATGTGGACGAAGGCGAGGCAGTAGTCTGCGCGTCGGTCGTCGTATCTGATTGCAGAGCGTTCTGAAGTGCTTGAGCCTGTTGGAGCAGCGCTCGATACGGTTGCGCAGCCTGACGGCTTCTGCGTTCATGTCGGCGATGGTGCGACGCAAATCGTTGTTATCATAGGCCCTATCGGCCAGAACGGCCTCGGCTTTGAACCCTTGGAGCAGAGTCTTTGCGGTCTAGACACGTTGGTTATGTTGCAAACATTTTGACGGCGGCAGAAAGGCTAATCACCTGCCGGATTTCAGGCGGTGATCGCCTCGAACTGTTCCTTGCCCGCCGCTTGATGCGCCGATGATCCTGTTCGATGCGGTTGTTGAGATATTGGCTCTTGCGGATGTGGATCGGTTTCAATGCGTGTCGCGGCCTGTCCCACAGACGGCTCTCTCGGCATCGCAGGCACCAACCGCCTCCTGGTTGGTCCAGCCGCCGTCGATGACAATGCGGTCCGGCCGCCACGGTGCTCCAAAGCATTGTGCAGAAAGCGCTGCCGGCAGATCACGGTGTTCGCCGAGAAGATGATCAGGCGCTCAAGTTCCGGCAGGTGTGAGATTCATCGCCATGGCGCGGTTCCACTAAGTGGTGAACATCCGTCCTTGCCGGCCCGAGGACCGCGCCAGCGCTATGTCGACGACTGGCGTGAAACTCCACGGGAGCATGGCCGGGTCTATGGGAGCAGCGATTGCCTCCGCGATCACAGGGCGAAGTCCGTCGAGGATGTCCTGCGCGTCGCGATGGCCGACGATGCCGAGGCGGAGCGCAGCGCTGACGAGGCCGCTCGCCGTTGTCCATCCGCTGACGACGAGGGCAGCTTCGAACTCCAGTCCCGCAGCGCGGAAGACGAGGCCCTGGACCACGGGCAGATGACCCGCCTCCTCGACGTCGCGGATGAGGTCGCGATAGCTGTCGGCATCCGGATACCCGCGCCCCGCAAAGACGCCGAGAAGACGCCTGCCGGCCCGACGGCTTCCTGCGCGGAGCGGCGCGGAGGCTGTTGCGGCCTCGGCCTCGCGATCGACGGTGAGGACCGCCTCAGGGTCCGGGGCGGCATGGGCGCGCGCCAGCAACGGACGATCCATACCGGCCCAGCGCAGGGTTATCTGCTCCTCGACGATTTTCGCCAGATCCGCCGGAGAATTGAGCAGGCCGTCTCCGGCGAGCCCTTCGATGCCCCAGGAGAAAGTGAACGCGCCGGATGGGAAGGCGCTGTCGGCAAGTTGCGCCACGAGGAGCGCCTCATCAATGGTGATGGTCGTCGATGACATCCACCCCCCCTTCGATGAGCGCTCCGAGCCGGGCCAGGTAATCCGCGCGCGGGCCATCGAGCAGGACGACGAGCGCGCCCTCTTCAAACCGGACGCGCCAATGCAGGTTGCCGGCATGCCAGCCTAGGCGCAACGCCCCATCAACGCTCGCCGCACGCAGCCGAAGTATTCGGGGCGCGCCCACGCGAACCACGACCGCCCGGCTCTGGTCGAGAAACAGCACCGCACCATCCTCGAGCGATTCATCGCGGGACAGGCTTACCGCGCAATCAGTGCCGCGATCGGTGTCGAGGCGGATCCGGTGGCGCCCCATGTCCGCCTCTTCGATGAAGAGATATTCCACAGCGCCCTCATGCGCGAGGCGATGCACGACGTCGGCGAACGGCGCATCGCGAACATTGCCAAGAACGCTCTCGATCCGCAGCATGCCAACCCGCTCCTCTTCTTTGGGATGTGACTGAATACCGCACGCCAAGCTCGCGCTCAGTATGGAATGCAATTGAAAGCTTTTCACTGTAGAATACTCTCTACCAGTATGCAAGGGCCTCTATCAATTTTGACGCCTGGCTAGCAGCCGCGAAGTTGAACTGACGGGAACAAGAAATCCAGTCGCATCGGACAGCTGCAACGCCAGCGTAATCTTGACATGCCGTCCGGATACTCCTAGGCAGTATGCCCACCAAACATTCCACTCCCGGAACACCGACATGAACAAAAGTCCGCTTTCGACATCGGACGTCGCTGGTGGCGGCAAGGCGGAGCGATCCAATTTCGTGCGGGTGCGAGGCGCCCGCGAAAACAATCTGAAGAAAGTCGACGTCGACATTCCGCGCGACGCGCTCGTGGTATTCACTGGCATATCAGGGTCCGGCAAATCGTCGCTCGCATTCGGTACCCTCTATGCCGAAGCGCAGCGTCGCTACTTTGAGTCGGTGGCGCCATATGCACGCAGATTGATCGACCAGGTCGGCGTCCCGGAAGTAAGTTCGATCGACGGATTGCCACCGGCGGTCGCCTTGCAGCAACAGCGTAGTTCGCCGAATGCGCGCTCGTCAGTCGGCAGCTTGACGACGCTGTCGAGTCTGGTGCGCGTGCTCTATTCCCGCGCCGGCGAGTATCCGCCGAACCAGCCGATGCTCTATGCCGAGGATTTTTCGCCGAACACCGTCGAGGGGGCCTGTCCCATCTGCCATGGCCTCGGTCGTGTTTACGACGCAACCGAGAAGTCGATGGTGCCCGATCCCTCTCTGACCATTCGTGAGCGCGCGGTCGCCGCCTGGCCGCCCGCATGGCACGGACAGAATCTCCGCGATATCCTGGTGGCGCTTGGCTATGACGTCCACACGCCCTGGCGCGATCTGCCGGAAAAGGACCGGAACTGGATTCTCTTTACCGAGGAACAGCCGACCGTAGGAGTGTATGCCGGCCTTACGCCGCAAGAAACCCGCGCCGCGCTCAAGCGGGGCTTGAAGCCCAGCTACAAGGGCACCTTCACAGGCGCCCGGCGATATGTCCTCCAGACATTCGCCAATACCAAAAGCGCGCTGATGAAGAGGCGCGTCGCGCAGTTTATGGTCAGCCATGATTGCCCCGCCTGTCATGGCAAGCAGTTGAAGCGCGAAGCGCTGTCGGTGCGGTTCGCCGGGCTCGACATCGCCGAATTCGGCGATCTGTCCCTGTTGAAACTGATGGATTTGCTATCGCCCGTGGCGCGTGGCGAGTTCGCCAGCCACGACGCGGGAGGATCGGCGCACAGGAGCCCACCGGACATCCGCCACACGTCGAATCTCCCCGAAGAGAAACGCATGGCTGCCCGGCGCATGGCTTCGGAATTGCTCGAACGGCTCGCGCCGCTCATCGATCCCGGTTTGGGTTACCTTCTCTGGACCGAAGCACGCCGACATTGTCTTCGGGCGAACTGCAACGCCTACGACTGGCGACTCAATTATCCTTGCAGCTCTTTGGCGTGGTCTACGTGCTGGACGAACCGTCTGCCGGGCTGCATCCGGCGGACAGCGAGGCGTTGCTCAAGCTCCTTGATCGCCTCAAGTGCGCAGGCAACTCGCTGTTTATCGTCGAGCACGATCTCGACCTTATACGTCACGCCGAATGGCTGGTAGACGTAGGTCCCGGCGCCGGCGAGAAAGGCGGCCGCGTGATCTATAGCGGGCCGCCTGCAGGACTGGCAGGCGTCGAAACCTCGATCACGCGCCATTATCTCTTCAGCAACCCGGCCACGACCATCGCCTCGGCAGGCCGCTTGGCTCAGCGGATGAGGATGAAGACGATCCTCTGCCTGCAATCGCGCAGGCGCCGGCCGAGGGGCATGTCGTCGGCGGCATGGAGCACTTCCGCCGTCTCGTTCAGGTGGACCAGAAACCGATCGGGCGCACGCCGCGCTCGAATCTGGCGACTTACAGCGGCCTGTTCGATCATGTACGCCAACTTTTTGCCAGGACGGACATGGCGCGAAGTCGCCGTTATGGCGCGGGCAGGTTCTCGTTCAACGTCGCCCATGGCCGCTGCCCGGTCTGCGAGGGCGAAGGCTTCATGATGGTCGAGCTTCTCTTCCTGCCCAGCGTCTATGCGCCATGCTCGGCCTGCAACGGCAGCAGATATAATCCACAGACACTCGATATCGAATGGTACGGCCGCAACATTGCGCAGGCACTGGAGATGACGGTCGACGAAGCCTGTCAATTCTTCGCCTGCGAGCCGCAGGTGTTGCGACCGCTGAACGTGCTGAGCGAGATCGGGCTCGGCTACCTGCGTCTGGGGCAGCCGGCGACGGAGCTTTCCGGCGGCGAGGCGCAGCGCATCAAGTTGGCGACCGAACTCCAGCGGGCGCAACGCGGAAATACGTTCTATATCCTCGACGAGCCGACCGCCGGCCTTCATCCGGCCGATATCGACCGATTGATGCGCCACTTGCAGGGGCTGCTCGGCGCCGGCAACACAGTCGTCGTCGTCGAGCATGACATTCGTGTCATCGCGCAAGTGGACTGGGTCATCGATCTTGGACCGGGGGCGGGCGAAGACGGTGGGCGCATCATCGCCGCTGGCGCGCCGGCCGAATTCGCCAACGCGACGAATAGTCGGACGGCGGCATATCTAAAACGATACCATCAGGATAAGAGAAGTATCGCGCCTGGATCTCCGGGGCGATGACCGACATCGCGACCGCCCGTCTCATGCCCGGTCCGCCTTGCGCCGGGCCAAGTTTCAGACGCTCTCCAGGGACCGTTCATTTCAGGTAGGTGCGAAAGATCCTCATGACTCCGTCGATCTCGCCATCGACGTCGATACCTCGCTTGGCGGGATCATCGCCGCGGCCAAAGGTTACCCGCAAATGGCCCTCCAGGACCTCCGCGATCAAACCATTCGTCGCACCCCGCATGGCAACGATCTGCTGCAACAAAGGACCGCATTCGCAATCGGCCTCGATCGCGCGCTCAAGCGCCTCGGCCTGCCCTCTGATGCGACGAAGGCGAGTGATGGCCCGCTTCTTCTCTTCAGGTGAATGTGGCATCAGATATTCCCCATGCCACTCAGCATACTGTACAAGGGATAGGTTTCAACCCTGGAGCCAGGGCACTGTCGTAAGCAGATGAGTTGTCCGGTTTAGGTAGCACACGAGCTGTCCGATTTGATGCCCAGCGGATGGAGGCTGGGGATGAGACGGGCAGCATGGCTACAGGACCGGAGAATGCAGAAGTTTCGGGATGTTTTGAGGCGCTGGGATGGCGGCGATCTTTCGATGCTGGAGGCTGGTGAGTTGCTCGGCATGTCGGAGCGTTAGAGTCTTTCACGATTTGACGGAAGCGTAGCCTGCGTTTGCGAAGTAGTTATCGCATTCGCCAGGGTCGATGGTGGCGACGAGGTTGCCGATATGTCGCCATGTGTCCTCGATCGATCGTTTCTGGGCCTTGCGCATCCAGTGCTTGATCTTGGCGAAGGCCTGCTCGATCGGATTGAGGTCGGGCGAGTAGGGCGGCAGGTACCAGAGCCTGGCGCCGGCGGCTTGGATCGTCTGCCGGACAGCCGTCGACTTGTGGGAGCCGAGATTGTCGAGGATGACGATGTCGCCTGGTTCCAGGACTGGAACGAGCTGCTGTTCGACATAGGCGCGGAAGCACTCGCCGTTGATCGGCCCGTCGAAGACGCAAGGTGCGGTGAGCCGGTCGCAGCGCAGCGCGCCGAGGAAGGTCAGCGTGCGCCAGTGACCGTGCGGGGCGAAGCCGCGCAGCGGCCTTCCTTTCGGCCCCCAGCCGCGCAACGGGGTCATGTTGGTCTTGATCCAGGTCTCGTCGATGAAGACCAGCCGGCGCGGATCCAGGCCGGCCTGCCAGGAGCGCCAGCGCTGTCGTCGCCGCGCGATGTCGGCGCGGGCCTGCTCAAGGGCGAACAGCGTTTTTTTTGAACCGCAGCCCTTCGCGCCGCAGGAACAGCCATACCGCGTTGTGCGATACCTTGACCCCGCGCGCCGCCAGTTCCTCCTTCAGCCCATGCAGCGTCAGGTGCGAGGTCTGGTTGATCCGCTCCACAATGAAGGCGCGATGCGGCTCCAGAAGCCGCTTGCGATGCCCGCCCATCTTGCCCGGCGCAACCGAACCTGTCGCACGATAGCGCTGCGACCATTTCACCACGGACGAAACCGCAACACCGAACCGTTCGGCAACCGATCGGCAGCTCTGACCGGCAGCCACCGCCGCAACAACACGCCCTCGAAGATCATTGGAAAGAGCTCGGGTCATCAGATGCTGGCCTCCAATCCAGCCAGCATCTTGAATCACAATTCCGACCGAACGGGAATCCCGTCCGATTCGGTCAAGCCGTGAACCGCTCTAGTTCCGGCGCTATCGGGATCACTACGAAGAGGCTGGCGAGGAAGGCTTGCGCGACCGGCATTTGGGCAAGATCTCGACGCGCCGGGTTCCAGCGGAGGCGATCGAGATGCTGGAGCTCTACCGTCACCGCTATCTTGGCTGGAACGTGAAGCATTTTCACGAGCATCTGGTGCGCGATCATCATTTCAGCTGGGGCTACACCTTCATCAAGACGCAACTACACGCGGCCGGGCTTGTGGAGCGAGCCAAGCGGGCGCGGCGCGCACCGGCGCAAACGGGAGAGGAAGCCGTGCGAGGGCATGATGCTGCACCAGGATGGACGACGCGACGAGCACTGTCTACTCGGCCTTCCTGGTCGAGGAGGAGGGCACGGCCTCGAGTTTTCGCGGGCTTGAGGAGACATTTTTGAGCAAAGGACTGCCTTCAAGCCTCTATACCGACCGCGGCAGCCACTACTTCGTGACGCTCAAGGCCGGCGAGGCCGTCGACAAGGGCCGATTGACCCAGGTCGGTCGGGCGCTGCGGCAACTGGGCATCGAACATATCCCGGCCTATTCGCCGGAGGCCAGGGGCCGCTCGGAGCGGATGTTCTCGACGCTGCAGGGCCGGCTGCCCAAGGAGTTGAAGCTGGCCGGGATCGCTAGCGTCGAGGCGGCGAACAGTTTCATAGCCGAAACCTACCTGCCGGGCCACAATGCCCGCTTCGCCAGGCCGCCCGAGATCGAGGACAGCGCCTTCGTCGCCGCCGATCCGCGCCAGCTGGCCGAGATTCTGTGCATCGAGGAGGAGCGCGTCGTCGGCCGCGACAACACCGTCACCTTCGGCCGGCTCAGACTGCAATTGCCGCCAAGCCCTCACCGCCATCACTTCGTCAAGGCAACCGTCAAGGTCCGCCGCTACCCGGACGGCTCGATCGCCGTCTTCCACGAACACCGACGTATCGCAAGCTACAATCTAGACGCCACCCTGTCGGGCAACCAAACCGAAGTCAAAACGCCCCGTGAACCGCTTCGACGCCAAAACAGAAGCGGACAGATGATGTGCTATCAAAACCGGACATCTTGATTAGCTACCGACACCCTGGAGCCAGGGCAATCGCTTGAAGGGCTGAGGGATTCCGGCATGGAAGTTGCTGTGATTATGGGATGGCCCGCCCTCTCTGGAGCGATCGGTTAGGATCGCTCTGTTTTGGCACGAGAGAGGAACGGACCGATGACGATATTTGTGCTCGGATTGATTTTGGCAAGAACGTTTGCAGCCTTGTAGGGTTGGATGAGGCGGGTGCAGTTGTTCTGCGCCGGCGTCTTCGCCATGACAGCGTCGCGGAGTTTATCGGAAAGCTACCGGCTTGCATTGTGGCGATGGAAGCCTGCTGCGGCGCGCATCATCTCGGGCGGGTGCTCGGCGGTGTGGGTCACGCGATCCGGCTGATGTCGCCGGAATATGTGCGGCCCTATGTGAAGGCGAACAAGAACGACGATCTGGATGCCGAGGCGATCACGGAAGCAGCGACGCGGCCGACGATGCGCTTCGTGCCCGTGAAGAGCGAGGTGCAATCGGATATTCAGGCGCTGCATCGGGCACGCTCGCGTCTGGTGGCGGAACGCACCGCGCTGATCAATCATCTTCGTGCTCTGCTGCTGGAGCGCGGCATCGTAGTGGCCCAGGGGCGACGCAAGCTGGAGGACGCGCTTTCGGTCTTTGCCGACGAGAATGATCCGAGGCTATCACCGCGCATACGTGCTTTGGTCGAGGATTTGCGCGCCGAGTGGCGCAGTCTGATGAGCGGATCGCCGCCTTTGATGCGGAGTTCGTGCGCATGGCGCGAGGACGAGGCAGCCCGCCGCCTTTCGACGATTCCCGGCATAGGGGTGATCAACGCCACCGCGCTAACGGCGGCGATCGGTGATGCGGCCAGCTTCGGGCGCGGTCGCGATCTTGCCGCCTGGCTGGGGCTGACGCCTCGACAAGCGACGACGGGAGGAAAGCAAAGGCTGCTGGGAATCTCGAAACGGGCAACCGCTACCTGCGAGCTAACCTGATCCACGGCGCGCGGGCGGTCCTGCCGCGCATCATGGGCCAGGATACGCCGCTGGGCAGGTGGGTGCGTGGCCTGTCGGAACGGACACACAAGAATGTCGTGGTGGTTGCGCTGGCCGCAAGACTCGCGCGCATCGTCTGGGCGGTGCTGCGCAAGGAGCGCGGCTCGATCCGGCGATCGCAGCGGCATAGGAACAGGAGATCATCGGCCGCTGAGCTGATGGTCGCGGCAATCTGCGGGTGGTGAGAGGAAGATGGCCTGACGGTCGAACGGCAGCCTGGAAACCTGGACCATTGAACGGTCGATCGAGGTCGGTATGATTATGAGGCCCAAGCTGTGCGGATCTCCATCTTGGCCGGGCACGAACCCGAGACCGGATACGTTGACGCAGACTGAACAGAACCAGCTTCACAAACCCCTTGCAGACGGGGAGACCTCGAATCAACGGGGTTTTTGATGTCCAGCAAGAGTGCTCTCGACCACTTTTCCGCCCTCGACGATCCACGTCAGTCGTGGAAGGTTGTCTATCCGCTGCCCGAGATTTTGGCTGTGATCCTGTGCGGAACGCTGGCGGGGGCGGAGGACTTCGTCGAGATTGAGCGCTGGGCGCGCCGGAAGCTGGCCTTCCAGCGCTGGCCCTTGCGTTCGAGAAGGGCATTGCCTCGCACGACGCGCTGAACGACGTGATGAACGCGCTGTCGGCCGGGCCGTTTTCCGAGTGCTTCACCACCTGGGCGGAGGGGTTGCGCGAGGCCGAACATTCGCGGCGGCCGCGGCGGCCGTTTCCCGCCACGAAATGTGCCGATCCTAATTCCAAGTTCTACGGCGATGACATCAGTTCCCGATCGGATCATGCGACGTGCCCGCTCTGCGGGGCGCGGCGGTGTCTTCAAGCTACGCCGCCTAGCGCATGGCCTCTACGACTATCCGAATGTCCATGCGAAGCTGGGGCCGCTTTCACCGGCTTCTGACGACGTTGCACGCGCTCTTGCGCGGGAGACTGGTTCGCAGGCGCAGATCGCTGGCGTACACGCTGCCAATGCGCTCGGCCTCTCGACGCAAGTGCCCGCAAAGAGCCTCTACCTGACGGACGGGCCCTCACGCCGGATCGTGCTGGGCAAACGGGTGGTCGATCTGCGACATGCTTCACCCAAGCACCTGATCGCGCTCGGCAGTCCTGCCGGGGCCGTTGTCCAGGCTCTTCGCCATGTTGGCCCTGTGCGAGCCGCCGACGTGGTAGAGCGTCGGCTGTCGGCCAGCGACAAGGTATTCATGTCCAACGCGGTCCAGGCCCGGCCTGGATGCGACCCACGCTGCTCTCGATCGGCACCACGGCTTCGGACACACCGAATGGTTAAGGTTGCTCTGCTTCCGGCGCGTGACCGCGCGGCTGGCGCCGACCGAGGCGTCGGCAACACGATCATCGAGAAAGACTTCTGCTGGACATTGAAGCGACTGGTTGGAACTTTCAGCAGCGAAATTGCCGCAAGAGGGGGATCGTGGCGACGCTGAGCAGAACGTGAACGCCCGCAGGAACGCACCGGAATACTTGTTGACGGTCGCATATTGCTGCATCGTCGGTGAGCTTCTGGCCGAGCTTGATAATCTGCACACGATCGGCGTGTGTCGACGGCTGGCATTGAAGTCGTTGGCCAGCCATGCGTTGCGTCCCGGTGATATGCGCATCTGCACTTTCGGATCGATCTCCAGAATACGCATGAAGGCAATCCGTTCGGTCAGACCGATCAGGTTCAACGCACCAGGCGCATCCGGGGCCGATCGCAACCAATGAAAGCGCGTCTACCCGATCGTTGGGTCAACCTCCAATAGCCTGTCCAATGATGCAAGCTGATCAGGCGGGAAACCCTCGATGAGTTCTTGCTCTGCGCGTCGGCGTGCTATCGCGCGACTGCCGAGTCCTGTCAATCGGTTCGGAATGGGGACCCTGGATCGGCCCTTTAATTGCGGGTAGTTGTCAATCCGGATCTCGCACTGCCATCGCCGGGGTCATGGTCCTTTCCGAGGTCGGATGCCTCATGATGAAGTTCGGGTCGGGCGCCTAAACGTGTGCAAACGACGTTCGATTGACGTCAGCCGATTCAACGAGGTCGCCACAACCACCGTCCCGGCGGGGACGTCGCGATCCGTATGCCGCGGGCCGCGATAGGTTGCGCCTAGAGTGGCATCATTACGCCATTTTCTCATTTCCCCATTCGAAGCTGGTGCCGTCGACCCAGATGCAGTGAAGCAGCACGGCGATCTTGCGGGCGACCGCGACTTTGGGCATTCTTCATGCCGATCCGCCTCGACAGACGCATCCCCAAGCTTTCAGCGTGGACCATTTCTTCGTCCGGTGCAGGAGCACGCTGGCCGCCTCGAGATCGATCGCTTCCGGGGAAACACCGTAGCGACTGGTTCTTCGCCTTCCTCGATGCCTTTCCGACCCCAGCAAGCATCACGGTGCTGACGAAGGAGGAGTTTGTGACAGCAGCCTGGGATGTCGTCGGCCGCAAGGTCAGCAAGACACAGATTCTGATGGATATTTACGAGACGGCACGCTCATCGATCGGGTTGCCGCTGCCGCTCGATGCGCCTGCTATTCGCATGTTCCGGATGGTCATTGACGAAGCACGCAGCCTGATCCGGCAACGCAATGAGATCGAAGCGCAGGCCGACGCGATGTTGCGGCACAGCCAGGATTATCAGCTCCTGCGCCAGATCCGGCCGATCAATGCGTTGACGATCATCGCCGAGGCCGGAGACCTTCGCCGCTTCCATCATCATCGCCAGTTTCTGAAGTTCTGCGGGCTGGATCTCTCAACCCAGCAGTCAGGTCAATATCGCGGCCAGACCCGCCTTTCCAAATTCGGCAATGCTCGGCTGCGTCGCACCCTGTGGATCGCCGGGCAGGTTGCCATCCGCCAGCGCGAGAACGGCTTCCGGCACAAGTTCGAACGCTACGTCGCAAGAGATCGCGACAATCCAGATCTGCGCCGCAAGGCTATGACCGCAATTACCGCCAAGATGGCGCGTGTCGTGCACGCCGTCGTCAAAGGTGGTTCCGACTACCGGCCCTTCGTCGAGGGGCGGGTGCCAGGTGGAAGAACCTCTGTCAGCTAGAGCAGATTCGACTTAATCCGGGTCATATCCGGCTGCCTCGAAGTAGTTTCTGCATTCCTCTGGCGTGAAGGCGGAGAGGCAGTCGGCGACGACGGACCAGAGTTCGTCGACGGTTCTGGCGGCTGCCTTTCGGAGCAGGGCCTTGAACTTCGAGAAGGCCATCTCGATCGGATTGAAGTCCGGCGAGTATGGCGGCAGGAACAGGAGCCGCGCTCCGACCTTCTCGATGACCTCGCGCACGCCGCCGATCCTGTGAGCTGGCAGATTGTCCATGACCACGATGTCTCCGGGGCGAAGCTCGGGCGCGAGAACCTGCTCGGCATAGGCGAGGAATGCCAGACCGTTCATGGGACCGTCGAGCAGCATCGGCGCCGCCATGCCGGACAGCCGCAGGCCGGCGGTGAAGGTGGTGGTCTTCCAATGGCCGTGGGGAACCGCCGCCCGGCATCGCTCGCCACATGGCGCCCTGCCGCGCAGCCGGGCCATCTTCGTGGAGGCGGCGGTCTCGTCGATGAAGATCAGTCTCTCGGGGTCGAGGTCGAGCTGCCCGTCGAACCAGGCCATGCGGCGGCGCAGGACATCGGGGCGCTGCTGCTCCGAGGCGTGCGCCGTCTTTTTTTGAACGTGATGCCGCGCCGGTCGAGGAACAGCCACACCGTCGAGGGTGCCGCCCGCACGCCGCGCTCGGCGACAAGGCGCTCCCCGATCTCGGCCAGCGTGATGTCCGGCACCTCCTCGATCAGGCCGAGAATGAAGGCCTCGTGCGCATCGAGCTTTGAACGTGACGGCTGGCCCGGCTTGCGCGCTTCCATCTCGCCGGTCTCCCGGTAGCGCCGATACCAGGCCCCGGCCGTCGAGATCCCGATCCGGAAGCGCCGTGCCGCCTCGCGCGTAGAAATCCCGTCCTCGATCGCGGCAATCACTCGACCACGAAGGTCGCAGCTCAGGCTCCTCGTCATCAGCACCTCCTGGCAAATCACCAGGAGCAGTGAATCAGACAACGAACGACACGGGAATCCTCAAACCGACTCGGCATTCAACGAAAATGCTCTAGGGCCGTGAGGGCATCGCTTCGATGACCCTGTAGATAATGTTCGGGTCTTCCGCCTGGATCAGAAGCTCGTGTTGAGGACGGTGAGGGCCGCCTTCGTGCGTACCCTGTGTTTGCTATGGACGAGACCTTTTCCCTTGCCGGTGGAAGCCGCCTGTTTCGACGACTTGACCAACGTCACGCAGCGAGAGCATGCTGGCGGATAGAGAGACTTTGACCGTCTGCTCCAATTTCCTTCCGCTCTTAGTGTCCGTTCCAAAAAGGAGTGAGTGATTTCAGTGGGTTGTGGTTCAGTCGGATTGCTGAGATTCGACGGAGATCACGATGCCCTGGACCGAAATCACTCGCCCGCACTATGAGCTGCTGATTCCGAGGGATGTCGCCCCCGGATTCCGAAATGATCTCGCCCCCCTGTTCCGAGAATTAGTCGCCCCCTGATTCCGAGATGATGCCGCCCCCTTGGTGGCGGTGTTTGGGCCGGGTGTTCTGCTGGTGAAAACTTCCTTCTTTTTGGCGTGTCCGAAGGAAGGAATGAGATGCCGGCGGAGAGATTGACCATGCGGCGTGTCCGCGAGATTTTGAGACACCGATTTGAAGAGGGCCTTGGCCACAAGGCGATATCGTACCGGGTTAGAGCTGCGCCCTCGACGGTGCGCGAAACGCTGCGGCGCGCGGAGGCTGCCGGTCTTGTCTGGCCTTTGGGCGACGAGATCACCGACGCGGTTCTGGAAGCCGCGCTTTACGAGGCGGCCGGGACGAAGACGGGCCACCGCCGTAGCGTCGAGCCGGACTGGGCCCATGTCCATCGTGAGCTGAAGCGCAAGCATGTGACGCTTCAAATCCTGTGGGACGAATATATCGAGCGCCATCCGGATGGCTACCGCTACAGCCGCTTCTGCGACCTTTACCGGGGCTGGGCGGCCAATCTGCCGGTGACGATGCGGCAGAACCATGCTGCCGGCGAGAAGCTGTTTGTCGATTATGCCGGCGACACGGTGACGGTCGTCGTCGACCGGCTCAAGGGCAAGACGCGTCAGGCGCATCTGTTCGTGGCGGTGCTGGGGGCATCGAGCCTGTCCTACGCGGAAGCGCGCTGGAGCGAGACGCTGCCGGACTGGATTGGGTGCCATGTTCATGCGCTCGAAGCCATCGGCGGCGCGCCGGCACTGTTCGTGCCCGACAATGCCAAAGTGGCGGTGATCAAGGCATGCCGCTACGATCCCCAGGTCAACCGCAGCTATGCCGGGATGGCGGCCCATTACGGCAGTTCGGTGCTGCCGACCCGGCCGCGGCGGCCGCGCGACAAGGCCAAGGTCGAGGCAGCGGTGCTGATTGTCGAGCGCTGGCTTCTCGGCCGTCTGCGTCATCGCGTCTTCTACAGCCTGGCCGAGGTGAACGCCGCCATTGCCGAACTGCTTGCCGATCTCAACGATCGTCGGGTTCTGCGTCGTGTCGGGCGCACGCGGCGGCAACTGTTCGAAGAGATCGATCGCCCGGCGCTGCGATCCTTGCCTGTGGAACGATACGTCTTTGCCGAATGGCGCATCCGGCGCGCCGGTCTCGACTATCATGTCGAGATCGATCGCCACTATTACTCAGTCCCCTGGCGCTTCGCGCGTGAGCAGGTCGAGGCGCGCATCACCGCCAACACCATCGAACTGTTCCGCAAGGGCGAGCGGATCGCCGCCCATATGCGGTCGAGCGGCAACGGCCGGCATACGACCGTCCCGGAGCACATGCCCTCTGCGCACCGCCGCTTTGCCGACTGGACGATCGAGCGGATCAGCCGGGAAACCTCGGCCATCGGCCCGGACGCGGCCTTGCTTTGCGAGAAGATCCTTGCCGACCGGCCGCATCCGGAACAGGGCTTCCGGCCCTGTATGGGCATCATCCGCCTCGCCAAGGGCTTTGGCCGGGAAAGGGTCAATGCTGCCTGCGGCCGCGCGCTCGAGATCGGCGCGCGGACCTATGGCTCGGTCCGCTCGATCCTCGACAATCGGCTCGACCAGGCCCCGGCGTCAGCGCGTCCGGCATCACGCGAACCCATCGACCACCCCAATATCCGCGGTTCCCGCTATTACCACTGAAGGAGAAAGACATGCTTGCACATCCCACCCTCGACCGCTTGACGTGATCGGGAATCCGACTTACGCCGACGCCATCCTCGACAGGCTCGTCCACAACGCCCATCGCATCGATCTGACGGGCGAAAGCCTGCGCCGAAAGGAAACGCGAAATGCTTGACATCGATCCCTGACGAAATGACAACAAACGTCGCCAGCAGAGCCCCGGCCCACGGGGGCGAGATCATCTCGGAATCCGGGGGCGCAATCAAATCGGAATAAGAGGGCGGCTTCGTCGGAATCGGCACTATGAGCGGCGTTGCGCCCGCTACGCAAGCGATCTGACCGACGAAGAGTGGTCGCTGATCGAAGCGCTGATGCCATCGCCGAACCGTATTGGGCGCCCGCGCAAAGACGGACCTGCGCGAGGTTATGAACGCGCTTTTGTATATGGCCTCCTCGGGCGGGGCATGGCGGCTTTTGCCGAAGGACTTTCCGCCGTTCTCGACGGTGCAGAAATACTTCTACCGCTGGCGCGACAATGGCCTGCTTCGCGCCATCAACAATGAACTGGTGATGGCGGCGCGCGAACGGCAAGGCCGAGAGGCAAGCCCCACGGCCGGCGTCATCGACAGCCAGTCGGTCAAGACCACCGAAAGCGGCGGAATTCGTGGGTTTGACGCCGGCAAGAAGGTCATGGGCCGCAAGCGGCATATCGTTGTCGACACACTCGGCCTGCTGGTCGGTCTCGTCATCCACGCCGCCGACGTTCAGGACCGTGACGGTGCGCCCGTCGTCCTGAAATCGATCCTCAAACGCTGGCCGTGGCTGCGCCATGTCTTTGCCGATGGCGGCTATGCCGGACCGAAGCTGAAAGGGGCGCTGAAAAAGGTTGGCAAGTTCACGCTGGAAATCATCAAGCGCTCGGACAGCGTCAAAGGCTTCGAGGTTCTGCCGCGCCGATGGGTGGTGGAACGCACATTCGCATGGCTGGGCCGGTGCCGAAGGCTGGCAAAGGACTTCGAACGAACCATTGCCTCCGCCGAGGCATGGGTCTTCATTGCAAATATCCGCCTGCTCACCCGTAGGCTCGCAAAGCCTTGAAAAGGCGACGCTCATTATGATTCAGTCTCTTAGGACGTTGTCGGAGATGATCATCAGCGGTCGGCCGCGGACCTCGGCGATGGCGTCGAGTTCCCGTGCCACCCGCATGCCGGATAGCGATGTGTCAACGACGAGCGCCAGGCACTCGCGGGTGAAGTCGTCGACCACCACCAGGACCCGGAACCGCCTGCCATCGGTCAGCATGGCCGACACGAAGTCCAGGCTCCAGCGCTGGTTTCGGACCCTGCGGCAATGTCATAGGCGCTCGTGTGCCCAAGGCCCGCTTGCGGCCGCCGCGTTTCTTCACGGTCAGCCGTTCCTCGCGATAGAGACGGAACAGCTTCTTGTGGTTCAGGTCGAGGCCCTCCCGCCGCAGCAGGATGTGCAGCCGCCGATAGCCGAACCGACGCCGTTCCAGCGCCAGTTCCTTCAGCCCCTTGCGCACGGCGGTGTCGTCCGGCCGTCGGGACGCATAGCGGAAGGTCTTCGGGGCGAGCCCGACCAGACCGCAGGCACGCCGCTGCGAATAACACTTCTCTTTGATTGCCCAGGTCACGAAGCGCTTCCTTGTCTCGGGCGTCAGAACTTTCCCAACGCTTCCTTCAGCGTCGCGACGTCTCCTCAGCCGTCGGTTCTCATCCTCAAGGCTCTTCAGCCGACGCGCATCCGACACTTCCATGCCGCCATAGGGGCTGCGCCAGTTGTAGAAGGTAGCCTCCGAGATCCCGTGCTTGCGGCACAATTCCGCCGTCGGGATTCCCGCCTGGTGCTCCTTCAGCACGCCAATGATCTGGTCTTTCGTGAACCGGCTCTTCTTAATCTGCGTCTCCTTTCGACGGAGTCCAGTTCAAACCGAGGGCATCCCAGGGGCAACGTCAGCGATATTGACGTCATTTTGGTTGTGTGCAAGCTTTCTCTTTCAGTGGCGGGCTAGCCACTGTGACACCAGCGTCAAGTTCGACCCGCAGGTTTTCCTGCCAGCACGGTCGTATGGCGCGTAGCATTCTCAAAACTAAACATCATTTCATTCCCGGCGATGGCTGCTGTCCGCATTTGGTCGCAGCCTCGAAGGAGGTGAAAGGTTATAAGGAGAACGCAATGAGAACATCACTACAGAAAGCTCTGTTTTTTTTGCTGTAACTGCACTTTCGATGGGAGGAGCTGTTGCTGAAGACGATCCAATTTTGTTGGGTATTCCACTCGGACTAAGTGGTGCAAACAGTGTCACCGCTCCCGCAGTGATTCAGGCAATGGATCTTGCAATTTCAGAAATTAATGACGCGGGAGGAGTGTTGAATAGGAAGTTCGCCATGGAACTTGCCGACAGTGCATCTAGCGCCGCAGGCGCCCAAAAGGCGTATGACTCCCTTGTGTTTCAGAAGAAAGTCAATGTCATAATTTCATCGGAACCGAGCGCGGCCAGAAACGCTGGGCTGCCGATCATCACCAGAGGAAAAATCCCTTATATCTACACTTCATTCTATGAGGGCGGGTCCTGCAACAAATATCAACATATCAATGCTTGGGTGCCGCAGCAGATGGTGTCCCTCATGGTCGACGCCTTTATAAAGGATAAAGGCGCCAAGACATTTTTCCTGGTCGGAAACGACTATGCCTTTGGCCGTGGTCTCCTAGGCGACACCAACAAATACATCACGGAGAAGGGCGGCTCGATGAAGGCACTGCAAAAAGCCTGGGTGCTGATGCGGAAGGTATTTATCTCGGTGGCACATACTACACCAGTATCAATTCTGAGAGTAATGAGAAGTTCCTAAAAGCATTAAAGGACAAATTTGGAGCCGAGACAAAGACCGCGAGCGAACTCTCGGTCCCGCAATATGATGCCGTTCATCTCTATGCTCTAGCTGTGGCAAAAGCCGGCACAACGGATACCGATGCCGTTGTAAAGGCTCTGAGCGAAGTAACCTACAATGGCCCGAGAGGTCCCGTACAAATGTCGAAGCAGCGTCATGCCCCTCTGACAATGTATCTCGCTCAGGTTAATGCTCAGGGAGATACGGATATTATTAAGTCAGAGCAAAATGTAAACCCGGGCGAGCAATGTCCTGATCTGTAATTCGTATATATAAGCATCCTTTTGGTCGGGAGAACTTTCCACTCGTCCACACGTCTTTGACCAAGATGCTGCTCTAGAGCGGTTCTGCCGGTTAAGTGAAAACCAGAACCGCTTGTCTTATGACATTTCCGCGTTTGAAGGCCAAAGTGGGGTGCCGACAGCGGGCCATCACGACCGCAGGCGGCGAGAGGGGATGGATCGTAAGGACGCCGGTCGTGGTGACGAAGCTCAAGGCTTTGGAGCGCGAGAACCGCGAGCTTCGGCAGGCCAACGAGATCCTGCGCAAGGCGAGCGCGTATTTTGATGGCGGGGATGCCCCCTCCCGACGGCATCGCAATGTGCCAAGGTGTGATCTTCAAAGACATCACGCGAGGAGAGGACATCCATGTCAGAGGTTAGCATCATCGGAATCGATCTCGCAAAGCGGATATTCCAGACGCACGGGGCGGTCACCGATGGCTCTGTGGCGTTCAGGAAAAAGCTTTCCCGTGACCGGCTTCTGCTGTTCCTCAGCGCTCAGCCAACCTGCATCGTAGCGATGGAAGCCTGCGCGACGGCCCACGACTGGGGCCGCGAGATTGAGAAGCTTGGGCACACGGTCCGCCTGATCCCACCCATTTACGTGAAGCCCTTCGTAAAGCGACAGAAGACGATGCCGCCGACGCGGAGGCCATCGCCGAAGCGGCATCGCGCCCGACCATGCGGTTTGTGGCCGTGAAGAACGAGGCTCAGCAGGCCCGGGCAATGCTGTTCCGTACCCGCGACCTGCTGGTGCGCCAGCGCACCCAGTTGATCAATGCGATGCGCGGCCATCTCGCTGAGCATGACGTGGTGGCGGCGCAAGGGCCAGCCCATTTGAAGCGCCTAGCGGACGCCATCGCCGACGAGACATCCCTTCTGCCGGAGATGGTGAGAGACCTCGGTCTGCTCTTTCTCGAGCAGATCGACGCGCTCGACACAAAGATCGGCGAACTCGACAAGAAACTGCGCTCGGCCACCGGGCAGGCCGAGACGACTCGGCGACTGCAGACCATACCAGGCGTGGGACCGATCACGGCAGTTGCGGTGGAAACGTTCGCGCCGGCTATGCAAACCTTCCGCAGCGGTCGGGACTTTGCGGCTTGGCTCGGGCTTGTGCCGCGCCAGTGCTCGACGGGTGACAAACCACGCCTCGGAAAACGTCAAAGATGGGGCAGCGCGATATCCGCCGGCTGCTGATCATTGGCGCGATGTCGGTGCTGAAGGCGAGCGCCCGGTCGGCACCGCCGGTGGGTTCGTGGCTCGCGCGAATGCTGGGAAAGAAGCCAAGAATGCTGGTTGCGATCGCCCTCGCCAACTAAATGGCACGAGGCATCTGGGCCATGATGACGAAGCAGGAAGATTACCGGGGTCCGGTAGCAGCTGCCGCGTGATCGCAAAGATCAAGCGGAACTGCCCCGGCGTTGGGGGGTGTGAGGAGGTCGAGGAACAGTATGGGCAAATGATCGACAAGATCGCGGGCGGGCAAGTCATTGCCTGAGCAGGAGCTTCGAGCTCGCTATTTTGATGTGACCCCGTCCGGCGCATCGCCATACCGGCCAGCGGCCATGATGAGAGCCGCGTCTTTGAGGCCTGACACATGACCGCACCCGATCACGCACCCAAACCGTTCGAAAGCCACTTGCACTCACGGGGGCATCCACACATGCCCAGGCGGAGCTCGACCGCCAGTTCAAGCCATGTTCGCGTTCATCGACGATCACCGCGAGGCGCATGGGGTCGAGCCGATCTGCAAGGTGTTGCCGATCGCCCCGTCGACCTACTACGACCATGTCGCCAAGCGTATCGATCCCTCCCGGCTGTCGGCTCGGGCAAAGCGGGATGAGGCTTTGAAGGATGAGGTCCGACGCGTGTTCGATGCGAATTTCCGCGTTTACGGCGTTCGCAAGGTCTGGCGGCAGTTGGGCTTCGATGTCGCCCGTTGCACGGTCGCCCGCCTGATGAAAGCCATGGGCCTCGAAGGCATTATCCGCGGCAAGCCGATCCGCACTACGGTGAGCGACAAGGCCGCACCTTGCCCTCTCGACCACGTCAACCGCCAGTTCCATGTCTCGGCGCCGAACATGCTGTGGGTCGCAGACTTCACCCGCTCGCCCCATTCTCGAGATCCCGGATGAAAGCCAGAACCGCCTCGGTATGACCTTCTGCGACGAGCTCGGCTGCTGTGCGATGGCCATAGTCGACGATCGGCTCGTTGCGATACCAGTAGATCGCCCTTCGTTGTCGCCGGTGAGTTCCGTTGCAGCCGAAATCACCTTCACCGTCTCCCGCATTCTGCCCTGCAGGCGCTCCGACGAAGGATTGCGGAGAATGTTGCGGTGAACGCCTGTCACCAAGAGACTTCGACAGGCGCTTTGGCGAGATATATGGCGTGCGCGGATCTTGAAGACTATCAACAAAGCCGGAAACCATTGCGTTGTGGGTCATGCCAGGCCTCGTCCAGTTGGACCCGGTTGAGATCGATGTACCTGATAATCGACGTCGCGGCATGCTTCCGCGTCCGCGTGGCCGGTGTGTTGGGCTAAGCAGGTGGATGTAGACGTCTTCGCAAGGGGGGAATTTGGCTGCGCGCCCCCTTTGGCAAGCACCGTGGGTGAGCTTGGTCCATCCTTCCTCGCGCTGGTCCTGAACAGATGATGGGGAGCAAGTCCTGCATGCAAGGCAAGGCATTGTCCGAACCGAACACGATGACGCCAGTCTATGTCGGCATCGATGTGTGTAAAGCGTGGCTGGACGTCCATGTGGGCGCGGGCGGCGTTGAGTTCCGCATCGCCAATAACAGGCCGGTCCGTTTCTTGCAGAAAATTGCGCATGAATGGCTGTTTTGTCGGCGGGCACTTCACCTGATAAATGCCTTGACACAACTCGGGACAAGAAAATAAGAAAGGTGATGCAGCGGGCTAGCTGCATCGGAATTGGGGTATTTGAAGCCCCCGACTGGCGCGATGGCGCCGTCGGGGGCTTTTTTTGTTTTGCGCACTAGGAGGAGAAACGCGCCATGAAGAAGACTCCGTTTTACGGAAGCGGCCTTGAGTATGGGGCCAAAATGATCGAGTTGTTCGGCTACTACCTTCCTTGGGAGTACAGCGCAGGACATTCCCGGGAACACTTGGGTACTCGCGAGAGCGTCTCTCTGTGTGATCTGGATTATATGGGCGAATTCGTTGTCGAAGGACCCGATGCGCTTCGGTTCATCCAGATGCTCGCGACAAACGACTATTCCAAGAAGACGATCGGCTCCGTGCAATACACCGCCATGTGTGACGAAGACGGTCAGATGATCGACGACTGCACGATCTGGTGCCTGGACAATAACAAGTACATGATCATCAGTGGTTCGGAAGACGACTACGTCTGGATATCCAAGCAGGCGAAGTCGTACAACGTGACCACCACCAACGTGACCGATAAGCATACAACGCTTGCGCTGCAGGGGCCGAAGGCCAATCGCGTGCTGCAGCAGCTGGCAGACATCGACCTGTCGACCATCGGCTATTATCGCTTCCGGCCGGCAAAGATCTCCGGCATCGAGTGCATCATTGCGCGCATGGGCTACACGGGCGAAGCCGGTTTCGAGCTCCATTTCGCCTCAAGTGAAGGGCCGACCATCTGGAACCTGGTCATGAAGGCCGGCAAGCCCCACGACATTGTTCCATGTGCTCAAGCCGCTCTGGAGAGCCTCCGTCAGGAAGCCGGATATCTTTTGGTCGGCAAGGACCATGATCGCCGCACCAATCCCTTCGAAGCCGGCATCGGCTTTGCCGTGAAGTTTGGAAAAGAGGATTTCATAGGCAAGGCGGCCTTGCAGCGAATCGTCCACGAAGGGGTTACCCGCCGGATGGTATGGCTCGACATTCCGTCCGGCGATGTGGCTGAAACCGGCGACAAGATAGTTGTCGGCGACCGCGAGATCGGAGTGGTCACCAGCGGATCCTTTTCGCCCACCAGAAAGCGCGGAACCGCCATGGCCTATGTCAATCCCGCCCACGCGGTTCCGAGTCTGGACGTTGCGGTCGTGCTGGGGAATGGCAAACGAGCGGGTGCGAAGCTGTCGGTGATGCCGCTGTATGATCCCGGCGACACCCGCACCAAGAACTTCGCCTAATCCAGGTGTTGAAAGCTTCCCCATCAGCTGGGGAAGCTGTCAACCGGCACGGTTTTCCTTCCTCCAATCGGAGAAGACCTATGACCAGATTCCTTCTGATGACTGCATTATCACTTGCGGCCGCGACGACCGCCGAGGCTCATCCCGGAACCGGCCAGGCACATGGGATTGCCGCCGGTCTTTCCCATCCGCTTGGCGGTCTGGACCATGTTCTTGCCATGGCGGCCGTGGGCCTGCTCGGATACCTGTTCGGCGGCCGTCTCCGTTGGCTCCTGCCGGCTGCTTTCCTGGGAATGATGGTCTTCGGGGGTGCGCTCAGCGTTGGCGGCATCGATCTGTTGGCCGTCGAGATCGGAATAGTCCTCTCCGTCATCGTGATCGGAGCCATGATTTTGATCGCTCCCAACGTTCCTGCCGGCGTCGCACTCGCGATCACCGGATTCTTTGCCGTGTTTCACGGTCACGCCCATGTTGCCGAAATGCCAATTGATGGCAGCGTCACCGGCTACGCGCTAGGTTTCGTGCTGACGACGGCACTGCTCAACGCTGCAGGGATTGTGTTTGGCGCAGGGATCGCAGCATTTGGTGGCTCGCCGCTTGTCAGACTGACAGGTGGGGCCGTGGCTGGTTTGGGGCTGGGCATTTCGGCCGGCCTCATCTGATCGCAACTGCGGGCGAGGGATATCGGCCGCAATTTTGCTTCGTCAAAGCAGGTCGAACCACTTGGCAAAAAGCCGGTTCGCTGACGCCCGTGCCTGGCGGCATCGGACCGATGACGATCACGCTTTTGATGGCGAAAACGGTGGCCTCCGCCTTCCGTGCCGCAGGCCAGCGGCCGCCGCGTCTTTTAAACCCATCGCGATCCGGCGCTGCCGGATCGAACACCGTTCCGGAGGGAAACATGTTCGAAGTGAAGTCCGACATCGAGATTGCGCGTGCTGCGAAAAAGAAGCCGATCCAGGAGATCGGCGCCAAGATCGGCATTCCGACCGAACACCTCCTGCCCTATGGCCACGACAAGGCGAAGGTGTCGGCGGAATTCATCAAATCGGTCAGGGGAAACAGCGACGGCAAGCTGATCCTGGTGACCGCGATCAACCCGACCCCGGCCGGCGAAGGCAAGACGACGACGACGGTCGGCCTCGGCGACGGGCTGAACCGTATCGGCAAACGAGCGATCGTCTGCATCCGCGAGGCTTCGCTCGGGCCGAACTTCGGCATGAAGGGCGGCGCGGCCGGCGGCGGCCTGGCGCAGGTGGTGCCGATGGACGACATGAACCTGCACTTCACCGGCGACTTCCACGCCATCACCTCGGCGCACAACCTGCTTTCGGCGCTGATCGACAACCACATCTATTGGGGCAACGAACTCGGCATCGACACCCGGCGCGTCGTCTGGCGGCGGGTCATGGACATGAACGACCGGGCGCTGCGCGAGATCATCTGCTCGCTCGGCGGCGTCGCCAACGGCTATCCGCGCGAAGCGGGCTTCGACATCACCGTTGCCTCGGAGGTCATGGCGATCCTGTGCCTGGCCAAGGATCTCAAGGATTTGGAGAAGCGGCTCGGCGACATCATCGTCGCCTATCGCCGCGACAAGACCCCGGTCTTCGCGCGCGACATCAAGGCGCCGGGCGCGATGTCGGTGCTGCTGAAGGACGCCATGCAGCCCAATCTGGTGCAGACGCTGGAGAACAATCCGGCCTTCGTGCATGGCGGCCCGTTCGCCAACATCGCGCATGGCTGCAACTCGGTGGTCGCCACCACGACGGCGCTGAAGCTCGCCGACTATGTCGTCACCGAAGCCGGTTTCGGCGCCGATCTCGGGGCGGAAAAATTCTTCGACATCAAATGCCGCAAGGCCGGGCTGAAGCCGGCCGCCGCGGTCATCGTCGCGACGGTTCGCGCCATGAAGATGAATGGCGGCGTCAAGAAGGAAAATCTCGGCACGGAAGACGTCGCGGCCGTCAGGAAGGGATGTCCCAACCTCGGCCGCCATATCGAGAATGTCAGGCAGTTCGGCGTGCCCGCGGTGGTTGCGATCAACCATTTCCACTCGGACACCGAAGCCGAAATCCAGGCGTTGAAGGATTACGTCGCCTCAATGGGCGAAGAGGCGATCTTGTGCAAGCACTGGGCGCAAGGCTCGGCCGGCATCGAGAATCTCGCGCATAAGGTGGTGGCGCTCGCCGAGTCCGGCGCGTCGCAATTCGCGCCGCTCTATCCCGACGCCATGCCGCTGTTCGAGAAGATCAACACCATCGTACAGCGCATCTATCGCGGCTCGGAAGCGATCGCCGACAAGAGCGTGCGCGACCAACTCCATGCCTGGGAGGCGGCCGGCTACGGCAATTTGCCGGTGTGCATGGCCAAGACACAGTATTCCTTCTCGACTGATCCGAACCTGCGCGGCGCGCCGACCGGCCACACCGTGCCGGTGCGCGAAGTCAGGCTGTCGGCCGGCGCCGGCTTCGTCGTCGCCATCTGCGGCGACGTCATGACCATGCCCGGCCTGCCCAAGGCGCCCTCCTCCGAGAAGATACTCCTCAACGAAAACGGCGACATCGAAGGCCTTAGCTGAGCAAGGCAGACCGAAGGAGTTTGGACATGCCAAAGATAATCGACGGCAATGCGGCTGCAGCGGATGTGCTTGCAAGGCTCAAAGTGGCCGCCCAGCAGCTGACCGCGGAAACCGGTGTAGTTCCAGGTATCGCTGTCGTCATAGTCGGCCAGGATCCGGCCAGCAAGGTCTATGTCGCGTCCAAAGGCAAGAAGGCCAAGGAGTGCGGCTTCCATTCGACCGAGGATGCACTGCCGACGCACACTACCGAGGAAGAGTTGGTCGCGCTAGTCGAAAAGCTCAATGCCGATCCTGCAATCCACGGGATCCTGGTGCAGTTGCCCCTGCCGGACCACATCGATTCCGGCCGCATCATCCAGACGATCGCTCCGGAAAAGGACGTCGACGGGTTCCACTTCATCAATGTCGGCAAGCTCGGCACGGGCGAACTCGACACCGCCTTCGTGCCCTGCACGCCGGCCGGCTCGATGATTCTGATCGAGCGCGAGCACGGCCGTGATCTGTCGGGCCTCAACGCCGTAATCGTCGGACGCTCCAACATAGTCGGCAAGCCGATGGCCAATCTCCTGCTCCACGCCAATGCCACCGTGACCATCGCCCACAGCCGCACCAAGAACCTGCCGGAGCTGTGCCGAAGCGCCGACATCCTTGTTGCGGCTGTTGGTAGACCTGAAATGATCAAGGCGGACTGGATCAAGCCCGGCGCGACCGTGATCGACGTCGGCATCAACCGTATTTCCGGCGGCAGCAACGGCAAGACGCGCCTGGTCGGGGACGTGTCTTATGAAGAAGCCGCCACAAAGGCAGGCGCCATAACGCCCGTCCCCGGCGGCGTGGGACCGATGACGATTGCGCTCTTGATGGCCAACACCGTCACATCGGCCTCGCGTGCGGCCGGGCGGGCGTTTGCCCTCGAAGCTTACGGTTGATCGATGCATGGCGGCGACGTAAAAAAGCCGACACGGCCGAAAAGGCTGCTGATTGCCGAGCGTAATCAGCTGGTGATCTCAGCGTTGCGCGACATGATCAGCCGCGACGAACGTTTCGACTTCGCCGCCGGCATCCATAGCGGCAAGGCGTTTCTGAAAGCCGTGGAGGAACCGCAGAGGGCCTTCGACATAGCAATCGTCGGCTGGAAACTATCCGACATGGATGCCGGCGAACTGCTGATCGAACTTCGTCGCCGGCAGTGCGCGACGCGCGTGGTCATCTTCTGCAATGATCACGACATAGGCATACTGAAGCAGTGCGTACGCCTCGGTGCGCACGGCTTCTGCTATCAGTTCGACGATCCCGGCATTCTGTTCGACACGCTTGCTGCGGTCGCAAACGGCCGCATCTGCATTCCCTTCATTGACGTATCCAAAATCAACGAAACGCCGTTGTCACGCCTGACGCCGCGCGAACTAGAATTGCTCGCTGTGCTCGCCAATGGCTGGACCAATCTGCAGATTGCGACCAGGACGGGCATTTCGGAGAACACGGTCAAGTACCATCTCAAGAACCTGTACGACAAGCTCGGCGTCCGCAATCGGGCAATGGCGGTTGCGCTGTTTCTCACCGATACGAAACATTAAAGTCTCCAACGCCTGCTTCCCAGGTCGCGATTCTCGCGCGCGGCAAGCCGACCTTCATTTGCGGACAGTTCGAACCCGAGCGTCTCGGCGGCGCGACGCGCGCCTTGGCTGCGTCAGGCCAATCAGCGATTTCCGATCTGTCACCGTCAGATGAACCGACGCAGCCGTTATCCTGTGATTGCTTCAAAATTAACGACACGGAACCGTCATTGGATATTGAGGTAGTGTCTCGCCGGTTGGGGCGTCTGATCTGCGCAAGGCATGGCACTATCTCAGTGAAGGTTTGCTTTTTCACAGCCGTTCCAGATGAGCCGGAAGACGTTAAATCGAGGCATCGAACCTTCAACACAGCCCTTCGCGCGGTGGGGGTCGATATCGTTGAGGGGCATCACGTCATTGATCCCGACTCAGGGAAGCGTCAGG
Source organism: Mesorhizobium australicum (assembly GCF_900177325.1). Classification (NCBI taxonomy): domain Bacteria; kingdom Pseudomonadati; phylum Pseudomonadota; class Alphaproteobacteria; order Hyphomicrobiales; family Phyllobacteriaceae; genus Mesorhizobium; species Mesorhizobium australicum. The sequence goes on along the minus strand of NZ_FXBL01000003.1, from coordinate 201,854 downwards.
AGAAGCAAACCGATATAAACCTCGCCCTCCATCTCATCCGGGATGCGCACGACAACGTATATGACTGTGCCTACATACTCAGCTCGGATTCAGATCAAGCCGCCACGGCGAAAATGCTCAAATCGTGGTTCCCGAACAAGTATCTCGTTGGCGTAGCGCCCCCCTCGAATAAGGTGCCGGAGAAGCTGATCACTTATGCCGACACTCACTTTGAGCTAACAATGGCCGACTTGGAGCGTTGTGTCTTTGACGACCCGTTGATTGGACGGTCAGGCAAACCGATCCCGCGACCAGATGCTTACCGACCGCCAGCCGGTTGGATTCGGCCCATATAATTCAAACTGAGACACTACCGATATTGACGTCATGTTGCATGTGTGCGAGCGTTCCAAATGGGTGGCGGGATAGCCATCCGCAATCTGGTACCACGTGCCACGCTCAGGATACATTCCTGCCAGCGCGCAGTTTCGCCAGCACTCTCAAATTTATCGACATCATTTCATCTGGCCGACGGCTGCCGTCTGCTCAACGGAAACGGTGTCAGCTGGCGCTTTGAGCGGGCAAAAAAATCACAAGGGGAACGCAAATGAAACCATCTATGCAGAAGATTTCCGTGTTGCTTGCCGTAACTGCCCTATTGACCGGGAGCGCAGTTGCGCAAGACGAGCCGATCGTGTTGGGCATTCCAATCGGATTGAGCGGTGCAAACAGCATCACGGCTCCCGCGGTTATTCAGGCGACGGAGCTTGCAGTCTCTGAAATCAACGACGCAGGGGGGGTGTTGGGCAGAAAGCTTGTTATTGAACTTGCTGACAGTGCATCCAGTGCTGCAGGAGCTCAAAAGGCGTACGACTCTCTCGTGTATCAAAAAAAAGTCGACGTTATAATTTCATCGGAGCCGAGCGCGGCCAGAAACGCTGGCCTGCCGATCATCACTAGGGGAAAGATCCCGTACATTTATACTTCCTTCTATGAAGGAGGTTCCTGTAACAAGTATCAGCACATCAACGCCTGGGTGCCACAGCAAGTGGTGTCCCTCATGGTTGACTACTTCATGAAGGATCTAGGCGCGAAGACATTCTTCCTAGTTGGAAACGACTATGCCTTCGGCCGAGGTCTTCTTGGCGATACCAACAATTATGTCACAGAGAAAGGTGGGATGGTCGTCGGAGAAGAATATAATCCGATCGACGCCAGTGATTGGACGGCGACCGTTAGCAAGATCCGCGAGGCCAATCCAGATGTCATCATAACTTCCACTGCGGCAGGCGCGCCAAATGTGACGTTCACAAAGCAGTTACGGGCGGCCGGCATCACCGCCAACTATGGCAGCTACGCACTGGATGAAGGTACTGCAAAGACCCTAGGGTCGGATGGGGAAGGAATTTATCTCGGCGGCACGTACTACACAGGCATCAATTCTGAGAAAAATGCGCAGTTCTTAAAAGCGTTAAATGATAAATTCGGCGCAGAGACAAAAACGTCAAGTGAACTCTCGGTCCCGAATTATGACGCCGTTCATCTCTATGCTCTAGCTGTAGCAAAAGCCGGCACAGTGGACACGGACGCCGTCGTAAAGGCTCTGAGCGAAGTAAGTTTTGATGGTCCTAGAGGCCCCATACAAATGTCGAAGCAACGTCATGCTCCGCTGACGATGTATCTCGCGCAGGTCAATGCTCAGGGCGACACCACGATCATCAAGTCCCAGCCCAACGTGGACCCGGGCGAGCAGTGCCCCAATCTGTGATCAGAACAGGCGGCGCTTTCCGCCGCCTGCCTCTGCTGACCAACCAATAGTGGCGATGCTGTGTTGATCCGCCAGACGCGGTCATGTACGAAACCGCCTTTTCGTCATCGATCACGCAAGAGATCAATACAGCACGCCACAGAGGAGTCGGAGACTTAGATGGTTCCGGTACTACTTGATATCATAACAACTGCAGCAATCTTATACATCGTGTCTTTGGGATTGCTTCTTGTATTCGGCGTTATGAAACTGATCAACTTCGCGCATGGCGCATTGATGACGCTCGGCGGTTATGCTGCGGTCATGGCCACCGCGATGGGGGTAAGTCCCTGGGTCGGTATACCCTTGGCTGCGATCTTCGGTGGTATCGTCGGTCTCGGCATGGAGCGTGTCGTCGTACGCTCGCTCTACAATCGTCCCCTCGATGCAATTCTGGCGACTTGGGGCCTGAGTATCATCATCGGGCAGATCATCACGTTGGTTTTTGATCGGGGCGTTCATTTCGCCGAACCTCCGATCAGGGGCGTAATCAGCATCCTTGGGGAGCCGTATTCGACCTATAGGCTGATCCTGATCGCCCTTGCGCTGCTGCTCGGGGTCGGCTTGACGCTGGCGCTCCGGGGTACCTCGCTAGGCCTATCCACACGCGCGGTTATCATGAACGAGGACCTCGCACGCGGGCTCGGTATCAACAGCGGACTTGTCCGCTCCGTCACGTTCACCCTCGGCTCCGGGTTGGCGGCGGTGGCGGGAGCTCTGATAACGCCCCTATCCAGCGTCGATCCGAACATGGGCGTCGCCTGGCTGATCAGCGCCTTCATGCTCGTGCTCGTATCGGGTTCCTCGCTCTATAGCCTGGCTGTCGCGAGCATTGTGCTGGGCGGCGCCCAAGTCCTCGTGAGCAATTATTTCGGGCCGGTCCTCGGCGGCATGACGATCGCCGCCCTGGCTGCTGTCGTCCTCCGTATCCGTCCGCAGGGGTTTTCTTATGAGTGATGCGAACGTTAAGGAATTGGGAAGCACTTCCGTTCCACGACCCCAGGTTCCCCCGCTGACAAGGATGGTGATCGTCGCTTCGATCGTTCTGATCGGCGTCGGCGCCGCGCCATTTTTTATGGACGCCTATTCCGTGAACGTCCTCGTGAGATCGATGATTTATGCGACGATCGCACTGTCGGTCGACATCCTCTGGGGCTACCTCGGAGTTCTGACCTTCGGTCAGTCGGCATTCTTTGCGGCCGGCGCCTACGCGACGGCATTGGTTTTCACCTACGGCGGCTTTTCGGCTGAATTTGCCTTCGCCGCCCTCCTGATTGGTATCGCGGTCGCGGTCGCTCTCGCCGGCTTGGTGGCATTCCTGGCCTTCTGGCATGGCGCGTCGGCGCTGTATGCGTCGGTGATCACCCTCGTCCTGCCGATCATTGTCACCCAGCTTCTGTTTTCCGGCGGAACCTACACCGGCTCCAGCAGCGGCCTGACTGGCTTCGACACTATTCCCCTGAGCTCCGAAGGGTGGTTCTGGGTGGTCGGCGTCTGGCTGGTAGTCCTGACGGCAGCGGCTTGGATGTACACACGCAGCGACGCGGGACGGCTTCTGATCGCGATCCGCGAGAACGAGCAGCGGTGCAAGTATCTTGGCTTGAACACCTCGAACATCAAAAAGGTGATTTTTCTGATCTGTGCCGCAATTGGCGCGATCGCCGGCTGGATGTACGCCAACTACACGATGGTCGTTGCTCCTGAAATCGCCGGCTTCACGTTCGGAACGGAGCTTCTGATCTGGGTAGCATTGGGCGGGCGCGGCACGCTGTTTGGCCCGGTGATCGGAACGATCATCATTGACTATGCCAGTGCGCAGTTGCAGGGCGATTTTCCCTTCGTGTGGAAGCTTGTCATCGGAATAGTCTTTGTTTCCGTTATCGTAGCCTTGCCGCGCGGTATCCTGCCGTTAATTTCTCAGGCCGCAAACTGGTTCCGTGGTCGCACCGGCAAAGCCCAGCCGCATCCATACTCTCAGCTCCAGCTGCGCAAAGCGAGCAGGAGCGAACATAACCACATTGCGGCTGGGTCCAGCGGACCGGCGCTTGCGGTGAGCGGGGTCGAGAAGCGATTCGGCAGCCTGGAGGTTCTGTCCGGCATCGATTTCGAAGCTACCTATGGCGAGATCGTCAGTCTCGTGGGGCCCAACGGCGCCGGCAAGACGACCCTGATGACCTGCATCGCCGACGGCTCGAAGCGCAGCGGCGGCACGATTTCGGTCGCTGGCCAGGATATCGGTCATCGTCCGCCTGAAGAGTGCGTGCGTCTCGGAGTCGGCCGCAAGTTCCAGACGGCCAACGTTTTTGACACTTTGACGGTCGGCGAGTGCCTCCAGATTGCCCGGGCGCGCCTGGATCCTTTGTCGAAATGGCAAAAATCCGGTGTTTGCAGTCTGCCGCCCTCTGCCATGCGCGTCGTCAGGGCCACGGGTCTTCACAGCGATCTGAACGTGCCTGCGCAAGTGCTGTCGCACGGAAAGAAGCAGGCGCTCGAATTGGCAATGGTGTTGGCTCTCGAGCCCAAAGTCGTCCTCCTGGATGAGCCCACGGCTGGTCTCACCAAAGCCGAGCGCACGCTGATCGGAACGATCCTGACGGAACTCGCCAAAGCGGAGCAACTCTGCATTCTGCTCGTGGAGCACGACCTGGAGTTTGTCCGCGAGATTTCTTCGCGGGTGATCGTTCTGCATCAAGGTCGGATTGTTCTTAACGGCTCGGTCGATGAGGTCGTGAATTCCGAGCTCGTCAAGTCGGTCTATGCCGGGTCGGGGCACTGAGGAGAGATGGAATCATGACGGAAGCAATGCTCGCTGTGAATGGTCTCAGCAGCGGATATGGACAGGCGACCGTAGTACGGAACCTGGACTTGACGATTGCCCGCGGCGAAATCGTCGCCGTGGTCGGCAAGAACGGCATGGGCAAGAGTACACTTCTCAAGTCGATCATGGGGTATTTGCCGAAGTTTTCAGGCTCCGTGTCGATGGCGCAGAATGCTATCAGCGAATCCCGGCCCCATCAGATTGCCCGGCTTGGCGTGGCTTATGTGCCGCAGGAAAAAGCGTTATTTCAGGACCTTACGGTCGAGGAAAACATTCGCTTGGCGTTGCGTGGCTCGGCAGGCTGGAACGAGGCAAAGGCGACGATCGGCCGTTGCTTCCCGTTTCTCCTCCAGCGGTTGCAGCAAAAAGCCGGCACGCTCAGTGGCGGCGAGCAGAAGATGCTCCTGATGGCACGCGGCCTCTCCGTCGGAGCCAAGGTGCTGCTGATCGACGAGATAACCGAAGGCATGCAGCCTTCGATCATCTCCAACCTAGTGAACATCATCAAGACGGAGAGGGATCGCTCGGGCCTCGGCGTTCTGCTGGTTGAACAGAACATTCCGTTCACCCGCGCCGTTTCCGATAGATATGTCCTCCTGGATAAGGGCGAAATATCGGGATCCGGAAACACACGGGACGCGGATACGCACGAAAAGATCACGGCTCACATAAGCCTCTGATCATCCGAAAACGACTAGAAAAAGGGCGAGGGCATCTCGTGTATCTGACCAACAGGGAAAGCGACAGACTTCTGATTTTCGCGGCGGCGCAGATGGCTCGGCGCCGCCTGGCCGACGGCATACCGCTGAATTTACCGGAGGCCAGAGCGGTAATCGCCGATGCAATCCACGAAAAGGCCAGACGAGGGAGTTCGGTCTCGGAATTGATGGCCTTTGGCCGCACTATACTGCAGCCTGAGGAAGTCCAACCCGGCGTCGTGCCGCTGTTGGAAATGCTGATGGTCGAGCCGATGTTTCCGGACGGTCAGAAGCTCGTTTGTGTCCACGACCCCCTCGGCCTGCCGCAGAATACCGAAGAGGAGGACAAACCAGGCGGCTATCGCCTGGCGAAGGAAGGAATAGAGATCAATGTCGGTCGTGCGACGACGCGGGTAGTTGTTCGCAACTTTGGCGACCGCCCCATTCAGATCGGCTCCCATTTCCACTTCTTCGAAGTAAACCCCGAACTGGAGTTTGACCGGGCCGCAGCCTTTGGCTTCCGTCTCGACATTCCGGCGGGAACGACGGTCCGGTTCGAGCCGGGGGACGAGAAGACCGTCGACCTTGTCGCAATCGGCGGCGAGCGGCGCGTCGAAGGGCTTAACAACCTGACCAATGGTGACTTGGACAACCCGGAGGTGAAGCGCAGGGCGGTTGCACGCGCAGCAGCCGAAGGGTTCAGGGGAGCCGACCATGGCTAAGATGCTGTCGCGCCGCCAATATGTCGAGCTGTACGGGCCGACGACGGGAGACCGGGTCCGTCTTGGGGACACGGATCTCTGGGCGGAAGTCGAGCGGGATCTCCTGGTTCCGGGCGACGAACTCGTCTTCGGGGCTGGAAAAACCCTGAGAGTGGGCACCGGCTGTCATGGCCACATCACTGCGGCAGACGGTGCACTCGATCTGGTGATAACGAATGCCACGATCATCGATCCGGTCCTCGGCATCATCAAGGCCGATATAGGGATCAAAGACGGCCTGATCGCCGGCATCGGCAAGGCGGGTGACCCCCGGATAATGGACGGGGTGGACCCGAAACTGATCGTCGGTACCAACACGGACGTTCGCGCGGCGGAGGGGCTGATAGTCACGGCCGGCGGCGTTGACTGCCACGTCCATTTCATAGATCCGGGTCAGTGCGAAGAGGCGCTGGCCAGCGGCATCACCACCCTGTTCGGCGGCGGACTGGGCGCTACCACTGTTCCGATCGCCTCCACCGGCACTGTGAACCTCGGATATATGCTCCAGGCAGCCGAGGCGTTCCCGCTTAATTTCGGCTTCTTCGGAAAGGCGGCCTCAGACAGCCAAAAGCCCCTGATCGAGCAGCTCGAGGCAGGCGCCGCAGGGCTGAAAATTCACGAGGATTGGGGCGCCACAACCGCCGCGATCCATTCAGCACTGGTGGCTGCTGACGAGGCGGACGTGCAAATTCAGTTGCACACCGACACGCTGAACGAGTTTGGGTTCCTCGAGCGCACCTTGAAGGCAATCGACGGCCGTACCATTCACGCCTACCACGTGGAAGGTGCCGGCGGGGGCCATGCCCCCGACATCATTAAGGTGTGCGGCTTCGAGAACGTCCTGCCTTCGTCGACCAACCCGACCAACCCCTACACGGTCAATACATTCGACGAGCATTTCGACATGGCGATGGTTAGCCATCACCTCAATCCGAGATTGCCGGAGGATGTCGCCTTTGCCGAATCTCGGATCCGCCACGAAACCATCGCGGCCGAAGGTGTGCTGCACGATATCGGCGCCATCAGCGCCATAGGGTCGGACTCCCAGGGAATGGGACGGATCGCAGAAACCATCGCCCGTACCTGGCAGACCGCATCCCGCATGAAGGCGCAGCGGGGCGCTCTCCCCGAGGACAGCGGCCGCGGCAACGACAACACCCGCATCAAACGGTTCATCGCCAAATACACCATCAACCCCGCGCGCATGTTCGGTGTGGAGAAATATGTCGGCTCGCTCGAACCGGGCAAGTTGGCCGATCTCGTGTTCTGGAAGCCGGGGCTGTTCGGCGTCAAACCGGAGGCTGTCTTCAAGTCGGGCTTTCCGGTGATGGCGGTCATGGGTGAGGCGAACGCCTCCCTGAATTGCTGCGAGCCGTTGCGTTACCGTCCGCAATGGGGCTGGTTCGGGCGCGCTGCGCAGTCGCTTTCGGTTCGTTTCATGTCTCAGCGAGCTATAGACCGCGATGTGGCCGGAAAGCTGGAGCTGCGCGCACGTTGCCTGCCGGTGTCCGGAACCCGAAAGCTCTCGAAGAGAGACATGCTCTGGAATGACAAGGCCCCGAAAGTAACGGTAGATCCGGAAACCTACAGAGTCGAAGTCGACGGTGAGCACTGCACGTCCCTTCCGGCCGGCAAGGTGCCGCTTGGCGTCCTTTATACGTTGAAATAGGAGAGATTCATGTCCGCAAAGGCCGTTCGCATCGGCATCGGTGGTCCGGTAGGCTGCCGGAAGACCAAGCTATTCGAGCGTCTACTGCCCCTGATGCATAGTGCGGGACTGAAGCTCGCGGCCATCACCAACGACCTTGTGACACTGGAGCATGCCATGCGGCTCAATGCGAGCGGCTCTCGAAGAGACACTGGTCATCCGCGTCGGAACGGCTTCGCGCGGAGGTGCTCGGCCTCGACGGTTGCAAGTTCGCGCTACCGGTTCGAACGCCGACAGAACAGCAAGATCGCCAAGTTGGAAGAGACCCTGCGGTCGCGGCGCGTCGTGAATAATGCGGTCCGGCATCTCGCTGCGGAGCGATCGATCAGGAAGAGCATGCGTATCAGTGCATCCGGCGCTGGTCTCTGGAGGGACGCACGTCGATGACCAAGGTCGCCGATCAGGTTCTGGCCTGCGGGTCGGAGTAGAGCGATCCGAATTTCAATATCGATTCGAAGGAAGCACCATGACGGCATCTAGAAACGCCCGCGACTCTGTTCTTCGAGTCGCTCTCGACTGGGAGGTGGACGCGATCGATCCGCCCGCCTCTTTTGGCGGTTGGAATACGGGGAGGGTTGTTCAGCAGGTATTTGAGAGCCTATACGAAGACGATCTGGAGGATGAGGCAGCCAGTCCGACGCGGCTTATCCCCGCTCTTGCCACTTCGGTCGAGATCTCCGGCGACGGGCTGGAATATCTATTCCGCTTGCGGGAGGGTGTGCGTTTCCACGATGGAAGCCGGTTCGATGCGGAGGCTGTGCGGTTCAACATAGAACGCATGTGGAACCTTGAGGCGCCGCAGTATTCGCCTGTGGCAGCGGACTACAACCGGATCGGTCTCGAAGCGCTGAAATCCGTTGAGGTTTTGGGGCCGCTCACGATCCTGCTTACCCTGAAGGAGCCCTTCCCTGAATTCCTCCGCTACATGACGCAGGAGGACGCCCCGGGCGCTCATGTCTTCATCAGCCCGCAGGCACTGAAACAGCACGGTAATTCGGGAATTGCGGACCTTGCCCCAGGAACCGGTCCGTTTCGGTTCGACAGTCGCTTTTCAACGCCCTTCGGCAGCGGCGTTCGGCTGAGCAGGAACGAGGACTACTGGGGAGGGAGATCTAAGCTCAACGCGATCGAGTTCAGGCCGTATCCGAGACTTGAAGACCGCTATAGGGCCTTGCTCGACGGCGAAGCCGACGTGGCTTACGGCCTCGAGGGGAGCAATCTCGACGAGTTGGTGCGGCGCGGCTTCGTCGTCCTAGAAGGCCAGGTACCCTATATCTGGTACTTCATTTTCAATATGCGCGATCCCGTCCTGAGCGACGTCCGCGTGCGTCACGCCATCGCCCACGCAATCGATCGGGAGAAGCTAAGCAATGACTTCTTCAGCGGACACACCGCCGCCGCTCCCGGCATGCTGCCGCCCGCTTCGCCAGCCTTCGATGCGGACTACAATTTTCCTTATGAATACGATCCGAAGCGTGCCCGGCAGCTACTGACGGAAGCTAGCGTCCCCTCGGGCTGGCGATTGCGCATCATGTCGGCAAAAGCTGGGTCCGGGCATTCCGTTCAGATTTGCGAGTATCTGGCGAAGAGTCTTGCGGAGATTGGGTGTGGTGCAGAGTTTGTGTGGACAGAAGACTGGATTTCTTATTGCAACGAATGGCGATCCGGTTTGCCGGATGGCGCCGGTGTCTCGCAGATGAGCTGGGGTATGTCCTGCGACGTCTGGCTGGAGCAGGTACTTCATTCCAGGAACAGTTCGCCGTTTGGATTCAATGCAGGATATTACTCCAATCTGGTCGCAGATGATTTGCTGGACAAAGCCCGACGAACCCAGAACGATGATCAACGAGGCCAGCTATATCGACAGGCCAATGCAAAGATCATGGAAGATCTGCCGGTACTGCCAATGTTGAATTTGCTACGTGGTAACGTTTGTTATCACCCTCGAGTAAAGGGGTTTCGTAACCCAAGGCAGAATTGGCATTCGTTCAAAAATGTATGGACGGATTCAGACATTTTGATCGAACCAGTTTGATCCCACGAGATGAATGTAACGCGCAGCATTACGTTTATGGAAAAGGTTGCTGCCAATCTTATGGTATTGTGGGAGCTGTGTGATACTCGCTATTTCTGTCAGACACGTGCTGAGGCGCGATTGCTGGCGGAACTGATTTCGGCAAGACCGTCGACCGAGGCATGGTGTCGTGCCGCCAACCGGCTGGGTATGCAACTAGTGAACGGCATCGTCGAATGCGACGGTGAAAAGCTTCTCAACTCGGCGGTAGTCCTCGGATACGATGATTGCGTGCTACCGCAAGAATCCATCTATGGGTTACCGCCAAGTAACCTTGGTTTTGCCGATGCACCGCTCGGCCGGATCGGTGAGCACTGCACGTCGCTTCCGGCCAGCAAGGTGCCGCTTGGCGCCCTTTAACGTTGAAATAGGAGAGTGTCATGTCCGCAAAAGCCGTTCGCATCGGCATCGGTGGTCCGGTGGGCTCCGGGAAGACGAGGCTAATCGAGTGTCTCCTGCCCCTCATCCATGAGGCGGGACTGAAGCCTGCGGTCATCACCAACGATCTTGTGACTCTGGAGGACGCGATGCGGGTCAAGGCAAGCGGCCTCATCGAAGAAACGCTGGTCATCGGCGTTGAAACCGGCGCGTGCCCTCATACCGCGATCCGCGAGGACCCTTCAGTCAACATTCAGGCCGCCGATGCATTGGAACGCGACAACTCGCTCGATTTGATCCTGATCGAGAGCGGCGGAGACAATCTGGCCGCGACATTTTCTTCGGAACTCGTGGACTATTGGATCTTCGTGATCGACTGCGCCGCAGGCGACGACATCCCGCGCAAGCGGGGGCTTGGAATGCTCCAGGCCGATCTCCTTATCGTAAACAAGGTAGACCTCGCTCCGCATGTAGGCGCCGACCTGAATCGCATCCGTCACGACGTTCAGGTCAACCGCCCTCAAAAGGCGACCATCTACACGAATTTGCGTTCGCCGGAAGGTGCATGGGAGGTCTTTGACATCATCAAAAGGGAGGCCCTGTTCGGCTGTGCGGTGCATTGATCGGGCATGACACGCTCGTCCGGCCTACTCGACCTGGAATTTGCAGCCGACTGCCTCGGGAAAACACACCTCATGCGGCGGGCCCAGAGATTTCCCTTGCATTTCACCACACCCCTTTTTCTGGACGAGAGCCAGCCTGGCATGGCTTTCATTTATGTCCAGAATCCCTCGGGCGCGGTGTTTAGCGGCGACCAGCTGGAACTGCGGATTGCTGCGCGGAACGGCGCAAAACTTCATGTCACGAGCACGTCCGCGACCAAGCTGCACCGGATGCTCGACGGATCAGCGTTTCAGAAGGTGCAGCTGGAGGCAAAGCAGGGGTCGTACATTGAGTACCTGCCGGACCAGCTCATACCGCAGGCGCAATCCTCCTACAACCAGGAGACTACGATCAATCTCGATCGCGGATCCATGCTCATTGCGAGCGAAATCATCGCGCCGGGACGTTTGGCCCGTGGCGAGATTTTCGCGTTCAGCCGCCTCAAACTGGAAACGCAGATTAGGCTCGACGGAAGCACGCTTTTCACGGACCGCATAGTCTTGGAACCGACGACGACGCCGATCAATATAAGAGGCGTCCTCGGCTCCTTTCTCTACTCGGGAAACCTGCTGGCGCTCATTCCAGGTGGCAACGCAAAGGGCGTTTACGATGCCGCTTCGTCCCTGGACATGACGGGCGAGGATTTTCGATTGGGCGTAGGCGCCCTGCCCGGAGCGGTAGGGATCATCGTCCGTGTCCTCGCCCGGTCGTCCTCAACAATCACGCGTCTCATGGAAGACGCTTGGTCAAGGATTCGGATGCAGATGATCGGGGCGCCAGCGCCATCTAAGAGGAAATAGGTCCCATGCTTATCTCGAACGGAATAGTTGGCGCCTTGGACGCAGTCCAAGGCTGCGCCGGTACATTAGATTTCATCGATGTGCCTTGGGCGGAGGCCGGCAAGCGGCGGCTTCGGCGGCACACGAAGGGCGGGCTCGATTTCGCGGTATCGATGCAGCACAGCCAGTACCTTTTTCACGGTGCAGTCCTATTTGACAACGAGGATCACACGGTGGTCGTGTGCAGGCCCGAGGAGCTCGCCCTCATCGTTGACCTCAGCCAGACCAGCTCGGTTCCGGATATCGTTCGGCAGGCCGCGCTTATCGGCCACGCATTCGGCAACCAGCACGTACCGGTTGAGGCGGACGGGTGCTCCATCCGCGTGCCGATGCTGTCGAGTGTGGACCTCATGACGAAGACGGTTCGAGATCTCAAGCTCGGCGAACTATCCCTGCGTTTCGACTACGTCCGGCTGGGAGCCTCTCGTCCCCTTTTGATGACGGGGCACGCCCATGAATGAAATGTGGGTAGGAACCGCGATAGACACGAGTTTCCTGACGGCCCTTCAGTTGGCCGACAGTTCGCTGCCGATCGGGCGTTATGTCCACTCCAGCGGATTGGAAGGAATTCTGGAGGAGCTTCCAAAGAACTCGGCTCAAATCGTGGAAGTCGTCAAAGCGGTGCTGCTCCACGGCTCGGGCCGCTGCGACGCCGTTGCAGCCGCTCATGCGCATCGGATGTTTTCGGTGGCCGATCTCGACCAATTGCACGATGTCGACGAGCGTCTTCTGGCCACAAAGCTGTCGGTTCCGGCCCGGAACGCATCGACCTCGTGCGGTCGCCAGCTGGCAAAACTCGCCCTTCAGGTCTGGCCGCACGAAGTGCTCGATCCATTCTGCCGCGAAGTGCAGCTGCGTGAGACCGGCAACCTCGCCGTCGTCGCAGCAGCCGTGTCGGCCTCCAGGGGAATTGGCATTGAGAACACGCTCCTAGCGGAGTTGCGCGGCACGGCAAGCGGCCTCCTTTCGGCAGCCGTGCGGCTCGGCCGGATGGGATCGGCTGAAGCCCAGGTTCATCTCTATCAATGTGTCCCAACCATTGTTGAGGCTGCAGAAAAGGCCCTGCTCCTGGCTCTCGACGACATGAGTTCGACCACGCTCGAACTGGATATTGCGATGCTGCAGCTTCAGCGTAATCCACTGCGCCTGTTTGCAACCTAGCAGGAAGGCACGAGATGTCCGGCATTGGCGAACTGCAGGAGTCCTATCGTTCGGAGGGTACATGGCCGGTGGGTGTCCTGTACTCGAGAAGCGGGATCACAGCGATTGCCGAGACTTCGCAATTGCAGGGAACATTGCTCGCCGTTTCGGAGATAAACGCCGCAGGCGGCGTGCTTGGAAAGCCGATTTCTCCCTTGATCCTGGATCCGGCTTCCGATCCGCAGCGCTATACCCAACTCGCCAGTTCGCTCCTCATGGACCGCGGCGTGACCAACATATTCGGCTGCTCGGCGTCCTACAGCCGAAAGGCTGTGGTTCCGGCAGTCGAGCGCCGCGGAGGCTTGCTTTGGTATTCGATCGGTTACGAGGGATTCGAATATTCGTCCAACGTCATCTACACCGGCCCTGCCCCAAACCAGCTGCACCTGCCGCTCGCCGAATATCTGTTCCCGCGCTACGGACGGAAGCTGATGTGCGTCGGCACGGACTATCTCTTCCCGCGTGAATCCAACAGGATCATGCGCGACCTCCTGTCCGAAATCGGAGGCAGCATCGTCGGCGAATACTATCTGCCGTTCGGCGCTCAGAGGGATGCCTTTGTGGCTGTGGTCAAGGAAGCGCGATCGCTCGGCGCCGATGTCATCTTCTCGACGGTGGTGGGGCCGGGAATAGCGGCACTTTACGATGCCTACGCGGCCGAGAATCTCGATCCGGCCGTTATGCCGATCGCCTCCCTTACGACCAACGAGGCGCATCTTCAGGAAATGTGGTTCGAGCCGCGGCCGGGCCACATTGTCTCGGCGCCCTATTTCGAAACGGTGCAATCGCCGCGAAACAGCAGCTTCGTTGCCAATTATCACCAACGTTTCGGAGCCAAGCGCCCGGCCGATGCCTGTGCGGAGGCTGCATATTTTACCGTGCTGCTCTTTGCGCGAGCCTTGGAACGTGCGGGAACGCTGGATCCGGAACGGCTTCGCACGGAGGTGCTCGGCCTCGAGATCTCGGCTCCCCAGGGCGTGGTCATGGTCGATCCGGACAACAGCCATACCTACCTCTGGCCTAGAATCGGCATGACGGAGGCGGGGCGGCAATTCGGGGTCGTCGCGGAGTTCAAGAGGGCGATGAAACCGGACCCGTACCTTGTGAACTATGTGGGCCTCGGCCGCATCGACCGGGATCACGGATACGAGGAAATCGACAATGTCCGGTGAGGCGTTGATTCGTGAATTGCGGAACCTTCGAGCATGTGTGATCCATCCGCCGGATTCGGTCTGTGATGAACTTGTTCGGCACTTGAAGCGGATCGGATGCCAAGTCGACACCCTGTGGCCGGTACCCGATCGTTGGCCGGCTGATGCCGATGTCGTCTTCTGCACCTTCGGCGGGCACTCTTCCCTCAATGTGAGCGACCTGAAACGGGATCGCGATGGCGCCCTTATAGGCATCGTCGAGTATGAGAGCCCCACGGTCGTCCGCGAACTCCTTGAAGCGGACGTGCAAGCCATCATCGGCAAGCCCATCCACCCCTTTGGGATTTTGTCGACGTTGACGGTTGCAAGTTCGCGATACCGATTTGAACGCCGGCAGAACAGCAAGATCGCGAAGCTGGAAGAAACCCTGCGATCGCGTCGCGTGGTGAATAATGCGGTCCGGCACCTCGCCGCCGAGCGATCGATCAGCGAAGAGCAAGCGTATCAACTCATCCGGCGCTGGTCCCTGGAAGGACACGCATCGATGACCCACATCGCCGACCAAGTTCTGGCTGCGGCCGGGTTGCGGGATCCGATTTCTGATATAAACCCGAAGGAGATATCATGACGGCACCGGAAAGCGCCCCTGACTCTGTTCTTCGCGTCGCCCTTGACTGGGAGGTGGACGCGATCGATCCGCCCGCATCGTTTGGCGGTTGGAATACAGGCAGAGTTGTCCAGCAGATGTTCGAGAGCCTGTACGAGGACGATCTGGAGGATGAAGTAGCCAGTCCGACGCGGCTTATCCCAGCGCTTGCCACTTCAGTCGAGGTTTCCAGCAACGGACTGCAATATTTGTTTCGTCTGCGGGAGCATGTTCGGTTCCACGATGGCACCCGGCTTGATGCGGAGGCCGTGCGGTTCAACATTGACCGCATGTGGAATCCTGAGGCGCCTCAATATTCGCCAGTGGCGGCGGATTACAACCGGATTGGACTTGAAGCATTGAAGTCCGTGGAAGTCTTGGGGCCATTTTCGATCCTACTCACGCTAAAGGAGCCATTTCCGGAGTTCCTCCGCTACATGACACAGGAGGACGCACCGGGTGCGCATGTCTTCATCAGTCCAGAGGCTCTAAAAAAGCTTGGCAACTCAGGCATTGCCGACCATGCGCCGGGCACCGGCCCCTTTCGTTTTGACAATCGCTTTTCAACACCTTTCGGCAGTGGCGTTCGGCTGCGGCGGAATGAGGATTACTGGGGTGGTTTGCCCAAGCTCAAAGGTATTGAGTTCAAGCCGTATCCAAACCTTGAAGATCGGTACAACGCATTGCTCAATGGTGATGCCGATCTGGCCTACGGCCTAGAGGGGAGCGATCTCGACAAATTAGAACGGCGTGGATTTGTCGTCCTCGAAGGCCAGGTACCCTATGTCTGGTATTTCATTTTCAACATGCGCGATCCGGTCCTCAGCGACGTTCGAGTGCGTCACGCCATAGCGCATGCGGTCGACCGGGACAGGCTGAGCCACGACATTTTCCGCGGACACACGGCCGTCGCGTCCGGCATGCTGCCGCCCGCTTCACCGGCCTTCGATGGGGGGTACAATTTTCCCTACCGATACGATCCCGAGCGTGCCCGGCAGCTGTTGGCGGAAGCAGGCGTCCCCCCAGGCTGGCGATTGCGCATCGTGACGGCCAACGCAGGATCCGGCCAGCTCATGCCCGTCCGTATTTGCGAGCATCTGGCGAGGAATCTTGAGGCGATTGGATTCGGTGCAGAGATTGTGCGGACAGAAGACTGGGTTTTCTACTGCAACGAATGGCGATCCGGGTTGCCGGATGGCGCAGGCGTCTCGCAGATGAGCTGGGGCATGTCCTGCGATGTCTGGCTGGAGCAGGTGCTGCATTCCCGGAACACTTCGCCGTTTGGGTTCAATGCAGGATATTACTCCAATTCCGCCGTAGATCGCTTGCTAGACAAAGCTCGGCAAGCCCAGAGTGGCGATCAACGAAGCCAGCTGTATCGAGAGGCCCACGCATTGATCATGGACGATCTGCCGGTCCTGCCAATGCTGACTTTGCGACGTGGCTCTGTCTGCTATCACCCCCGGGTTAAAGGTTTTAGCAATCCAAGGCAGAATTGGCATTCGTTCAAGAATGTATGGACGGATTCAAACCTTTGATCGAATCAGTTTGATCCCACAACAGCGCGAACTCGAACGCCTTTGCGCTCTCCGTGGAGGCGGCCTTCGGGGTGCTGCCGACACCACGCCGAAAGTAAGAGGCAACAGTCATATTACCGGCAACAACCCGAATGCAAGGAGACTGAAGATGGAAAGAACTCCGATTACCGCATTGGCCGCAATGGCCATGCTTGCTGCCAGCTCGATGATTGCCAGCCCCCATGTCGGGGTCGGCGACATCGGCGGAGTCGCACACGGCTTCTGGCATCCGATCGGCGGCGTCGACCACGTGCTCGCCATGGTCATGGTCGGCCTGCTCGCTGCCCAGTTGGGCGGATGCCGCTGTCGCTGGTGCCGGCTGCGTTCGTTTCGGTCATGGCCATCGGCGGCGCCATCGGTTTCGCTGGCATCCCTGTGCCCTTCGTCGAGCTTGGCATCGGCCTGTCGATCGTTGTGCTCGGCGCCGCAGTCGCGCTTGGCTTCAGGATCGTGATTGCCGTAGCCATGGCGCTGGTCGGCATCTTTGCCCTCTTCCACGGCTACGCCCATGGCGCCGAGATGCCAGAAACCGTCGCTGGCCTTGCCTACGGCGCCGGCTTCATCATTGCGACGGCGCTGCTGCATGCCTGCGGCCTGGCGCTTGGCCTGATCGCCGCCAGCAAAGTCGGATCCCGCGGAGAAACCTTAGTCCGTGTAGCAGGGGGCCTTGCCGCGGTTGCGGGTGTCGCAATCGTCACAGGTAGTATCTAGTCGGCGACTTGCCGGGCGCAAAATTTCCGGACTGGATCGGGTGCCCCGGATGAATGACTATGCGAACGGGTGGCACCCATCCAGTTTCGCTGCGTCTGCAGACTGAGTAGCGTTTTGGAAAAGCCATTTTGGTGAGCTAATGTCGAAACGGAACAAAGAAGCCGAGGTCACCGTCGCCGTCGGCCAGATGGAACCGAGCTTCGGTGCGATCGAGACGAATGTGACGCGCAGCATTACGCTAATGGAAAAGGCTGCTGCGAAGGGGGCAAATCTTATGGTATTGCCGGAGCTGTGCAATACCGGCTATGTCTTTCAGACGCGTGCTGAGGCGCGATCGCTGGCGGAACTGATTCCGGCAGGATCGTCGACCGAGGCATGGTGTCGTGCCGCCAATCGGCTGGGTATGCACCTAGTAGCCGGCATCGTCGAACGCGATGGTGAGAAGCTTTACAACTCGGCGGTAATCCTCGGACCCGATGGTGTGATTGGGCGCTACCGCAAGATGCATCTATGGGGGGACGAAGTGTTATACTTCTCGCCAGGTAACCTTGGTTTCCCGGTGTTCGATACACCCCTCGGGCGCATCAGTTGTCACATCTGTTATGACTGTTGGTTCCCTGAATGTTTCAGGCTTTCTGCGTTGCAAGGCGCGGAAATAATTTGCGTACCGACCAACTGGGTGCCGATCCCGGGGCAGGATCCGAAGAGCCAAGCCATGGCCAACATCCTTGTGATGGCAGCTGCGCACAGCAATTCGGTATTCGTTGCAGCCGCAGATCGTATCGGCACCGAACGCGGTCAGCCGTTCATTGGCCAGAGCCTGATCGCCGGCCACAGCGGTTGGCCGGTCGCCGGTCCGGCGAGTCAGGATAAAGAGGAAGTGCTTATCGCCACAGTCAATCTCGCAGACGCCCGGCGCAACGCTTTCAATCAAGTGCTCCGCGATCGTCGTATCGATACCTACGGTGAAATGCTCGGCAGTCGCCACACGCCCGACTGGTATTGAGCGTTTGACACTGCACTAACCGTCGCGCTGGGACTACGGACGTTGGACAACACGAGTTCACGCTGTCGGGCGCCGATCCGGAAGGCATCTTCCCTAAGCCTCACAGGTGTGTTGGCTCGCCCGCCGCTCGTGCGGTAGGTGCTTCCGTAAGAACGCTGAGAGATGAGGAGCCAGCGCGGTCATGTGACGGCTCCTTGGTGCAAAGGCTCCCCGGCCGCCGCGATCTGCACCATCAGGATCTCGCGTTGCCTGCAGATACCAGTAGGTGTCGCTGACGTGTGCGTGGCCGAGGACTGGTCCGGTGAAGCAGCGCCATATAGGTCTATGGTTTAGCATGCGGCTCGGGCTTCGACGGTCGGGAAGCGCAATATAAAGCGCGGGCGTTCCTCGCTTTCCGTATCCATCCGGCCAAGACCGCGAGAGATCAGGAATTTGGTTTGTCTGCCATGACGCGCTTGATCATTCCCGGATCGCATTGGGAATCCGCGAGGAACTGTCGCACACCGCCGTCCCAGGTCCGTACGTCTGCGAGGAACTCCTTCAGGCTTTCGATGCCTCGGTCGGTGA
Source organism: Mesorhizobium australicum (assembly GCF_900177325.1). Classification (NCBI taxonomy): domain Bacteria; kingdom Pseudomonadati; phylum Pseudomonadota; class Alphaproteobacteria; order Hyphomicrobiales; family Phyllobacteriaceae; genus Mesorhizobium; species Mesorhizobium australicum. The sequence goes on along the minus strand of NZ_FXBL01000003.1, from coordinate 183,271 downwards.
AGGTAGTGATGCCCTCTTCGCTTCCGTCGTGGACATGGATCATCTCGCCGTAGTCGATGTTCTCCGAATTGCCGGTGATTTCCTGGAGGAGTTCGAGGTTCTCGCCTATCAGCGTGGCGACGTATTCGATGGTGTAGACACGGGTTGGGCGTGCCATCAGGCGGCCTCTTGCCGGGCGTCTCCGGCGGGAGACCAGTTCCACGGCAGCAGTTCAGGTACTCTGGATACGGGGAAGCTGGGCATCCTGGCGAGCACGTCCGCCAGCCAGGCCTGCGGGTCGATATTGTTCATCTTTGCCGTAACGATCAGGGAATACATGAAAGCGGCGCGCTCGCCTCCGCGCTGGGAACCGGCGAAGAGCCATGCCTTTCTGCCGAGAGCGATACCGCGCAGAGCGCGTTCGGCGGCGTTGTTCGTAAGACAAAGCCTGCCGTCTTCGAGGAAACGGGTGAAGGCCTCCCAGCGTCCCTCCTTCTCGAACATGTAGTTGATCGCCTTGGCAACGGGATTGTGCCTGGACATTTGCGCGCGCTGGGCCTTGAGCCAGTCGTGCAATTCCTCGACGAGAGGGCGGGCATGCTGCTGTCGGGCAGCAAGCCGCTTCTCGGCAGGCATACCGTTTATCCCACGCTCGATGTCGAACAGGGCGTCGATAAGAGCCACGGCCTGAAACGCGACAGGCGAGATCTCGTGACCGGGTTTGCCTTTGCGCACATTGCCGGCAATGTCTGCCAGTTCGAAGAACTTGCGCCGCGCATGGCTCCAGCACAGGGCGCTGAGCACCGGCGCGGGGCTGCGGCCTGCACGATAGAGGTCGTTGTAGCCACCGTAGGCGTCAGCCTGCAGTGTGCCGCTCCATCCAGCGAGATGCCGGTTGGGATGGGTCTTCTCACGATCGGAAGAGAAGTAGAAAAGTGCCGCGGGAGGAGCGCCGCCCGCGAAGGGGCGGTCATCGCGGACGTAGGTCCAGAGCCGGGCCTGCCTCGTTGCTCCCCGAGCCAGAAGCGGCACGGTGGTGTCATCCCCATGCAACCTCTCGGCGGCGAGAACATGTGCCCGGATCAGATCATGGACCGGCTGCAGGGCGGTGGCGCAAGCGCCGACCTGATCGGCCAGCGTGGAGAGGCTGAGATCGACGCCTTCCCTGGCATAACGCTCGGCCTGGCGGTTCAGGGGCTGATGCTGGCCGAACTTCTCGAAGAGGATCGTCGCCAGCAGGTTCGGTCCCGCCCATCCGCGCGGTGTGGCATGGAAGGGCGCCGGTGGCTGGCTAATCTTCTCGCAATCCCGGCAGGTGAACTTCTCGCGCACCGTCTGGATTACCTTCCACTGGCGAGGGATCATCTCCAGCGTCTCGGTTATGTCTTCGCCCATCTTCAAGATTCGGGGCGAACCGCAGCAGGTGCAGGTCGAGGGAGCCTCGATAACCAGACGCTCGCGCGGTAAGTGTTCCGGAAATGGTTTGCGCACCGGACGACGACGTTCGAAGGCGGAAACATTCGTGTTCTTCGCCGCGGCGCGTTCTGCCGCTATCTCGTCTTCGGTTGCGTCGGCCTCGAGTTCTTCGAGCTGCAACTCCATCTGGTCGATCAGCCGGGCACGGCGTTCCGAACTCTGGCCATACTGCTCGCGTCGCAATTTGGCGATCTCGAGCTTGAGGTGCCTGATCATCGCCTCGGAGCTTGAGACGACGGCGCGGACCTGCGCAAGTTCGGTCTCGGCCAAGACGGCGCGAGCCTCCGATGCCGCAAGCGCTTCGCGTAATCTGGCAATCTCCGAAGCGGCTTCATCCATGGTGGAAAGGTTACCATGATAGCCGCCGAAAACCTAACAAAAACAGATAAATATGGACGATCAACCTGCCTTCGAAGGTCGCTGCGTCCAGCGCGGATTACGCCAGTCGATCCCTTCGAGAAGATAGCCCAATTGCGCTGACGAAACAGGAACGGCAGAGCCGATATGGCTGATTGGCCAGATGAACTTTCCGGCCTCCAGGCGCTTCATATAGAGCGACATGCCAACCCCGTCATGCCACAGGACCTTGATCAGATCGCCCTTGCGTCCCCGGAAACAAAAGAGTTCGCCGCCATGAGGATCGCGCCCGAGCCCTTCCTGCACCTTCAGCGCCAGGCTGTTCATGCCGCAACGCATGTCCGTCACGCCACCCGCGATCCAGACCTTCACCCCGGCCGGAAATGCGATCATGACGCGTCCAGAACCGGCAACAGACGGACCAGGATGTTCGGATCGAGCGAGGCCGGGATCGTCAGGCGGCGGCCATTCGGTAGACCGATCTCGATCCGCACGTCATCATCAGTCCGAGGCTGCGACACCACCTCACGAGGCTCGGCTTCCGGCGGCGAAATCGCCAGCGGCACGAAGCCATGGTAAGCCGCACGGCCAAGAACGCCGCTCCGGTACTCCCGACGCCAGATCGTAAGCAGCGAGCGCGATAACCCGTAGCGCCGAGCCGTCGCCGAACCCTGCCGATAGCCCTGCAAGCTCTCCTCGACGATGCGGATCTTCTCTTCATCCGTCCAGACCCGCCGACGGCCCAGGTCACCGGCAGCCAGAACCTCAATTTGTGAAACGACTGTAGCGCATGACATAAGGCATGCACTTAAAGCCAATCATCAAATCATGGCAGACGGCTTTCGGCGCAGGGGTACCGCTTTCCCGTCTACCGCCGAATTCAACCATTTCATGAACGAATGGGAGCAGGAGACACCGCGCCGACCTGCGATAGCGGGGTGGACAGGACGGAAATGGTGCTCGGTTGCCGATGCGCCTGGGTAGGTTCCGACCTATCCGATAGGACGCCCCTGCACCTGAAAGAGTGGGCTCAGCCCAACGCCCCGGAGCCCGCTAATCTATCTGGACAGGTGTTGTGAGCGGTGGGCGCAAAACCGATCATCCTTCCGAACGCCACAGATAGGGCACCGTGCCCGCGACGATCTTCGGGAGACATTTTATGGCCGGCTTCACCCAGCTCTTCGTTCCGGGACCGACGAATGTTCCGGAGGTCGTCCGGCAGGCGATGAACATGCCGATGGAGGATATGCGCGCGCCGGATTATCCTAGCTTCACACGCGGCCTCTTCACCGACCTGATGAAAGTGTTCCGCAACGAGACTGGCCGCGTCTTCATCTTTCCCTCCTCGGGCACGGGTGCCTGGGAATCGGCGATCACCAACACCTTGAACCCTGGCGACCGGGTGCTCATGTCGCGCTTCGGCCAGTTCTCGCATCTGTGGGTCGACATGGCCGAGCGCTTCGGACTCGACGTTGACGTGGTCGATGTGGAATGGGGAACGGGCGTTCCGGTCGAAATCTACACCGAGCGTCTTGCCAAGGACAAGGAACACCGCATCAAGGCGGTCTTTGTCACCCACAACGAAACCGCGACCGGCGTGACCAGCGATGTCGCCGCAGTGCGGGCGGCACTCAACGCTGCCAAGCATCCGGCTCTGCTGTTCGTCGATGGCGTATCCTCTGTCGGGTCGATCGACTTCCGCCAGGAAGAATGGGGCGTCGATCTCGCTGTCTCCGGCTCGCAGAAGGGCTTCATGCTGCCGCCCGGTCTCGGCTTCCTGTCGGTCAGCCAAAAGGCGCTGGCCGCGGCAGTGGCGGCCAAGCACCACCGCTGCTACTTCTCCTTCGAGGACCAGATCCGCGCCAACGACACCGGCTTTTTCCCCTATACGCCGGCGGTACAGTTGCTGCGCGGTCTGCGTGCGGCCCTCGACCTGATCCAGGAAGAAGGCCTGGAACGCATCTTCGAGCGTCACAACCGGCTTGCTACGGGCGTGCGCAAGGCGGTTGACGCGTGGGGCCTGCATGTCTGCGCTAAGGAACCGAAGTGGCATTCCGACACCGTCAGCGCCATTTTGGTCCCTGAGGGGATCGATAGCGCGGACGTCGTTCGTCGCGCATATCACGGCTACCAGACGTCGCTCGGTGTCGGCCTTAACAAGGTTGCCGGCAAAGTCTTCCGAATCGGCCATCTCGGCTGGGTTAACGAGGTGATGATGTGCGGCGCGATCTCGGCGGCTGAAATGGCTCTGCGCGATTGCGGCGTAAAGGTCCAGCCAGGCTCCGGTGTGGGCGCCGCACTCGAACACTATCGCCTGTCGGCCCAGCCGGCTGTCGCCAAAGCGGCATGAGGAGGAACGCATGAGCCATACACTTCACCACCTGCGAAAACTTCGCCTGCAGCGTAGCGAGCTCGCCGTCCCGGGCTCCAACCCGGAGATGATCCGCAAGGCCGCCGACGGGGACGCCGATTACATCTTCCTCGACATAGAGGATGCTGTCGCACCTCCAGACAAGGAACGGGCGCGCAAGAACATCATACAGGCGCTCAACGAGATCGACTGGCGTGCCAAGGGCAAGACCATTTCGGTCCGCATCAACGGCCTCGACACCCACTACATGTACCGCGATGTGGTTGATGTGATGGAACAGGCAGGCGACCGCCTCGACACTATCCTCGTTCCAAAAGTTGGCGTTCCGGCCGATCTCTACATGGTCGACGCCATGGTCACGCAGATCGAGACGGCCAAGGGCTTCAAGACCCGCGTCGGCCTCGAGGCCCTGATCGAAACGGCGCTTGGAATGGCCAATGTCGAAGCCATCGCCGCCTATGGTGGGCGGCTTGAGGCTATGCATTTCGGTGTGGCCGACTACGCCGCAAGCTGCAAGGCGCGCACTGTCAGCATCGGCGGTCTCAACCCCGATTATCCTGGCGACCAATGGCACGCTGCGCTGTCGCGGATGACAGTCGCCTGCCGCGCCTATGGGCTGCGTCCCATTGACGGGCCATTCGGCGACTTCTCCGACCCGGAGGCCTACATCGCCGCCGCCAGGCGTGCAGCGGCCCTGGGCATTGAAGGCAAGTGGGCGATCCACCCCTCGCAGATCGAACTGGCGAACGCCGTTTTCTCACCGCCGGAAAAGGAAGTTACCCGCGCCCGTCGAATTATCGAAGTCCTCAAGGAAGCTGAAGAGCAGGGCAAGGGTGCCGCCGCCCTCGACGGCAAGATGATCGACGCCGCATCCGAACGTATGGCGCGCAATGTGCTGGTCATGCACGAGGCGATCGAGCATTCGACACGGTCGCGCACAAGCCTGCCAAACTGAGGAGGAGTTCAAGATGGATATTCATGAATATCAGGCCAAAGACCTGCTCTCGCGCTATTCGGTGCAAATTCCTCGCGGCGGCCTTGCGTATAGCCCCGAGCAGGCGACTTACCGCGCCAGCGAGATTGGTGGCGGCAAGTGGGTGGTCAAGGCGCAGATCCACTCCGGCGCGCGCGGCAAGGCCGGTGGCATCCGTATCTGCACTACAGACAACGAAGTGTCCGAAGCGGCCGAAGCCATGCTCGGCCGCAAGCTGGTCACCAACCAGACCGGCCCAAAAGGCAAGCTTGTCTCGCGCCTTTACATCGAGGAGACCGTCGACATCCGCCAGGAAATCTATCTCGGGATCGTGCTTGATCGTAAGTCAGAGCGCGTGATGATCGTGGCATCGGCCTCGGGCGGGATGGAGATCGAGGAAATCGCAGAAAAGCAGCCCGATTCAATCATCCGCGCCATCGTAGATCCGGGCGCCGGAATGCAGCAGTTTCAGGCTCGCGAGATCGCCTTCGGCCTGGGGCTTGAAAACAGCCTGATCGGCAAGGCGGTAGACGCGCTGCTCGGCTGCTATCGCGTTTTCCGCGATTTCGACGCTTCGATGCTGGAGATCAATCCCCTGGTGGTGACCCGCGACGGTAACCTGATCGCGCTCGATGCCAAGATGTCGTTCGACGAGAACGCCCTGTTCCGCCGAGCCGAGATCTCGGAACTGCGCGATAAGTCCCAGGAAGATCCGCGCGAAACCTTCGCCAGCGACCGCGGCCTGTCGTATGTCGGTCTCGACGGCAATATCGGCTGCATCATCAACGGTGCTGGCCTCGCAATGGCGACGATGGACATGATCAAGATCGCTGGCGGCGAGCCAGCGAACTTCCTGGACATCGGCGGCGGCGCCTCGCCGGAGCGTGTGGCCAAAGCGTTCCGTGCCGTTCTGGCCGACAAGAACATCGCCACAATCCTGGTCAACATCTTCGCCGGCATCAACCGCTGCGACTGGGTGGCCGAGGGTGTCATCAAAGCGATCCGTGAGGTTGGCGTCAACGTGCCGCTGGTGGTGCGGCTTGCCGGAACCAATGTCGAGGAGGGACGGCGCATCCTGGCCGAGTCGGGCGAAAAGGTGGTTGTGGCCGATACGCTCGCCGAGGCAGCCGACAAAGCGGTCGAGGCGATGCGCGCCTTCTCCAAATCGAAAAAACACTAAGGGGAGGTCGAAATGGCAGTTCTTTTGAATCGCCGGACGCGGGTTATAGTCCAGGGTCTGACCGGCAAGATCGGCAGCTTCCACGCCGACGACATGAAGCGCTACGGCACCAACGTGGTCGGTGGCGTTACCCCCGGCAAGGGCGGGCTGATGCACCAGGGCATCCCCGTGTTCAACACCGTCAAGGGCGCGGTGCGCGAGACAGGGGCCGAAGCCTCGATCGTGTTCGTGCCGCCACCCTTTGCGGCCGACTCGATTATGGAAGCAGCCGATGCCGGCCTGAAGCTCTGTGTATGCATTACCGACGGCATCCCCTCCCAGGACATGATGCGGGTGAAGCGCTATATGCGCCGTTTCCGCTACGAGGACCGTATGCGGCTGGTCGGCCCGAACTGCGCCGGCGTCATCACGCCCGGTCAGGCGTTGATGGGCATCATGCCCGGTAACATCTATCTGCCGGGCCGTGTCGGCATCGTCGGCCGCTCCGGTACTCTGGGGTACGAGGCCGCCTCGCAGATGAAGGCGCTCGGGATCGGTGTCTCGACCAGCGTCGGCATCGGCGGCGACCCGATCAACGGCTCCTCCTTCAAGGACATCCTAAAGCTGTTCGAGGAAGATCCGGATACTGACGCCGTGGTGATGATCGGCGAAATCGGCGGCCCGCAGGAAGCCGAAGCCGCGGAATGGGCCAGGCACCACATGCGCAAGCCGCTGATTGCCTACATCGCCGGTCTTTCGGCGCCAAAGGGCAAGCGCATGGGTCATGCTGGGGCCATCATCTCGGCATTCGGCGAGTCCGCACAGGAGAAGGTCGAGATCCTCCGTGACGCCGGCGTGACAATCGTACCGACGCCGGCGGCATTTGGTCCGACCATCGCGGGCGTGCTGGAGCAGCAAAAAAAGGCCGCTTGACGCGGCCTTCGGGACGGCGCCGGCCGCCCCTTCATGTCGACCAGGAAATGAAAATGAAACCACGCGTTATCGTTACGCGGCGCTGGCCTGCGGCAGTCGAACACATCCTGGCGGAGCGGTTCGATACGACTTTCAATCAGAGCGACGCGCCACTGAGCCCGATCCAGCTCAAGGCGGCGTTCCTGAATTTTGATGCGATCCTGCCAACCGTCAGTGACAAGCTGCCGGCATCGGTGTTCCCGGACACCGATAGCCGCACGAAGCTGCTCGCCAATTTTGGCGTCGGCTTCAGCCACATCGATATCGGCGCTGCGCGCGAACGCGACATCGTGGTGACCAACACGCCGGGCGTGCTGACCGACTGCACTGCCGACATCGCCATGAACCTGCTGCTTTCGGTCGCCCGGCGGGCGGGCGAGGCAGAGCGTCAGCTGCGCGCCGGCGATTGGGCCGGCTGGTGCCCGACCCACATGATCGGCACAAAAGTGTCTGGGAAGACGCTCGGGATCATCGGCATGGGTCGCATCGGCAAGGCAACTGCGAAGCGGGCCCATTTCGGTTTCGATATGGACGTACTCTTCTACAACCGTTCCAACGTTGACGACGAGGAAATCCGTGCTATGGGCGCACGCCAGCTGTCCACAATCGAGGACGTGCTGGCCGAGGCCGATTTCGTCTCGCTCCATTGCCCGGGCGGCGGCGAGAACCGGCACCTGATCAACGCCTCTCGCCTAGCAGCGATGAAACATAGGGCATTCCTCATCAATACCGCTCGCGGCGACGTGGTTGACGAAGGCGCTTTGATCGATGCGCTCGAAGGCGGCAAGATCGCCGGCGCGGGCCTCGATGTCTTCGAGGGTGAGCCCTACATTCCCGACGCCCTGAAGCGCATGGAGAATGTGGTGCTTTTGCCGCATCTTGGCAGCGCTACCGAGGAAACCCGCGTAGCCATGGGCATGCGGGCGGTCGAGAACCTTGTCGCTTTCTTCGAGGGGAACCCCGTACCGGACCGGGTGGTGTGATGGCCTTTGGCTGGTCGGCTTCGGCTTTGATCAAGCTTCGCGCGCAGGCAATTGAACTGTTTCGTGAGGGCATTGCCGCATCCGATCCCGGGTGCGCAGTTGCTTCGGCCTTAAATGCGCGGAGGGAGATCATAGCTGCGGCCAGACGGGTCACCCTGATCGCCTTCGGCAAGGCCGCGTGCCCAATGGCGCGAGCGGCCCTGCCTTTCGTTGGTGACAAGATCCACACGGTCTGTGTGGTCACCAATCGAGAGAACCTTGCCGAGATCGATGGCGTCCAAGTCATCGCCGGCGGCCATCCGCTGCCCGACGAGGGAAGCTGCCGAGGCGCTGATGCAATTGAAAGCGCCGCGCGTTCGACAAGGCCCGGCGACCTGCTGCTTGTTCTGATCAGCGGCGGCGGTTCGGCACTTGTCTGCGCGCCGGCGCCTGGGATCGCGCTCGCCGACAAGATCGCACTTAATGAAGCACTGATCCGCAGCGGCGCCGACATTACCGCGGTCAACGCCATCAGGCAGAGATTTTCAAGGTTGAAGGGCGGGCGCCTCGCCCAGCTTGCTTCGGACGCAAAAATGCTGTCGCTGATTCTCTCGGACGCGCCCGGCGACGATGTCGCCACCATCGCCAGCGGCCCGACCGCAAAACCCTTGACCACGGCGGCGGACGCCACCGCGATCCTCAAACGCCACGACCTGTTTGAGAAATTGCCCCCGACCCTGCGCGCGTACCTCGATGGTTCAGCCGCCCGGATGGACCTCGAAGCGGCGAGCTTCGACCATGTCGAAAATGTTGTTGTCGGCAGCAACGCGATCAGCCTGCAACGGGTGATGAGAAGTGCCGGCTCGGATTACCCCGTGGTCGTGAAGGCCGACGACTGGCTGAGCGGCGACGTGTCGGAAGCAGCAGAAACGCTCCACCGTCTGGCTGTATCCGCAGCGAGACAGGATGGCCCGCTCGCTATCGTCTCCGGAGGAGAACCGACCGTCAAGGTGTGTGGGAATGGCAAGGGCGGGCGCAACCAGGAACTGGCGCTTCGATTCGCATTGCTCAACGAGCGCACCTCGATCAGGCGACCATGGGTTTTTCTAAGCGGTGGTACCGACGGTCGAGACGGCCCGACAGATGCGGCGGGCGGCCTTGTCGATGCTGGATCGACAGAATGGATGCGCAGGCTGGGCGGGAGCCCAGAAGCTCGTCTGAACAACAATGATTCCTACCACGCGCTGGCGTCCTCCGGTGACTTGTTGATCACAGGCCCAACCGGCACCAATGTCGCCGACCTCCAAATTTTGCTGATGCGATGACGGTTGCTGGGTGCTCCGGTTTAGACGCCTTGTCCCGTGGATCCCGCCTGTTGCATCGCCCGCTTCGAAGGCGAGAAGGCAAGAACAAGCGGCTGGTACGATATGAATGTGGAGTAGATCAAATGACATGCTCGCAACGTTTCCCGACGCTTGCCGATCGCCATCGCGTTCTAAGTTCCAAACCTGAAGTCTGGAGCCCCATGGGTACTGCGTTGGCCTATGACAAGTGTGCGGACGAGGAATATGCCGCTACCCGCAGGACAGTAGGCTTGAAGTCTGATGATGGCGCCCCGACTTCACCAGGCTTCAGCCCGGATTAGATCTGGACATGTCTCTCGCTGACCATTTCGGGCATGCCGCCTTGATCAAAAGCTTCCCCGCCGGGGGTCAGCGATCTTTTACTGCTGCTGATCGGGAAATCGGCCGCCTGATGGCGCTCCACCCGAAAGGCTTCGACCTCTCGCTGGACCGGATTGTGCCGAGTGCCGAACTTGCCAAGCGAGCGGTAGCGGCCGGCCTGTCTGCCGACCCTATCAACTCCGTCGCCAACGCCCTTGAGCGCTTGCGCGACAGCTGGAACCGGAGCGAACCCGCTCCGCGCGTCCTGATCGGCGGATCGCTCTATCTCGCCGGTGAGGTACTGGAGCAGAATGGAACGCCACCGGATTGAGGTTGCAATGATGCCCGGCACGCATACCGCGGCGCGTGACATCGACGGCTTGACGACTTGACGCAGACGGCGTTGGGCGTCCTTCCTAGCGACGACGAAAGAAAGCCGTCAGCGGCACGCGGGCGGCCGCGACAGCGCCTGCAGCGTGGTCTTCGAGCGCTTCGAGCGCGTCATGAAAGGCGTTATGCAGAATGATGGGCGCGTGGCCCTGGAAAGTTCCCGCAGCACTTCTGCATGCATGTTCCTTTTTAAGCTCGTGTAGTCGTGCCGGAGCAATGCGATGTTTGAGCTGAAGTTCACCTGCATTCTTCTGATGCTTGCCGTACATTTACAAATTGGACCCCTGTTAAAAATGTCTGGCCGGCGGTGCGTTGTCCAATTCGAGTGCGGCCATCATCTTTCGGCCAATGCGGAAACCACCCGAACGAATGGGAAATCTACCCGTCCGGGCGTTTTCAAAGAGGCCAAAAACCGGTCTGCTTGCTCTCATGAACACAGGATTTCGGGACGATTGTTTCAACGGTTCGACTTCCGGAACAATACCAGATGAATAGGTGTCGCTTGGAGGAGAGCAGACCACTCAACTTTCGCGAGGACATCCGCAGCCTTCTTTTCAGGCTGCTTCTGGCCGTTGTCGGTGAACGCGAGCCCTATATGGCAGAGGTACTTGCCGGCCGCGTGAGCCTCGATGCGCTAGCAAGCGAGCGGCGTATTGCTGCGTTGCAGGCGACTGGCATCTGGTTTCAGCTCGTCGCGATCGCCAATGAACTGCTTGCCATGCGTTCGCGCCGCGCGCTCGAGCAGATGGGCGGCGCCGACGAGGTAATCGGCTCCTTCGCCAATGTCATTGGCGAAATGGCAGCCGGCGGCTACCCTGCGGAACAGATCCAGGCCACCCTCGACGACCTCTGCGTCGGACCGACGATGACGGCGCATCCGACCGAAGCCAAGCGGGTCACCGTTCTTGAAATCCATCGCCGCATCTACCGCAAGCTGACCGAACTCGAACAGCAACGTTGGGCACCGCGCGAGCGCGAGCAGCATATCAACGACCTCAAGAGCGAAATCGAGCTCTTATGGATGTCGGGCGAACTGCGGCTCGAACGGCCATCGGTGGAACGCGAGATCGCCTGGGGGCTGCATTTCTTTCGCGAGGTTATCTTTGACGCGACGCCCAAGCTTTATGACAGTGTCGAAGAGGCTTTGGCGAGGCACTACCCGGAGTATGATCTTAAGGTGCCATCCTTCATGCGCTTCGCGTCATGGATAGGCGGTGACCGTGACGGGAATCCGAATGTAACGGCCAGCATCACTGTCTGTGCGCTTGACGAGTGCCGCCAAGCTATCATCGGCTGGTATATCCAACAGGTACGCCGGCTGGTCACCGTGCTCAGCGTCAGTGCCAATGTCGTTAACATCCCGGAAACCTTCACGAAGGCGCTCGGACGGGCATTGCATCGCAGCGGCAATGCCGCCGAGATCGTTGCGCGAAACCCCGACGAGCCGTTGCGCCAGTTCTCTGCCGCGATGCTCGACCGCCTGGAGGCGATGCGCGGCGAGGCTTCGGCCAAGCCTTATGCCCGTTCGGATGCCTTCAAAGCCGACCTCCGTGAGCTGGAAAACGTGCTGGCCCAGCTCGGCGGCAAGCTGATCGCCAAGCGTTTCGTCCGGCCCCTGCGACAACAGGTCGAGACCTTCGGCTTCCGCACCGTTTCCCTTGACATTCGCCAGAACTCCACCGTCGTCAATCGCGTTCTGACCGAGCTGTTCAAGCTCGCCGACGCGGCCGGCGCACCGGCGCCTGACACGCCGCAATGGACATCGCGTATCAGAGCGGCGCTGAATTCCGGCGAACAGCTGGAGGTCGACCGGCTGGCTCTGTCCGACGAAGCGCAGGAGCTTCTCGACCTGTTCGACGTCATCCGCAAAGCTTCGACTGGGCTGAACGGCGGCCCCGTTGGCGCCTTCATCCTTTCGATGACGCGGTCGACCGACGATCTTCTGGCCGTCTATCTCCTTGCGCAATATTCCGGGCTGGCAACGGCGGTCGACGGTAGCGGAACCATTGCGCTTCGCGTCGTGCCGCTGTTCGAGACCATTGCCGATCTGCGCGCCGCACCAGACATCCTCGACCAGTTGTTCAGCATCTCCATCGTGCGCCGCTCTGTGCGCGATTTTGGCAACCGGCAGGAAGTCATGCTCGGCTATTCCGACTCAAACAAGGACGGTGGCTTCCTCGCGTCGAATTGGGAGTTGAACAAGGCACAGAGGCGGATCACGGGCCTTAGCCAAAAGCGCAACGTCAAGATCAGCTTCTTCCATGGCCGTGGCGGTTCGGTCAGCCGTGGCGGTGCGCCGACCGGCCGGGCGATCGCCGCCCAGCCTGCCGGTACTGTCGGCGGTGCCATGCGCGTGACAGAACAAGGCGAGGTGGTGTCGTCGAAATTCGCCAATCGCGGCACGGGGCTTTACCAGCTCGAAATCCTGGCGGCGAGCGTTTTTGCCCACAGCGTCAAATCGCAGAACGAAGCCGAGCTCAAAGATATGCCCGAGTTCAGCGAGGCGCTCGAAGCGCTGACCGGTATGTCACAGGCCTCCTACTCGGGCCTCATCAATGAACGTGGCTTCATCGACTATTTCAACCAGGCGAGCCCGGTGGAGGAGCTGTCGCTGCTCAAGATCGGATCACGCCCGGCGCGCCGTTTCGGTAGCGGCGATATCTCCAATCTTCGTGCCATCCCATGGGTTTTTGCCTGGAGCCAGAACCGTCATCTGCTGACCAATTGGTACGGCATTGGCAGCGCGCTCAACTCGTTCGTCAATGTTCGCGGCGACGCCGGGCTGGAGCTGCTGAGGCATATGTTCGAGCGGTCGCGCTTCTTCCGTCTCATCATCGACGAGGTCGACAAGGGACTCTATCAGTCAGACATGGAGATTGGCCGACTGTATGCCGGTCTGGTGCAGGATCGCGAGGCGGGCGAACGCATTTATCGGAAGATCGCTGCAGAATTTGTACTGACCCGAAAAATGATCGCCACGGTCAATGGCGGCGTGAAGCTTTCAGAGCGGTTCCCTGCTTTCAAGCGGCATTTCGACCGCATCAGACCGCAGATGGACAGTACACACCGGCTGCAAGTGCAGCTCTTACGCGAGGTCAGGACGCAGGACAGCGCCGCTGCAACGCCTAAGCCGGCGACAACCGCGCTTTTGTTTTCTATCAACTGCATTTCCGCCGGCCTGGGCTGGACGGGGTGACCACAATGCATGGCGCCGCAAAGGGAGAAACCTCATGAACATCACCACCAGACCTGGCCTTGGAAGTGCACATGGTTTCTTCCGCACGGGCATGGCTCAGGCGGATCCCGCCATCGGCGACGCCGTGCAGCGCGAACTCAATCGTCAGCGCGACGAAATCGAGCTGATCGCATCCGAAAACATCGTCTCCAGGGCGGTGCTTGAGGCGCAAGGTTCGGTGCTGACCAACAAATATGCAGAAGGCTATCCAGGCCGCCGCTACTATGGCGGCTGCCAGTTCGTCGACGAGGTCGAGGATTTGGCGCGCGAGCGTGCCAAGGCTATGTTCGGCTGCAGCTTTGCAAATGTCCAGCCCAACTCCGGCAGCCAGGCCAACCAGTCAGTGTTCATGGCGCTGATGCAGCCGGGCGACACTTTCCTCGGTCTCAACCTCGCCGCCGGCGGGCATCTCACTCATGGCGCGGCGGCCAACCAGTCAGGCAAGTGGTTCAATGCCGTTTCCTATGGGGTTCGGCCCGATACCCATCGCATTGACCTCGACCAAGTGCGCGACCTTGCGCGCAAGCACAAGCCGAAGGTGGTTCTCGCCGGCGGCTCGGCCTATCCGCGTATCATCGACTTCAAGGCGTTCCGTGAGATCGCCGACGAGATCGGCGCCAAGCTGTTCGTCGACATGGCGCACTTTGCCGGCCTGGTCGCCGGCGGCGTCCATCCGAACCCGCTCGAGCACGCCCATATCGTGACCACGACCACGCATAAGACCTTGCGCGGCCCGCGCGGCGGCATGGTGCTGTCCAATGATGAGGAGATCGGCAAGAAGATCAATTCAGCGGTGTTTCCCGGCCTGCAGGGTGGGCCGTTGATGCATGTCATCGCTGCCAAAGCAGTGGCCTTCGGCGAGGCGCTGAATCCCGACTTCAAGGTCTATGCGGCCAATGTCGTCGCAAATGCCAAAGTGCTTGCCGAAACGCTCGCTGACGGCGGCGTTGACATCGTCTCGGGGGGTACGGACACGCATCTGATGCTGGTCGACCTGCGTCGCAAGAACCTTACTGGCAAGGCGGTGGAGGCGGCCCTCGGCCGCGCCCACATCACCTGCAACAAGAACGGCATTCCGTTCGACCCGCAGGGGCCGATGGTCACTTCAGGTGTCCGGCTTGGCACGCCCGCCTGCACGACCCGCGGTTTCCTTATCGACGAGTTCCGTCAGGTGGGGCGCATGACGATGCGGGTGATCGACGGCCTGGCAGCTCACGGCGAAAAGGGCAACGCCGCAATAGAGTCAAGCGTTCGCGAAGAAACACGCGAACTGGTCGACCGATTCCGAATCTACGACTAATTCCTGTCGCTGCGGAGCGGCATGGCCGGAGTCTAGGCTTGGAATGCGTCGACACGAGGCCGATGTTGGATGACTAACCGATGGCGCAAAAGAAGAAGCTCAATGTCTTGATTGCCGAACGCAATCCGCTGGTGATTTCGGCATTGTGCAACTTGATAGGCCGTGACGACCGCTTCGATTCCGTCATGGGCATCCGGAGCGGCGAACCGTTCATTCGGGCCATCGAGGGAACGCAGCCAGCCTTCGACGTAGCCATCCTCGGCTGGAAATTGTCCGACATGGATGCCGGCGACGTGTTGGCCGAGCTTCGGCGTCGGGAACTTGCTGCGCAGGTGGTTGTCTTTTCCAACGATCATTTTGAAGCAATGCGTGCGGCTCGGCGCGCAGGGCTTCTGCTACCAGTTCGACGATCCGTGCATCCTGGTCGATACTCTGCTTGCGGTCCACAATGGCCGCATCTGCATTCCCTATATATATGTTGGCAAGATCAACGAGATGCCGCTGACGCCGCGCGAACTCGAACTGCTCGGTGTTTGGCCGACGGTTGGACCAACCTGCAGATCGCTACCCGGACCGGGATCTCGGGGAACACGGTGAAATATCACCTGAAGAATTTCTACGACAAGGTGTGCGTAACCGCGCCATGGCGGCCGCGCTCTACGCCAGTGAGCGCAACCGAGGCCCGCAACCGAGCCCGCGATAAGCCCATATTCAAAGTGGCGCAGGAGGTGCCAGATGACGCATCTATGGCCACACCATGGAGTACGTGACGCTAGTGGCGGAGGTCAGAGTTCGGCTTCCACCATGCCGTCTTCACAGGGATTTAAAACATCATCGGTAGCTGGACCGTCTTCAGCAGATAGGCGCTTCATGGCCCGCGAGGAGAGAGTATGACCATGCAGGGACGGCAGGCACGGGATCGCGGGCCTAAGGGACGGGCGCTGGATGACGTTGCGCTTGCCGAGGTTCGTGAACTTCTCGGCGCCCGCGAACGGCGCCGCGACCTGCTGATCGAGTTTCTGCATCTGATCCAGGACCGCTACGGTTGCCTGTCGGCCGCCCATCTGCGGGCACTTGCCGAGGACATGCGCCTGTCCCAAGCCGAGGTCTATGAGGTCGCAACGTTCTACGACCATTTCGATGTCGTCAAGGAAGGCGAGGCGATGCCCGCGCCGCTGACGATCAGGGTCTGCGATTCGATAAGCTGCGCGCTGGCGGGCGCGGAAGACCTGCTTGGCGAGCTTGCCGGTGGGATCGACCCGCAAGCCATTCGCGTGGTGCGCGCGCCCTGCATGGGCCGCTGCGCCGGCGCGCCTGCTGCGCGTATCGGTGACCGCGAAGTCGACCACGCCAGCACTCAGGGCCTGTTGAACATGGCCCGAGAGGGCGAAACCGACGTCGTCGTGCCCGAGTATATCGGCCTCGAGGCTTATCGCGCGGCGGGCGGCTACCAATCGCTGCAGAAAGTGCGCAACGGCGCGCTCAGCATCGACGCCATCATGGAAACCATGCAGGAAGCAGGCCTGCGCGGCCTCGGAGGCGCAGGTTTTCCGGCTGGAAAGAAATGGGGCTTTGTCCGTTCCTATCCAGGCCCGCGGCTGATGTCGATCAATGGCGACGAAGGCGAGCCCGGCACGTTCAAGGACCGTATTTACCTCGAAAAGGACCCCCACCGGACCTTCGAGGGCGCGCTGATTGCCGCGCATGCGGTCGAGGCGGAGCGCATCTATTACTATATGCGCGACGAATACCCGGCGGTGCTGCACATTTTGCGCGCCGAGATCGCGGCGCTCGAGGCGGCGGGCATCGTAAAGCCCGGCTTCATCGAGCTCAGGCGCGGCGCCGGCGCCTATATTTGCGGCGAGGAAAGCGCGATGCTGGAATCGATCGAAGGCAAGCGCGGCATGCCGCGCCATCGCCCTCCTTATATTGCCGAAGTCGGCCTGTTCGGCCGTCCGACGCTCAACCACAATGTCGAGACGCTGTGGTGGATCCGCGACATCGTCGAGAAGGGCGCCGAGTGGTTCGCAGCACAGGGCAAGCCCGGCCATCCCGGGATCAGGTCGTGGTCTGTGTCGGGCCGGGTGAAAAACCCGGGCGTCAAGCTGGCGCCGGCGGGGGTCACGGTGCGCGAACTGATCGACGACCATTGCGGCGGCATGGCCGAGGGCCATGAGTTCAAGGCCTATCTGCCGGGCGGCGCCTCGGGCGGCATCCTGCCGGCTTCGATGGGCGACATCGAGCTCGATTTCGGCGGCGAGCTCGCCAGGCAGGGCGCCTTCGTCGGGTCGCATGCGGTCGTCGTGTTCTCGCAGGCCGACAGCATGAAGGACGTGACCGTCAACCTCCTGAAGTTCTTCAAGCATGAGAGCTGCGGCCAGTGCACGCCCTGCCGTGAAGGCACCGAAAAGATGGTAACTCTGCTCAAGAAGCGGGGAGCCTCCGACGATACCGCGATGCGCGACCTTGAAATGGTGATGCGCGACGCGTCCATTTGCGGACTTGGTCAAGCTGCGCCCAATCCGGTAAACCACTTGCTGACGCATTTCCGGGATGAGCTTTGAGATGACGAACCAGATCGCATTCACCCTGGACGGCAAACCGGTCACCGCCGGCGAAGGCGAGACCATCTGGGAGGTGGCCAGGCGCGAAGGCACGAAGATTCCGCATCTGTGCCATGTCGACATGCCCGGCTACCGGCCCGACGGCAATTGCCGCGCCTGCATGGTCGACATCGAGGGCGAGCGCGTGCTGGCCGCCTCCTGCATCCGCAAGCCGACCGCCGGCATGGTGGTGAAAACCGACACCGAGCGCGCGCAAAAATCGCGCGCAATGGTGTTCGAGCTTCTCGCCAGCAATATGCGGCCGGCAAATGACGGTCCGGATAACCAATCGGCGTTTTGGCAATGGGCCTCGTCGATGGGAATTTCCGGCGGCCGCTACGAATCCAAATTCGCGAGCGAAGATCTCAGGCCGGAGTTCGACATTTCCAACCCCGCCATCGCCGTCAATCTCGATGCCTGCATTGCCTGCGGCGCCTGCGTCCGAGCCTGCCGCGAGGTCCAGGTCAACGACGTTATCGGCATGGCCGACCGTGGCAACCATTCGGTTCCCGTCTTCGACATGCATGACCCGATGGGGCTTTCCACCTGCGTCACCTGCGGCGAATGCGTGCAGGCGTGCCCGACCGGCGCGCTCTATGAGAAGTCGCTGATGGACAAGGCGGGAAAAACCCGCGTTGTGCAAGAATTCGACAAGGTCGTCGACACGCTCTGCCCCTTCTGCGGCGTCGGCTGCCAGACCAGTGTCGCCGTAAAGGACAACCGGATCGTCCAGGTAGATGGCCGCAACGGCTACGCCAATGAGAACCGGCTCTGCGTCAAGGGCCGCTTCGGCTTCGATTATGCGATGTCCAAGGAGCGGCTGACCAAGCCGCTGATCCGCCGCGACGATGCTCCCAAAACGGGCGATCTGGACCTGCGCGGCGTCGACCCGTTGACCGTGTTCCGCGAAGCCACGTGGGAAGAGGCAATGGAACGCGCAGCCGTCGGCCTCAAAAAAATCCTCGACACAAGGGGCGGTCAGGCGCTGTCGGGCTTCGGCTCGGCGAAGGGCTCGAACGAGGAGGCCTATCTGTTCCAGAAACTGGTGCGCCTGGGCTTTGAAACCAACAATGTCGACCATTGCACACGCCTTTGCCACGCCTCTTCGGTCGCGGCGCTGATGGAAGGCGTAGGTTCCGGTGCGGTCTCGGCGCCCTTCACCGACGCGCTGAAGGCCGAGTGCATCATCGTCATCGGGGCGCGCCCGACCACCAACCATCCGGTGGCTGCGACGTATTTCAAGCAGGCGGCCAAACGCGGCGCCAAGCTGATCATCATGGATCCGCGCGGCCAGGACATGATGCGCCACGCCACGCATTCGCTGCGCTTCAAGGCGGGCAGCGATGTCGCCATGCTGAACGCGCTGCTGCACGTCATCATCGAGGACAAGCTCTATGACGAGCAATACATCCAGGCGAATGTCTCCGGTTTCGAAGCGCTGAAGGCCAAGGTCAAGGATTTTTCGCCCGAAGCCATGGCTGACGTTTGCGGCATCGAGGCATCAGTCCTGCGCCAGGTCGCGCGCACCTATGCGACGTCGGAGCGTTCGATCATCTTCTGGGGTATGGGAATTTCGCAGCATACCCACGGCACCGACAATGCGCGCTGTCTGATCGCGCTGGCGCTGATCACCGGCCAGATCGGCCGGCCGGGTACCGGCCTGCACCCGCTGCGCGGCCAGAACAACGTGCAGGGCGCATCGGATGCCGGCCTCATCCCGATGTATTTCCCCGACTACAAATCCGTGGAAAACATCGACATCCGCAACGCCTACGAGAACTTCTGGGGCCAGACGCTGGATCCGAAGCGAGGCCTGACGGTCGTCGAGATCATCGACGCCATCCATGACGGCGAGATCAAGGGCATGTATGTCATGGGCGAGAACCCGGCCATGTCCGATCCCGACCAGACGCACGCCCGCGAAGCGCTGGCCATGCTCGACCATCTTGTCGTTCAGGACATTTTCCTGACCGAGACGGCCTGGTACGCCGATGTCGTGCTGCCGGCCTCTGCCCATGCGGAAAAGACCGGCACCTACACCAACACCAACCGGCAGGTTCAGATCGGCCGTCCGGCGATCGACATGCCGGGCGAGGCGCGCCAGGACTGGGAGTTGATCGTCGATCTCGCCAACCGGCTTGGTCTCGGCTGGAACTACGGCCATGTCTCGGACGTCTATACCGAGATGGCCAGCGTAATGCCTTCGCTGAAGCATATCTCCTGGGATCGCATCGAACGCGAGGGCTCGGTGATCTATCCGGCCGACGGACCAGACACGCCCGGCAACGAGATCGTCTTCTCGTCGGGCTTCCCGACTTCGGACGGCCGCGGCCGTATAGTTCCCGCGGATCTCCTGCCGCCCGACGAGGTGCCGGATGCCGAATATCCGCTGGTCCTCACCACCGGCCGTCTGCTCGAGCATTGGCATACGGGCGCAATGACGCGGCGGGCCGGCGTGCTCGACGCAATCGAGCCGCGTGGCATCGCAGCCATGAATCCGCGCGAGATCGCCAGACGCGGGCTGCACCAGGGCGACATGGTCGAGGTGGAAACGCGGCGTGGCACGGTCGAAGCCATTCTTCGCGCCGACCGGGAAGTCGCCGACGGCATGGTGTTCATGCCGTTCTGCTTCAACGAAAGCCCGGCCAACAAATTGACCAATCCGATGCTAGACCCTTACGGCAAGATTCCGGAGTTCAAATACTGCGCCGCACGAATTGCGCCGATGGCGAAGCAAGAAGCTGCCGAATGACGGCGGTGGAGATCGCGCCGACCGGCTCCTCTTAACTTTAACAGTTTCTTGGGCGGCGGTTGGCGCTTGAGAAGCTACCGAGCGATCGAAAACGGATGCGCCGAGATTGCTAGCGCTTGTATGGATTGTTGATTTGCACTGAGAGCTGACCCGGGATTTGTGCCGAGATTTGACCCGCCTATTAGAGCGTTTCATGTTTTGACGGAAGCGTATCCGGCATTGGCGAGGTAGTTGGAGCATTCTGCTGGTTCGATGGTGGAGACGAGGCGGCCGATGTGACGCCAGGTCTCCTCGACGGTTCGTTTGTGGGCATGTCGCATCCAGTGCTTGATTTTGGCGAAGGCCTGCTCGATCGGATTGAGGTCTGGTGAGTATGGCGGCAGGAACCAGAGCCTTGCTCCTGCCGCTCTGATAATCTGACGGACAGCTGCTGATTTGTGGCTGCCCAGATTATCCATGACGACGATGTCGCCGTGCCGCAGGACCGGAACGAGCTCCTGCTGGACATAGGCGCGGAAGCATTCGCCGTTGATGGGGCCGTCGAAGACGCAAGGTGCGGTGAGTTGGTCGCAGCGCAGCGCGCCCAGAAAGGTCAGCGTGCGCCAGTGACCATGCGGAGCAAAGCCGCGCAGCCGCTGCCCCTTCGGACCCCAGCCGCGCAAGGGGGACATGTTGGTCTTTATCCAGGTCTCGTCGATGAAGACGAGACGTGCGGGATCGAGGCCGCCCTGCCAGGACTTCCAGCGCCGGCGCCGGCGGGCGATGTCGGCCCGGCCCTGTTCAAGGGCGAACAGCGTTTTTTTTGAAGCTGAGGCCCTCGCGCCGCAGGAACTGCCACACCGCGTTGTGGGACACCCTTACGCCGCGCGCGGCCAGTTCGTCCTTCAGCCGATGCAGCGTCAGGTTCGATGTCTCGTTGATCCGCTCGACGATGAACGCCCGGTGCGGCTCCAGAACGCGACGGCGATGGCCGCCCATCTTGCCAGGCGCAACGCTGCCCGTCGTCCGATAGCGCTGCGACCACTTCACAACTGACGAGACCGCAACGCCAAACCGCGCCGCAACGCTGCGGCTGCTTTCACCCGACACAACCGCAGCAACAACACGTTCGCGAAGATCGTTCGAAAGGGCCCGTGTCATCCGATGCTGGCCTCCTTCCAGCCAGCATCTTGAATCACAAATCAGCCCGATCTGGAATCCCCTTCGATTCAGTCAAGCAATGAAACGATCTAGGTTTGGTTCGTGTCGGCTGTAGTGGTCAAGGTGCTTCGTTTCTCCTTCGTCGTTTTGGACTCATGCGCCGAGCTATTCTTGAAGCGGAAGCTGTGGTTTCCGGTTTCGAGGATGTGACAGTGATGCGTTAGGCGATCCAGCAACGCGGTCGTCATCTTGGCATCGCCAAAGACGCTGGCCCATTCGCTGAAGCTCAAGTTGGTGGTGATGATGACGCTGGTGTGCTCATAAAGCTTGCTCAAGAGATGGAAGAGTGACCTGAGACCCTGAACTTCCACCAGATTTGGGTAGAGTCCGCCGATCACGTGGTCCGAACCCATTCTTTGGATCGCCGGAAGGTGGAGTTTCCGGCTTTTTTTCACGACGGCGGGCTGGTGACGCCATCGGGATTGACCAACGAGATCGGGGGCTTGTGACCGATCGCGCCATGCGGGCGCTCCTCGTTGTAGTATCTGCGCCAACCCTCCATCTTTTCGGCTGCATCCGCAAGCGTTAGGAACCAGTGAGCGTTCAAGCATTCCGCCCGGAAGCGTCCGTTGAAGGCTTCGATGTAGGCGTTGTCGGTGGGCTTTCCCGGCCGTGAGAAGTCGAGCGTGACGCCGTTGGCGTAGGCCCACAGGTCGAGGTCGCGGGAGATGAACTCGGAGCCCTGGTCGACGCGGATAGTCTTCGGATAGCCGAGCCGGGGACAAACCTGTTCCAACGTCCTGACAACGTCTTCCCCACGATAGCTGAACCGGGGATCGAGCACTGGCACATAGCGCGAGAACGTATCGACGACCGTCAGGACGCGGATCTTTTTGCCCGTGGCGAGTTGATCGTGTACGAAGTCCATCGCCCACACATCGTTCGGACCGACAGCAGCCGCGCGATCCTCCCGCAGCTTCGCCTTGACACGTCGCTTCGGCGTCTTGTTCCTGAGCTGCAAGCCCAAATCCCTGTAAATGCGATAGGTTCGCTTCATGTTGACGTCCCAACCCTCACGTTTCAGCATGACGTGCACACGCCGGTAGCCGTAGCGGACGCGCGTCGCACAGATGTCCTTGATCCGAGCCTCGATGCCGGCCTGATCGCGGCGGCGGGACTTGTAGTGATAGGTCGATGTGTCGAACTCCAGAACCCGGCAGGCCCGCCGGATCGACACGTCCCACTCACTACACGTCTGCGCCACCAGCTCGCGCTTGCGACCAGGCCTCACAGTTTTCGGCGGATCACGTCCTGCAGCATCTCCTTGTCCAGCGATAGATCCGCCACCAGCTTCCTGAGCTTGCTGTTCTCGTCCTCGAGCTGCTTCAGCCGCTTCATCTCCGTCGGCAGCAGGCCGTCGTATTTCTTCTTCCAGTTGAAGTAGGTCGCCTGGCTGATCCCGGCCCGGCGGCAGATCTCCGCCACCGGAATCCCGTCCGCTCCCTGCTTCAAGATGAACGCCTTCTGCGCGTCCGAAAACTTCGATGCCTTCATCACTCTCCGCTCCTCCCAGCCAAGGGGATGTTACCGCGGAAAACTCCAGTTCAGGACGATCCAGTTTTCGGGGTTCAGATCACACGGAGACGGACGATGCGACCCTCGCGGTTCACGGAAGAGCAGATCATCGGGATGCTGAAGGAACAGGAGGCCGGTGCGAAGACGGCGGATGTCTGCCGCAAGCACGGCATCTCGGCAGCGACGTTCTACAAGTTCAAGGCCAAGTTCGGCGGGATGGAGGTGTCCGACGCCCGTCGCCTGAAGGCTCTGGAGGACGAGAACGCCCGGCTGAAGAAGCTCCTGGCCGAGCAGATGCTCGACAACGCGATCCTGAAGGATGTCGCCGCAAAAAAATGGTGACGCCCGATGCGAAGCGGGAGGCGGTGGCTCATGCCTGCGAGGTGCATGGGGTGAGCCAGCGTCGGGCGTGCCAGGCTCTGAACATCGACCGTTCGACGGTGCGCTACATCAGCGCCCGTGCGGACGACGGGCCGTTGCGTGAGGCGATGAAGGCCGTGGCGGCGGAGCGCCGGCGGTTCGGCTATCGCAGGATCCACATCATGCTGGACCGGCAGGGCATCGTGATGAACCAGAAGAAGCTGCGGTGCCTCTACCGGGAGGAGAAGCTGCAGGTGCGCCGGCGCGGCGGACGCAAGCGGGCGCTGGGCACGCGCAGGCCCATGCTCGTGCCCGATCGCGCCAACACTCGATGGAGCTTGGACTTCGTCTCCGACACCTTCACCGATGGCCGTCGCTTCCGGGTGCTCGCCATCGTCGACGACTACACGCGGGAATGCCTTGCATTGATCGCCGACACCTCGCTGTCGGGCCTGCGCGTCGTGCGCGAGCTGGACGCTGTCATCCGCCGGCGCGACCGGCCGGACACGATCGTCTCCGACAACGGCACCGAACTGACCTCGATGGCGGTCCTGCGATGGTGCCAGCAGACCGGCGTCGAATGGCACTACATCGCGCCTGGGAAGCCTACACAGAATGCGTTCGTGGAGAGCTTCAACGGGCGCTTCCGAGACGAGTGCCTGAACGACACGCTGTTCTCGACGCTGTCCGAAGCCCGCAGCGTCATCAACTCATGGAAGGAGGACTACAACCACCACAGACCCCACTCGGCCCTCGGCAACATGCCGCCAGCCGAGTTCGCAATGAAATCCACACTGGAAAAACAGGCCGCATGAGGCCACAAAACGAAACCAAGGACTCTCCCTCAAACCGGAGGAGATTAGGGTCTCAGGTCAGTGCCCGTTCGAAGCCGCCAGAATATCCCGTTCAAAACCCGCCGGTCATCAACGCGCGGCACGCCCCTCGGCTTGTTCGGCAACAGCGGCTCGATCACCGACCACTCGAAATCCGACAAATCAAAGCGCGCCATATCCAGTCCCTCCGCGCCGAAACTGAATCACGCTTCACCCCAAAAGGGAATCCCGATTATGAGTATGTGACCTAGCAGGCTGTTGAAGAAGTCGCTCGCCGCGAGGCTTTGAGCATGATTCATTGGCTCCGAAGGGATTCGGAGAGCGATGAATGCGCGGTGACGACGATCGAACTGGCGAACTGTTCAGCTACGTGGATCTTGAGGCGCGCGTGCGGGGCAATCATCCGTTGCGCGCCATCCGGACGATCGTGAACGAGGCGCTGTCGGCGCTGGAGCGGGACTTTGCAGCGCTGTATTCGCCGCTGGGGCGGCCGTCTATCCCGCCGGAGAAGCTTCTGCGGGCGATGCTGTTGCAGGCGTTCTACTCGATCCGCTCGGAGCGGCTCTTGATGGAGCGGCTGGAATACGACCTGTTGTTCCGCTGGTTCGTCGGCATCGGCGTCGATGACGCGGCCTGGAACCATTCCGTGTTCTCCAAGAACCGCGACCGGCTGCTGGAAGGCGACATCGCCGCGAAGTTCCTGGCGGCGGTGCTGGCCCGGCCCAGAGTGAAGAAGCTTCTGTCCACGGATCACTTCTCGGTCGACGGCACGCTGATCGAGGCCTGGGCATCGATGAAGAGCGTCAGGCCGAAGGATGGTTCGAGCGAGCCGCCGGCCGAGGGCGGCGGGCGCAATGCGGAAGCGGACTTCCACGGCCAGAAGCGGACGAACGACACGCACGCCTCGACCACCGATCCCGATGCACGGCTCTACAGGAAGGGCAAAGGCAAGGAGGCGAAGCTGTGCTTCATGGGGCACGGGCTGATGGAGAACCGCCACGGGCTCCTGGTCGACGCCTGCCTGACGCTGGCCGACGGTCATGCCGAACGGGTGGCGGCGCTGCATATGATCGAGCCCTTGGCCGACCGGCCGCGAGTCGTCACGCTCGGCGCCGACAAGGCCTATGACGCGGAGGACTTCGTCAACGAGTTGCGCTCGATGAAAGTGACGCCGCACGTGGCGCAGAACACCAGCGGCCGAAGTTCGGCGATCGATGGCCGCACGACACGGCACGGCGGCTACGCCGTCAGCCAGCGCATCCGCAAACGCATCGAAGAAGCGTTCGGCTGGATCAAGACCATCGCCGGGCAGGACAAGACCAAGTTCCGCAGCCGCGATCGTGTCGGATGGGCCTTCACCTTCGCGGCGGCCGCCTACAATCTGGTGCGGCTTCCCAAGCTGTTGGCGCAGACCGGCTGATGGTCAAGGTTCCCACCTTCGCCAAGGCCTTTGCCGGGCGCTGGCGCATCGTCGAGATGGACAACTGGGACGAGGACTTCCTCGATCTCGTCGAAGAGGCGCATCTGACGTTCACGGGTGCGGCGGATGGCGAGATCGCCTTCGGTGCGCTCAAGGGCTTCCTCGACGTCCGCTACAGCGCCCGCGAGGGTTCAGCCTGTGCGGAGTTCTCGTGGGAGGGACACGACGAGAATGACCCCGCCTGCGGTCGTGGGTGGGCAATGATCGGCACCGCCGGGCGGCTCGTCGGGCACTTCTACATCCACAATGGCGACGATTCAGGCTTCGTCTGCGAACCCGCCTGACTTCTTCAACAGCCTGCTAGGGTCTCAGGTCACTATCCAGCAAATGCCGGGACTGAACACCTAGGCACCTCAGTATCCAAAGTTCACGGAATCGCGACGTCAAACTTGGATTACTTCTTCTGCCCTGTGGCATGCTACCTCGCCGTCGTTTAGCGGTCGAATAGCAGGTTTTATCGAGCGGCAGACATCGTCAGCCCACGCGCAACGATGGCTGAGCGGACAGCCGGCCGTGGCGGTGAGATCATTCGCCACCTTTAGCTCAAACTGGGTACGCTCATGACCTCTAAGCGAGAGGAGGAGGGCTCGGCTATACGGGTGCTGCGGTTTTTCGTAGAAAGTCACAGATGGTGCGATCTCAATTATTTCGCCAGCGTACATTACCGCGATTCGACTCGAGACGTATCGAGTCGCAGCCATGTCATGAGATATGAACAATGCAGAGAAACGCTGCGCTGCTTGTAACTTTCTTATTATGTTTAGCACATGGGTCTGCACTGATACATCCAACGCACTAACCGCCTCGTCGAAAACGATAAAGCTCGGCCGTGTGATCAAAGCACGTGCGATCGCCACTCGCTGACGTTGGCCGCCCGATAGCTCGTGCGGATATCGAGAGGCAAAGCTCCGGTCGAGTCCGACCCGCTCCAGTATTTCGGTAACCCGCCGTTTTCTCTCGGTACGCGATTCTACTCCGATTATATCGAGGGGCTCGGAAACCGACGATCCGACAAGCAGGCGCGGATTGAGCGCCCACTCCGGCTGCTGCAGGACGATTGATCGCTCTGCTCGCACGAGATCTCGACGACCATACAATGATTTTCCTTCGAATCGAACTTCACCTCTAGATGGTTTGACCAAACCCATACATAGACGTCCAAGCG
Source organism: Mesorhizobium australicum (assembly GCF_900177325.1). Taxonomy (NCBI): domain Bacteria; kingdom Pseudomonadati; phylum Pseudomonadota; class Alphaproteobacteria; order Hyphomicrobiales; family Phyllobacteriaceae; genus Mesorhizobium; species Mesorhizobium australicum. Next base: position 156,525 of record NZ_FXBL01000003.1, on the reverse strand, counting down.
TTGTCTTTCCGGACCCAGACTCGCCGACCAGCCCTAGAATCTCGTTCTCCTCAATTGACAGGCGAACGCCTTTAACGGCGTGAATTTTCTGTCGCGCCCAAAACGCCCCGCCGGAAAAGACGACGTCAACGCCATCTAGGTCTATGACTGGCGTATTCATCAAGCGATCCTTCCGTGGGTGGCAGCGGCGGTCGGCTCAATCTTCAAGACTTCCTCTGCGCGATGACAAGCAACCATGCGGTTCTCGATGGGGCGAAGGACTGGACGAACCGTCCGGCACGTCTCGTGCGCAAATTTGCAACGCGGCTCAAAGACACAGCCCTGTGCGGAACTCTGGAGTACTGGTGGAACGCCGGGAATAGCCTCGAGCCAATCGCCTGGCCTTTCGTTCCCTGGTGCCGCTTCGAGTAGTGCTTTTGTGTAAGGATGCCCAGGACGACGAAACACTGACACGTTCGAGCCGGTCTCAACAAGACGGCCACCATACATTACAGCGATTGTGTCACAATATTTGGCAACAAGGCCAAGCTCGTGGCTGAGTAAGACGATGGCAACGCCAGTCTCTTCGCGAACTGAAAGAAGGAGCTTTAGGATCTGCTCGCGCACAGACGCATCGAGCGATGCTGTCGGCTCGTCGGCAATCAGTAATGAAGGATGCCTCGAGATGGCCATTGCGATAACGACCCGTTGTGCCATACCTCCGGATAGTTGGTAGGGATAGCTTCTCGCTACTCGTTTGACGTCTGGCAAGCCAACTCTTCCAAGCAACTCATAAACCGAATCATCTGAAGCGGGTCCATTCAAAACAAGACGTATTTGCCGGCCGACGCGCATCGTCGGGTCCAGGGTGCTAATCGGGTTCTGGAAAACGAAGCCGAGAGACTCCTGGCGAAGGAGTCGAATCTCCTCGTCTCCGATGTCAAAGATGGACTGACCGTTGACGAACAGGTCCCCAGAGGTTCGATGGCTATTGGAGGGCAACAGCCGGCCAATAGCCATTCCAAGTGTACTTTTCCCCGATCCACTCTCGCCAACAATTCCCAGTATCTGTGATGGATAGACAGTCAGGTCTACGCCGTCGAGCGCATAGACGATACCCCGCGCCGTTTCATAGCTGATATGGAGATCTCGAATCTCGACAAGGTCGCTCATCGCAGGGCTCGGTCTCGAAGTGGGTCAATGGCGTCCCTTAAGCCGTCACCCAATAGATTGATCGATAGGATTGCGAGCGTCAGAAGAAAACCCGATGAAAAAACCATCCAAGGGGCGACCGTCAAATAGAGAACTCCTTGTCTTAGTAGGGATCCGAGAGAAGCATGAGGGGGTTGAACGCCGATTCCGAGGAAACTCAGCACACCTTCGATCAACATTCCGATAGAGATCGCGTAGGTTAGCTGAATGATAGTTGCGCCCATAATGTTGGGTAGTAAGTGAACGATCAGGACTCGGGTCGTTGAAGCGCCTGCTACCTCCGCTGCCGTTACGAATCCCCTCGCTGCTATGCCTAATGTAACCGATCGGACCAAGCGGATGAACATTGGAAGGGTGGCGGACGCAATTACCGCAAGCACGGAAAGTGTTCCAGGCCCTACTATAGCAGTGACAAGAAGTCCTGTTAGAACAATGGGAAAGGCAAAGAAGATGTCTGCTATCCGGACAACCAGCCCATCAAAGAATCCCCCCTTGTAGGCCGACAACATACCTGTGACTCCGCCGATGATTGCCGTCACCATGACAGCAGTCGTAGCCAGCAGGAAGGTAGCAGAGATCCCCTGAATCAGCCGGGGTAGGTAAGAGCGCCCAAGCTCATCGGTGCCGAGCGGGAACTCAAGCGAGGGCGGTGCAAGGCGGGGACCAGCCCCAATCCCCTCCGGGTCGCCTAGTGGCAAGTAGGGTCCGATTAGGCTGAGAAGGAGCAAGCTCACAAGAACCAACGCTGCCACACCAGACAATCGATCATTCCATGCGAAACTCACGAAGCCACGGACAGCACTCGCTAGCCGTCTTTTCATATCTCTCTCTTTTGCGCGCTGATTCGTGGATCGAGCAATGAATAGATGGTGTCGGCGATCATGTTGATCGCGATGAAGACGGCTGCGGCCACGAGAACACCAGCCTGTACAATCGCGTAGTCACGATTCATCAAGCCATTGTAGGTGTAGAGGCCAACGCCCGGGATCGAGAACAGGACCTCGACGACAATGGCACCGCCGAGAAGATACCCTAGATAGGTTGCAGTAACTGTGATGATCGGGACAGCGGCGTTTCGGAGTACGTGATGACGAACGATCCTTGAAGGTGGCTCTCCACACGCAACCGCAAATGCTATGTATCCCTCCGTCATGACTGTTTTTACCGCATCGCGCGCCGTTCTCAGGATGAGAGCGATCCCGAAGACGGCTAGTGTAATAGCAGGCAAAACCATGGCTCTCAGATTCGTCCATGGATCTTCAAAGAATGGAACGAATCCGCCGATGGTAAGTCCCAACGACCAGACCGTAAAGACGAACAAGAACAGGCTTCCCAAAACGAAGTCCGGGATGCTGGCGCCCAGTGCTCCTAAGAACCGCCCCAAACTTCGTTGCCAGGGGCGGCCATTGGTCAACCCTGAGATGACTCCGAGCGGCAGTCCAATAGAAAGCGCCATGAGCAGAGACATCAATGCGAGTTGGATCGTGGCCGGTGCTCGCCGTATCAACTCTTGGGTTACCGATGTTTGGGTGACCATCGATATACCGAAATCGCCGTGTGTTGCCGCAGTCAGCCAGTGACCATACTGCTCGATAATCGAACGATCGAGTGCGAACTTCGCAATAACAACAGCACGGGACTCCGGCGTCGCTAAGGGGCCAAGCACAACCTGTTCAAACCCGCCCGGAACCATCCTCACCGCCGTAAAGATGACAATTGAGGCGCCGAGCATTGTTGCCAATGCCACAAGGACTCTTCCGATTACGTATTGAATGATTTGCATCTCCACTCCCAATAACTCGCTTTTTAAGCGATCATCTGGACGTCCGCGATACTGTCAAGTGGTGCAATGCGTGGGGTCGGTGCTTTTTTGAACGACACCGCCCCCAGCCCGCCTGTTGTTGAGATCACAAAAATCTAGATCTGTCCTCTCTAGTCTTGTCGAGAGAATTCCGTGATGTATTTCAGTGTGTTGAAATTCCCCTCAATGGAACTGAACCTCGCCTTAATCTTATCCTTTCGATAGCCGAGATAGTCGGGCTTACTGACCAGGGGAAGCATGTTGGCTTGGTCGTAGATGATCTGGCAAGCTTGCTCGATAACGCGATCGCGTTCCGGCCCGTCTGGAAGTTGCCGAACCTTATTCACCGCTTTATTGTACTCTGCGCTCGGCGTCATGAACCCGGCGCTCCACCCTACCCACTCCGGATTCCAGTTTGAGAGAATCTGAGTTGGATTCGAATATCCGGCGAGCCAGGACAGTGCCAAGTCAAAGTCTGTCTTCGCACTGAACACGCGCTGATACCAGTCAGCCACTGGAATTTGCTGAACCTCGGCATCAATCCCAACATCAGCCAAGTTCGCCTTCATGACTTGCGCGATAAGCGGAAATGTTACCAGAACCGATGAGGCAACGATTCCCACCTTAAGGTTTTCCGCGCCCGCTTCTTGCAATAGCTCCCGGGCCTGGACGATCCGTTTCTCTCGAGGGGTAACGTAGTCCGGATGATCTCGGCAAACTGGCTTACCGAATGCCTGCGGTACTACATAATCGACGGCAGACTCTCCGCCAAACACGGCATCCACTATACGCTGACGATCAAGGGCAAGAGCCATGGCATGCCGTACTCGGATGTCCTTGAATGGCGAGTCGTCCTGCAGAGCACTGACGTCGAGTCGGAAATAATTGGTCGTCTTCTGAATAATGGGCTCTACATTGAGGATGCCCTTCAGCAGTGTAGCTGCATCTGGGTTCTCGAAATTCGCAATATCGACACTGCCGTCGCGCAAGCCTGCTAGGCGCGCTGCATCATCCTGAATGATTCGAACAAGCACCTTGTCAACGATGGGATATCCTTGGCGCCAGTAGTGTGGATTACGCACCAAAGTCCAAGATTCGTCTTGACGATGCTCGACCACCATGAATGGCCCAGAACCCAACATCTCCTTTGTCGGATCGAAAGTTCCGTTCTCTAGTTCCTGTATAGGATAGATAGCGGTCATGCTGACAGACAAAACGGATAGAACCGCCGTATTTGGTTGCTTAAGCTCAAGCTTCACAGTGTGATCGTCTAGTGCAACGACCTGCTTGACATCGCCAATCTGACGGCCCGCATAGCTGCCCAACTTTGGATCCGCCAATCGCTTGAGGCTACCGACAACGTCAGCGGACGTCAGAGGGCGGCCGCTTGAAAATGCCGCATTTTTTCGCAGCTTGAAGATGTACGTCGTCGGCGTGGGCTGCTCCCATGACTCCGCGAGTCCCGGCGCTATTTTCAGGTCATCCGTTGTTGTGACCAAAGTGTCATAGATAAGATAGTACATTGTCCACGAGGTGCCATCGGCTGACAGGTGTGCGTCGGTGGAGAGCACCTCTGAAGGTTTTCCCCAAGTTATCATCCCGCCTGGAGCGGCCACCGTCGGTCCCGCGAGCATGAATGCGGTTGCGACAGCTGCAAAAATAAATCCGATAAGCTTCACGAATTTCATCGACTGATCCTCTCTATCATCTGATTGAGCGATTTTTACCGGGCATGAAGCCCATGCTAGGAATTTTGTCGTCTGCGTTCGCTGTTAAAGTTGCTGGATGCGTTGTCCTCTGGCGCCACAGCGATCGGAATTCAGATGCAAGCAATCACCAATCCTCGCGCGATTCAAGCAGTAATCCGCCGCGGTGCTATCGTTCCAACCATACCTGCCGGAAATCGTGCCAGTTTTGCGCAGGGAACCTGAACCCCTTGACGTTTGGACCGTGAACGACATTGCCAGACCTGAGGGTAAGAAGGGGGAGAATTGGCAAATCTTCCATGATTAGACGGTGAGCAATTCGGTAAAGTTCAACGCGGCGGCATTCGACTAGTTCGGTTCGGGCAAGATCGAGCAATCGATCCACCTCGACCCTGTTGTAATATCCCGTGTTAAAGCCTTTTGGCGAACTGTAACGGGAATGCACCACCTGCTCCAGCCAAACGTCGCAAGACATCCCCCAACTCATCTCGGACGCGCCGATGCCGGCAGGCATGCCACGATGCCATTCATCGCAATACGATATCCAGTCGTCTCGAACCTCCGCCTCTGCCGTAATGCCGATCTGCGACAGATCAGATATTAGCCAATCGCAGATCGCCAGCGGATTAATTTGTCCGGACCCTGAGCGAGCAACAAGCATCTTGAAGTGAAAACCGTCGGAAAAACCGGCGTCGGCGAGTAATGCTTTCGCCCTGCAAGGATCGTATGGATAATAGGTTGGAAAATCTGGCTCGAAAGATGGAGAGGCTGGCGGGATGATCCCGACGGCAGCGGCAGTAGCTTCACCGAATAGCTGATTGCTGAGCTCTGTGCGGTTGATCGCGTGCGCGATGGCTCGCCTCACGCGAACATCATCTAACGGACTCTCTCGCATATTGAAGGAAAAGTACCATAGATAGGGGACAGCAACCTCTTTGACCACGAAGCCGCGCTCCCGTAGCGACGGCAGACAAAAAGGGTCCGGTCCGTAGACGATATCGACATCGCCTCGTTCCAATGCCGCAGCTCGGTCTGCTGCATCCGGCAAGGGGACAAAGACGATCTGGTCGAGGTATGGAGGTTCGCCCCAGTAGTCTCGGTTGCGTTCAAGAATGACGCCAATTCCGAAGCGGGTGCTGAAACGTTCTTTGAACCGATATGGCCCGGTACCGGGCGCTCGGTCGCCAATTCCTTCATTTCCATACTTTTTCAAGGCGCTTGGGCTAACAAAGACAAAGGAACCCGGCGCGTCTTCCTGAGTCATGTATCGGAGGAAATCCGCGTATGGTTCGCTAAGAGTAATCCGCAAAGTATGGCTGTCCACTACTAGAACGTTGCGGATACTCTGTGTTGCAAGCTGATTGTAGTCAGCAGCTACCGGGGAGTACTGCGGCGCAGCGGAATTCCACATCCTGTCGATGTTGAATTTGGCGGCCTCGGCGTCGAATGGTGTATCGTCATGGAACCGAACATTTCGCCGAAGCGAGAACGTGTAGGTAAGCCCATCCTCCGATACGTGATACTTCTCGGCAAGCGCCGGAACGAGGCGCGTGTAAGGTAAACCCTCGGCCGAAAGATCATCCTCTACAAGGCTTTCGAATATCTGTTGAACAACACGCCCCGTATTCCAGCCACCGAAGGATGCCGGCGGGTCGATGATATCAACCTCCGCGTCGAGTCCAACTTTTAGTGTTCCACCGCGTCTTTCAATGTTCCCAATCATTCCTTGGTCCTCGTTGTGTTAAGCAAGTTAACGCGCAACCACTCGGCCCCTGCTGTGACAGGCGCTCATGGTATGGAGTTAGAACAGAATAATTCTAACTTACCGGAAGCTGCATTCCGCGAACTGCAAGCTGCTACTATCGCCATAGCGGGTATAGGAAAAGGTGCCAACCCAAGAGATCGATCTTGTTGAAAACACCCACACAAATGCATTGCGATCTCTACATGAGAGCACAGTACGGTTTAAGATCACCTGCTGAAGTAACCCTCATGCACAATGGATCTTAAGCGCATGGATGAGGTTACCTCTTATATAATATCCGTCAACATCAAAAACGAGCATTTTTTGTCGCATTGATTGAGTGACGAGCTATATTCAAGTTCTTCATGGCACACTGACGGCAGAGACGATACATCTTAGCGGTGTGGACGGATTGCTCGTAGTCCAGCGGCAGCCCTAATGGAACCAAATTGGCTTAACTGATAGCGAAGGAATTCTGGTTCATCGTAGTCTTTCAAAGGACCCACGATGAGACATAAATCCGGAATAAGGCAAGGGCCGGCAAAGCAGGTCATCAAGGACACCCGCCGAGCCCCTCAAACAATATTCAGTTCAGGGAATACCCGCTTGTGCTACCAAAGGGGATCAGCCTGACCGCTGGAAGACTTCTATTCCGCCGCCAGCATCGCGCCGGCGCTATTATGATTTACATTGTCACGACCATATACAAAGCTAATGGGTTGCCTAATCCTCGACCCCACCGACGTAGCATCCCTCCCCGCGCTCGGAAACGAGAGGAGGCGCGTCACTGTTTAAGGAGATCAAGATGCAACGTTTGGAGGTAGGCGGACGGTCTCCGCCGTCAGCTGGCAGAGACGCCGTTTTTCTTTGCGGTCCAGGTTGCGATGTAGTCCATCAGGGCCGGGGACAAGCAGTCATAAGATTCGAGGTCGAGTTCCTTCAGACGCGCTCGGATGCCGTCCATCCTGTCAGGGTTGTAGCCGCTCTCGATAATCGAGGAGACAAAAGCCGCAAAGCCCGGCGCAGCCCAGCCGCTTTCCTCGAACCGTTCCGGATGGATAAAGGAAAGCCCCTTGAACGGATGGTCCCTTTCGACTGGACCATACATGTGAACGCCGCAATCTTTGCAGGCGTGCCGTTGAATTAGTGCCGCCGGATCGACGACGGCGAGTTTGTTCTCGTTCTCGATCACTTCGATCTTGTCACTGGGCGCTACAGCAACGACCGAGAAGAGCGTACCGTTCGGCTTCCAGCATTTGGTGCAGCCACAGGCGTGATTGTGCGCAATGTCGGTTTTGACCTTGACCTTGACGGGATTGGTCACGCATTCGCAGACGAGGGTTCCTCCCGTGAACGATCCGCCGCCTTTATCTTTCCCGGAATCGATCGTGGGGTGAATTACTACGCTGGTCATATTCCGTTTCCTTCTCTCCTTGAGCCAAGCTTCTTGCTGGCGGGTTTAACTGCGGTTATCGCAAACGCTGCGCATGCGAGCAAAGGTGGTCATCCATAAATGTGGAGATGAAGTAGTATGGGTGACCGTATCCCTCCTGCATGCGTAGGGTGAGCGGAATTCCCGCCGCCCGGCATACTTCGACTAGTTCATCTGGGCGGAGACCATCGACAAGGAAGCTGTCAGAAGCGCCCTGATCCACCAGGATTTCACCAATTTTCCGGTTATCCTCGATCAGTGCGCATGCATCGTAGACTCGCCATGTATCCTGGTCTGGACCAAGGTATTTCTCGAACGCTGGCCTCGACCAGGCCGACACGCTGGGACGGCAGATCGGCGCAAAGGCCGAACAACTCTCGAAACGGCCTGGATGCTTCAGTACGATCGTGAGCACCCTCATGGCCGCCCATCGAGTGGCCGAAGATGGATTGCCGGGACATATCGGCTGGAAATTGCTTCGCGATCAGCTCCGGCAACTCCTCAGTGCTATAGGAGTACATCCGATAGTTGGTTGCGTAAGGTTCCTGCGTGGCGTCGACATAGAAACCGGCGCCCTTGCTGAACTGCCAATTATTCGGTTCGTCAGGGACAGTGTCTCCACGCGGGCTGGTATACGGGCAGACGATGATAAGTCCCAGTTCTCCGGCAAGCCAGCGATACTCACCCTTTTCTATAACATTCACATGAGTGCAGGTCAGGCCGGAGAGGTACCAGAGCATGGGTCACGAAGCCGTGCGCGCCTGTGGAGGCACAAACAAGGCGAAGGTCATTCTCATGCGTATGCTTGGGAGGAATGCGAGTAGACGCCTGAATGCCGCCATGCGACTTATCGATAGAGACGGTTTTCATGATCTCAGTACACGACGACGGAACGGATGCTCTCGCCGGCATGCATGAGGTCGAAACCCTTGTTGATGTCCTCGAGCTTGAGGGTATGGGTGATCATCGGGTCGATCTGGATCTTGCCGTCCATATACCAGTCGACGATCTTGGGAACATCGGTGCGGCCGCGCGCGCCGCCAAAGGCGGTGCCCATCCACGAGCGCCCGGTGACGAGCTGGAACGGACGCGTCGAAATCTCCTGTCCGGCTCCCGCAACCCCGATCACCACCGACTTGCCCCAGCCGCGGTGCGAGGCCTCGAGCGCCTGGCGCATCACCTTGGTGTTGCCGGTGCAGTCGAAGGTGTAGTCGGCCCCGCCGATCTGGTCGGCGCCGCGCTTGGTCATGTTGACCAGGTAAGGCACGATGTCGCCATCGATCTCCTTGGGGTTGACGAAGTGGGTCATGCCGAACTTCTCGCCCCAGGCCTTCTTGTCGTTGTTGAGATCGACGCCGATGATCATGTCGGCGCCGGCCAGCCTCAGGCCCTGGATGACGTTCAGGCCAATGCCGCCAAGCCCGAACACCACAGCCGTCGCGCCTTGCTCGACCTTGGCCGTGTTGATGACAGCACCTATGCCGGTGGTCACGCCGCAGCCGATGTAGCAGATCTTGTCGAAGGGGGCGTCGGGATTGACCTTGGCCACCGCGATCTCGGGCAGCACGGTGAAATTGGAGAAGGTCGAGCAGCCCATGTAGTGGAACACCTTCTCCTTGCCGAGCGAAAAGCGGCTCGAGCCATCCGGCATCAGGCCCTGGCCCTGGGTGGCGCGGATGGCGATGCACAAATTGGTCTTGCGCGACAGACAGGACGGGCACTGGCGGCATTCGGGCGTATAGAGCGGAATGACGTGATCGCCCTTCTTGACGCTGGTGACGCCCTTGCCGACATCGACGACGATGCCCGCGCCCTCATGGCCGAGGATGGCCGGGAAGATGCCTTCGGGGTCAGCACCCGACAGCGTGAACTCGTCTGTGTGGCAGATGCCGGTCGCCTTCACCTCGACCAGGACCTCGCCCTCGCGAGGCCCTTCAAGGTTAACTTCCATCACTTCAAGGGGCTTTCCAGCAGCAACGGCGACTGCGGCGCGGGTTTTCATCTATCACATTCTCCCAAAGAGCTTACCCAACATATCCCGGTTAAAAATGGACACTGGTTTGGATTTCATAATTCTGTCAAGTCATCCATAGAGATAGACCACTGACGCCTGGCATCTTTTTTGCTAGAAGCGTTCCGACCAGTCATCGGAAAGCTCCCGGCGTGCTGTCCGGCGTCAGCGCTGATGGGACCAAAGCGGTTTAACCGAGAACGGAGGATTTCTGGTTCATTGTAGCCTTTCAAAGGAGCGAAGATGAGACAGAGATCCGGGACAGGGAAAGCGCCTGCGCAGCAGGTCATCAAGGACATCCGCCGAGCGACCCGCAAGCAGTATTCGGCCGAAGAGAAGATCCGCATCGTGCTGGAGGGACTGCGCGGCGAGGAGTCGATCGCGGCACTGTGCCGACGCGAGGGCATTGCCGAGAGCCTGTATTACAACTGGTCGAAGGAATTCCTTGAGGCGGGCAAGAAGCGGCTGGCCGGCGACACGGCGCGCGCCGCCACCAGCGACGAGGTGAAGGTGCTGCGCAAGGAGGCGCGCGATCTCAAGGAGGTCGTCGCCGAGCAGGCACTGGAACTTCGGATTCTTAAAAAAAGCATGATCGCGGATGGGGGAGACGACGAATGAGATATCCCGCATCCGAGAAGCTGGAGATCATCCAGATGGTCGAGAACTCGCACCTGTCGGCGCGGCGCACATTGCAGAAGCTCGGCATTCCGCGGTCGACCTTCAATCGCTGGTATGATCGTTTCCTGACTGGCGGCGTCGATGGGCTGGAGGATCGCAGGCCCCGGCCGAACCGGGTCTGGAACCGCATCCCCGAGGAAAGGCGCGACCAGATCGTCGAGCTGGCGCTGAACGAGCCGGAGCTGTCGCCCCGAGAATTGGCGGTTACCTTCACCGACACGAAGGGCTACTTCGTGTCGGAATCCTCGGTCTACCGCCTGCTTAAGGCCCATGACCTGATCACCAGCCCGGCCTTCATCGTCATCAAGGCCGCCGACGAGTTCCACGACAAGACGACGGCGCCCAACCAACTCTGGCAAACCGACTTCACCTATCTCAAGGTCATCGGCTGGGGATGGTTCTACCTGTCGACCGTGCTCGATGACTTCTCCCGCTACATCATCGCCTGGAAGCTGTGCACCACGATGAAGGCCGGGGACGTCACCGACACGCTGACCATGGCGCTGCAGGCTTCCGGCTGTGACAGCGCCAGGGTCATGCAGCGGCCGCGGCTGCTCTCCGACAACGGCCCGTCCTACGTCTCGTCCGACCTCGCCGCATGGCTATCCGGCAACGGTATGGAGCACACTCGCGGAGCGCCCTGTCATCCCCAGACCCAGGGCAAGATCGAACGATGGCACCAGACGCTCAAGAACCGCATCCTGCTCGAAAACTACTTCCTGCCGGGCGATCTCGAGCAGCAGGTCGCGGCGTTCGTCGATCACTACAACCACCGCCGCTACCATGAGAGCCTCGGCAATCTCACTCCCGCCGACGTCTACTTCGGGCGCGGCGAGATCATCACGCTGGAAAGGGAGAGGATCAAACGCGAAACCATCAAACAGCGCCGCTTGCTTCATCGAGATGCGGCAGCCTAATATGACAACCCTGATGGACCAGAGCCTCCGTTAGCTCACGATGCCAGTTGGTCCCAAAATCCCTGACTACGGACACCGGCGTGCCACTAGATCAGGCGAAGGCTTTGGTGCGGGTATCACCGGGATCATACAACGGCATCACGGACAGCTTCGCGGAAGCCTTCTTGCCGTTTGCAAGCGCGATCTGCACATCCAGGCTGGGAACCGCATGGCGCGGATTGATGTAGGCCATGGCAGTTCCTCGCTTTCTGGTGGGTGAAAACGATCCACTGGTTACAGCACCGACCTCAACATCACCGACGAAGATCTTGTCTCCCGTCTCAGCCACGTCACCGGACGGGATATCAAGCCAAACCATCCGCCGCTTTACTCCCTCGCGCGCGATTTTCTGCAAGGCGGCTTTTCCGATGAAGTCTTCTTTGGAGAACTTCACGGTGAACCCGATGCCAGCTTCGAAAGGATTGGTTTTGCGATCGTGATCTTTTCCCACCAGGAGATATCCGGCCTCCTGACGCAAGCTCTCCAGTGCGGCCTGAGCACATGGAACTATATTATGCTGCTTGCCGGCATTCATGACCAGATTCCAGATGGTCGCCCCATCTTTCGATGCAAAATGGAGTTCGAAGCCCGCCTCACCCGTGTAACCCATGCGCGCAACCAAGCATTCGATGCCCGAGATTTTCGCCGGCCGGAAACGATAGTAGCCAAGCGTCGACAAATCGATGTCCATCAACTGCTGGAGCACACGATTGGCCATCGGCCCTTGCACGGCAAGCGTCGTATGCTCGTCGGTGACATTGGTTACCGTAACATTATAGCTCTTGGCCTGTTTCGACACCCATTCATAGTCGTCCTCAGAGCCACTGATGATCATGTACTTGTTCTGGGCCATGCACCAGATAGTGCAATCGTCGATCATCAGGCCGTTCTCGTCACACATGGCTGTGTACTGCACCGAGCCAACGGTCTTCTTGGAGAAATCGTTGGTTGCGAGCATCTGGATGAAGCCAAGCGCGTCCGGCCCTTCGATAACGAACTCGGCCATGTAATCGAGATCGCATACGGGCACACCCTCTCTCGTTCCCAAATGCTCTTTCGTGTGTCCGGCGCCGTATTCCCAAGGCAGGTAGTAGCCAAAGAGCTCAACCATTTTGGCCCCATATTCAAGGCCACTGTCGTAAAATGGAGTCTTTTTCATAGCGGGTTTCTCCTCCTGGTCCGCAAAACAAAAACCCCCGACAGCGCTTCCGCGCCCGTCGGGCGGCCGACGCAATGGCTAGCAGCCTTTTACATGCATTTGACTGACGACTGGACTTGGCTGGCGTTACGCCGCTGCTGAAGGGCTCCAGGGCCGAACTGCGTCCTTTAGAACACGCGCCAACTCAACGATGTTTGGCGTATCGGAATGTATGCAGATAGACTCCGCTCTCACCTTGAAATCGCGGCCGGTGATCGTGGTGCCCTTGCCTTCAGAAAGCATGCGCACTGCACGTCGAGCCGCCTCGGCAGGGTCACGAACGGCATGATCACGCGAGACAATGAGATGGCCATCGTCGTCATAGTCATTGTCGACGTAGAATTCGGAGATAAGGGTGACGCCTCGCGCCCGATAGACTTCTTCCTGCAGCGTGCCAGCCATGCCAAGCACTGGGACATTGTAGAAGACAGCGGCATCAGCGATCGCCTGCGACACTTCCTCCCGCATCCAGGCGGCGCGATAGAGAGCTCCGTGAGGCTTTATGTGATTGAGCGGCAGCCCCGCCATATCAAGAAACCCCTTGAGGGCGCTAACCTGATAATGGATGATCGCGGAAAGCTCCTCGCGGTTGATCACCATGTCGCGCCGGCCGAACCCCTGCCGGTCTGGGAAAGATGGATGGGCGCCAACTGGCAGGCCGTGCTTGGCCGCAAGCTTAACTGTATCGCGAATAACTGCCGGGTCGGCGGCATGGAAACCACAGGCGACGTTACCAAGATCAATATGCGGCATGATGCCGGCATCGTCGCCGCAGCGATAAAGGCTGTAGCCTTCGCCCATGTCGCAATTGATGGTAACGGTATTTTCTTTCTTCATGGCTCGACGGCCTCCCAGATCGATGATCACGCCGAACTTTAGGGACCGCCCGGAGCCAGGGTCAAATATTATGAAGTGAAATACGTTATCACAATTTTCGATATGATTCGTCGAGCGTTGCTCTCTTATTTTTCTAGTTTATGACACAGTATTAGACCAATTTTGCAAAGTAATTCAGCCACCTTTATCAGAGCACAATAACAGAAGAAAACACCTCAATTACCACTGCCATAGAAGTTATTCTAGATATTTAGGATAAAGATTTCAACTAAAATCAACAAAAAATTTTATGAATTATCTAATTATATGATATAGAATAAAAAATTATTATTATAAATATTTAGAACATATAATTTAGATTTATTATGTATAATATAAGTATATTTCTCTTAAAATAAACATAAATTTTCAATTTTAATTATATATATAGAATAAGTATCATCGATATCACATGCATACTTATCATGTATATTACGTATTCGGCAAATATATATTGTTTTTATATCATTTCTCTTCCGTATTCGTCTGAAGATGAATTTTCGGATTTAGAGCACGACAAATGTAGACGGCCTCCGGTTGCATTCCGATATCGTTTGGCTAGTCTTGCCCTAGGCATTCGAGCCTCAGCATGACAATGGAGAACCTTATTATGACACGCAAGACTATCCTCAAGTTCGGCAAGGTGGAGAATGCCGATCCCAACGATCTTCCCGGCTGGAAGGTTATCGAGGGCAAGCCGACGATGAAGACCGCCGTCCAGCACACGACTGCGGATGGCAAGGTGCTGTCGGGAACGTGGCAGGCAACGCCCGGCACCTATCACGCCACCTATACGGACTATGAATTCGTGCACATGATCTCGGGCCGCATCATCATCACGCCCGACGGCGGTGAACCGGTCGAAGTCGGTCCGGGCGACGCTTTCGTCGTGGAAGCAGACTTCAAGGGCACCTGGAAAATCATTGAGCCAGTGACGAAGCACTTCGTCGTCGCCTTGAAATAACCGACGGGATCTCACGTATCTTCTACCTCGGGCTGCTGAATTCCGAGAACCGGGCCAAGCAGAAGAAACGGCAATCAATTCAAGGGGCTGGCATTGCACCTGCCCCTTTTTTGCTGTTGACATCCGTAGTGCATTGCGGACAGAGGAAGCTGAAACGTGAGGCTGGCGGTGGAGGTGTCAGGAATTTAGCGAGCGTGACAGCGTCACCGCGACGATTCGGTCGCGTCCTCCGCTACGTCGCGCCAGTTCGCCGGCAAGGGCCGTCGTGCGCCTGTCGAGTTCGGCATAGCTGAGTGTAACACCCTCATAAACCAGCGCCGGCGCATCCGGCGTTTCGCGCATCGTCGCTTCGATCAACGCCATGAGGGTGATGCCCGGCACCTCGTGCTCGGTCCGGTTCGCCTCTACCAGATAGCACTCGATGTCGGCCCCGCAGGCGGTCTGCACGTCGGCCAGCGTCGCCGCTTTCATGGCCTTTTCGAGGAAGGCCACCAGCTGGAGCGAATGCGCTTCGGTCGCCTCGGCCGAATAGAGCGCCGGGTTGGAATTGACTTCCATCAACAGGGCACTGCGCGCATCGCCCCTGAAAGTGAATATCGTCCACCGCGCCGGCGCCGAGGATGTTGAGCGTCACGTCCAGTCCCGGCAATAAAGCTTTCATGCGCACAGCTAAGAGCTTACGCGTCCTTGATGAGCGCCCGCCAGACATCTTTTACTAGGTCAAATTCACCAGGCACGAACTGAGTTTTTGTCCGCTTTCAGGGACTGAACAAGAGCTTGGAAACAGACCGGCAGCCAGGGTTGGCCTGAGGCGCAACAGCTGCACGAGTTCGGGACCAAGCGGCTCTCCCGGTTTCGGTGATTGCAGGCACATCGCGACGGTTTCGGCGGCTCGGGGCGTCAAAAAAATCGAATATTCCTGTCACAAATTGTTTCTGCTTGTAACCGAAATAATTCCAATTTGTCATAGCTATTTGATTTATATGGTTCTTTCCAAACGATCCCGCGCAATCGACAAGTGTTAGAGATCTTATGAGCCCCCACAGAGGCAGATCCAGCCGGGTCTGCTTGTCGAAACCCAATGTGGGAATGCCCTCATGAAAAACCACCTGGAAATACAGTTTCTCCGCGTTGACGAACTGAAGCCGCCCCGGCGGTCATTGCGGAATCACAACCGGAAAAATCTGAACATGCTGCGCGCCAGCATGGAGCAATCTGGCATGGTGATCCCTATCATCGTCGATGAAAACAATTACATCATCGATGGGCATGCACGCTGGGTAGTCGCCAAGGTCCTGGGCATTAAAGTCGTGCCCACGATATGCCTTGCCAACCGTACTGGGGTCAGAACAAGAGCTGCTCGAAATCGTACGCTAAGCTTGAACGGAGCGGGAACGCTTGATTGACCGCATTTCAAAAAGGGCATCTATGACCGGACATTCTGGAACCTGATCGCCGGTGCATTGCGCCGCCATATTCGACATGGCCCGCTCCAGACGCCGCAGATCGGCGATTTTCTGACGGATATCTTTCAAATGTTCGATGGTGAGCGCATGGACCTCCCGGCAGGTGTAGGTATGCCCATCGACCAGGCGAAGCAGGCCGCGCAACTCGTCCAGGCTGAAGCCGAGTTCACGGCCGCGCCGCACGAAATGCAGCCGCCTTGCGTGTTCAGTTGTGTAGATACGATAACCCGCTGCGCTGCGGGCGGGCTTCGGCATGACGCCGATTTTCTCGTAATAGCGGATCGTCTCTATGTTGACGCCGCTGCGCTCGGACAGCACGCCGATCGAAAATTCATCATTCTGTGTCATCACATAGCTCGCACAAATCCGTGAAAATTTCTCGCTTGACCCTGTAGTCGCTACAGGCACTAGGGTCACGATAGATCAATTGCGGGAGCATGTGAACGATGATGCAGGATGAAACACGGACGCTGGCAAATACAGTCACAGAGCCAGCCGAAAAGGGTTTTGATCGGGCAGCATTGCTGTCGGTCGGCGGCATCGTTGCGGCACTGGGCGCAGCAACCTGTTGCGTGCTGCCCTTTGCCTTGTTCTTCGCTGGCATCAGCGGCGCGTGGATCGGCAATTTGACCGCGTTCGAACCCTACCAGCCTGTGTTTATCACGATCGCGCTCGCCTGCCTCGGCTACGGTTTCTATCTCGTCTATCGCAGGCCGAAGGCGGCTGAATGCGCCGAGGGTTCCTACTGCGCGCGTCCATCATCCCATCGGAACGCCAAGATCGGCCTTTGGGTCGCAACTGTCTTGATCATTATCGCCGTGGGCTTTCCCTACGCCGCCCGCCTTGTCCTCGATGCTTAATCCCAAGGAGAATCTCATGAAAATCCTGCCCCTCATTGCCCTTACTGCGTCCCTGCTGACGGGTGGTCACGCTTTTGCCGCCGAGCAGACCGTAACCTTGAATGTTGCCAATGCCACCTGCGAACTCTGCGGCCCGATTGTGAAGCGGGCGCTCAGCAACGTTCCAGGCGTGCTCGATGTTGATGTATCGGAGGCGACCGGCGCGGCGATCGCGAAGGTGCGCTTTGACGACAGCCAGACGAATGTCGCCGCGCTGATCACCGCAACCACCAATGCTGGCTATCCGTCCGGCGTTTCGCAGTAAGGAGGTTCAGCATGACAGATGGAAAGTTCATCGGCCTTGGCGAAGTCGGGTTTCTCGCCGTCATCTGTTGCGCCGCGCCATTTCTTTTGGTCGCCGCTGGCTCTTTTGGCTTTTCCGCATGGTTCGCAGCGGCCGGCTATGTGCTGATCCCGATCGCTCTCGCCGCGATTGGGGCGTCCGCACTTTATCTTTACCGGCGTCGGCGTTCCGCCTCATCAGCGGATGCCAATTGCTGCTCGATGAATAACAAGACAACAAAGGTGAATTGAATGTGTGAAGCTTGCGACGTTCCAACTTCCAACAAAGGCAACGGCCGTTATGATCTTGTGGTCGTCGGAGCTGGCTCGGCCGGTTTCTCCGCCGCGATCACGGCCGCCGAACTAGGCGCCCAAGTGGCTCTTGTCGGGCATGGCACGATCGGCGGTACATGCGTCAACATCGGCTGCGTGCCCTCGAAAGCCCTGATCCGGGCCACGGAGGCTGTACGTCACGCCAACGATGCGGCTGCCCGGTTTGATGGGATCGAAAGCGGCGCGCGCGTGGTTGATTGGGCCGCTCAGATCGCCCAGAAAGACGCTTTGGTTGCCGGTCTGCGACAGGCGAAATACGCTGATCTGCTGCCGGAGTACAACAATGTGGTCTACCACGAAGGTCCGGCCCGCCTCGTTGACGGCGGTGTCCAGGTCGCGGGCCAGCACATCGGCTCCGAGCGAATTATCATCACCACCGGTGCGCGTCCGGCGTTGCCGGGGATTCCGGGGATCGCTGACGTATCGCCGCTCGACAGCACGACAGCGCTCGCCCTGACCGAGCTGCCACGCTCGATGATAGTGCTTGGCGGCGGCTACATCGGCGTGGAGCTTGCCCAGACTTTCGCACGGGCCGGTGTCGAAGTGACACTCGTGTTCCGCAGCCGGCTTCTGCCGGAGGCTGAACCCGAAATCGGCGCTGCGCTTGCCACCTATCTGGCCGATGAGGGGATTAAAATCGTCAGCGGCATTACCTACGAGTCCGCCCGCAAGACCGATGATGGTGGTGTTGCCCTCGCCATCGCGCGGGACGGACGTCCGGAAATCTTGACTGCCGAGCGGATTCTTGTGGCGACGGGACGCCGCTCGAACACTGAAGCCCTTGGGCTTGCTGAAACCGGTATAGACCTGACACCGGCCGGGGCCATCATCGTTGATGATCGCATGCGCACCTCGAAGGCGGGCGTCTATGCCGCCGGCGATGTAACCGGAAAAGATCAGTTCGTCTACATGGCCGCCTATGGCGCAAAGCTCGCCGCCAAGAACGCATTGAACGGCGACAGCCTGAGTTACGACAACACCGCAATGCCCGCCGTGGTCTTTACCGATCCGCAGGTGGCGAGCGTCGGCATGACCGAAGCGCAGGCGCGGGCTGCCGGACATTCGGTTCGCACCTCCGTCCTTTCCCTCGACAATGTGCCGCGGGCGCTGGCGGCGCGCGACACGCGCGGCCTGATCAAGCTGGTCGCCGACGGGTCAACCCGGAAACTCCTTGGCGCTCACATCCTTGCACCAGAGGGTGCTGACAGCATTCAGACGGCAGCCTTGGCCATCCGCTGCGGCCTGACGATCGATGATCTCTCGGAGACGATCTTTCCATATCTGACGACTGTCGAAGGTTTGAAGCTTGCGGCTCAGACCTTCGACAGGGATGTGAAAAAACTGTCCTGCTGCGCGGGGTGAGGCGAAAGGGAAACGGGTGCCTACTCAAGTCACGCTTAAACGGAGCGGTCGCCCTCGATCCTGACACGCATGATGGTCTGGCGGCTGGTGTCAAATTTTCTGGCGAGTGCGGAAACGCTCATCCCGCCCGCCAAATCCGAGAGAACATCCAATTTCTGCTTCTCATTGAGCCGAGCGGGACGGCCGAGGGTCTTGCCTTCCGACTTGGCTCGTTTGAGGCCCGACTGCGTGCGTTCGATCAGCAGATCACGCTCGAACTGAGCGACGGCATTGATGACGCTCATCGTCATCTTCCCGGCGGAACTCGCCAGATCGACGCCGCCGAGGGCCAGACAATGGACCCGCACGCCCAGCTCCTCCAGTTTCCTGACCGTCGTACTGACATCGATCGCATCTCGGCCGAGCCGATCGAGCTTGGTGACGATGAGCACGTCCCCGGCTTCGAGTTTATCCATCAGTCGCGAGAAACCCCGGCGCTGCGCAATGGCGACGCTGCCCGAGATGGTCTCGGTGACTATACGGCGTGGCTCGACGTGGAAGCCGGCCGCTTCGATTTCCTGAATCTGGTTTTCGGTGGTCTGTCCGGTCGTGGAGACACGGACATAGGCAAAGGTGCGTGGCATAAGGTTCAATTTCGTCCGAATAGGTTGTCCGAAAGGTGATGCCTGCCCACAAATAAGTCAAGATAATTTGTGGACAGGGTGATTTAGGCCTGTACGCAAACGACCGTTTCCGGACATGCCCGGAACCATCGACGCAAGTTTGTATGGAGTAAAAAATGGCGCGGCGGAAGTTTCTCAAAATTCAGGATCAACAGGAGCTGTTCGGCGTACCGACCGATGAGGATAGTCTGATCCGTCACTACACTCTATCTCCATCGGACCGGCTGGAGATCGAAGTCCGCAGGCGAAAACATAACCAGCTCGGCTTTGCTGTCCAGCTTTGCATGATGCGGCATCCGGGCCGGGCTCTCATGGTGCACGAAATTCCGCCGAGGGCGATGCTCAATTATATAGCCGAACAATTGGATGCTGATCCGGAGAGTTTCCGTTCCTATGCCAGGCGGGAGGAAACTCGCCGCGAGCATATCGCGCATTTGCTTTCCTATTTTGGAAAACGAACAGCAACAGCACAGGACCGGCGCGCCGCCTTACTATCCGCCGTCGAAACGGCGACCGCAACGGACAAGGGCCATTCTATTGCCCAAGCTATTGTCACCACGCTGCGGGAGCGGAAGGTGTTACTTCCCGCACCTGACACAATAGAGCGGATCGGCTTTGCCGGCCGCGTAATAGCCCGCCGTCGCGCCGAGGCTGCCCTGATATCGGGCCTTTCAGCCGAAAAGCTCCAATCCCTCGATGATCTTTTGACGGTTGATCCCGAGATAAGACAGACGCGATTCCATTGGCTGCGATCTGCGCCAGATGCTCCGGGAGCAACCAACCTGGTCACGCTGACCGACAGGATCGCTTTCATCCGCGCGCTCGATATCGATCCCCGACTACAAGCCCGCATCCACTCCGGTCGCTGGGAGCAGATGGTCCGGGAGGGCGATGTGACACCGGCATGGCTTGCCGCCGACTTCAACGCCAGTCGGCGGCGCGCGACGATCATCGCGCAGATCATCAAGCTTGGGCAAAAGCTCACCGACGCCGCAGTCACCATGTTCATCAAGCTGATCGGCAGGCTGTTTTCGCAGGCGAATAACCGCAAGAAGCAGCGCCATGTGAACACCCGGATGGAGACGGCTAAGGCACTACGGCTGTTTCTCGACACGATATCGGCTCTTCAGTGCGCCAATGACAATGATGAAGATGCAATTGAAACGCTCGACCGCCACGTCGGCTGGCATCGCTTGGTGCAGGCAAAGCCGACGCTTGCGGCGATGGTGGAAGACAATGACGCCTCACCCTTGCTTATTGCCGCTGAGCAATATGCCAATGTTCGCAATTATGCAGGCCGGTTCCTCCTGACCTTCACATTCCATTCAAGTCGTCGGTATGATCCTTTGCTGGCAGCGATCGAAACACTCAGATCCCTTTACGCGGAAGGAAGGCGCGTGCTTCCCGAACGTGTCCCGATCGCTCATCTCGGCGCGGCGGAGCGTAAACTGATCTTCGGGCAGGCAAAGGCCGATCGCCGTCTCTATGAGATTGCAACACTGGCAGCGTTGCGCGAGCGGCTTCGTTCGGCCGACATCTGGGTCGAAGGCAGCAGGGCGTTCCGGCCGATAAATGAAAATTTCATGCCCCGCCCTACTTTTACCAAGCTGAAGGAAACTGACCAGCTTGGGCTCGGTGTGCAGCGCGACGGGGTGGCTTGGCTCACCGAAATGCAACAATTGCTGGACTTCAATCTGAAACGTCTCGCCCATCGCGCCCGCAACGGCAAACTTGAAGGCGTCCGTCTCGATGCCGGAACCCTGATTGTAACACCGCTGGCGAGCGAAGTGCCCGCTGCAGCCGATGAACTAAATATCGAACTCAGCGAAATGTATCCGCTTGTCGAAGTGCCGGATCTCTTAAGAGACGTGCATGAGTGGACCGGCTTTGCCGACCAGTTCACCCATGTTCGAACGGGCGATTCACCGCAAAACATTCCGGCCATGCTCGCCGGCACGCTCGCGGACGCCACCAATCTTGGCCCGAAA
The DNA here is from genome assembly GCF_900177325.1 of Mesorhizobium australicum. Classification (NCBI taxonomy): domain Bacteria; kingdom Pseudomonadati; phylum Pseudomonadota; class Alphaproteobacteria; order Hyphomicrobiales; family Phyllobacteriaceae; genus Mesorhizobium; species Mesorhizobium australicum. The sequence goes on along the minus strand of NZ_FXBL01000003.1, from coordinate 134,976 downwards.
CGTATGGCCGGAGCCTCCAAGGGGATCAGCGCCCATCAGATCGGATGGATGCGCATGTTCCATGCCCGCACGGAAACCTATCGCGCAGCGCAGGCATGTGTGACCGACGCCCATGCGCGTCATCCCCACGCCCAGCTCTGGGGAACAGGGACGACCGCATCATCTGATGGTCAGTTCTTCCGGGCCAGTGATCGTGCCGCCAAACGCGGTGATATCAACCTGCATTATGGCAGCGAGCCAGGCTCGAAATTTTACAGCCACCTTTCCGATCAGTACGGCTATTTCAGCATTCTGCCGATCAGCCCGACCGAGAGCGAGGCAGCCTATGTTCTCGACGGCCTGTTCGACCACGACACCATCCTGGAGATCGAGGAGCACTTTACCGATACCGGAGGTGCGAGCGATCATGTATTTGCCCTCTTCACTCTGATCGGAAAGCGTTTTGCGCCTCGGCTGCGCAATCTCAAGGACCGGAAGTTCCATACTTTCGAAAAGGCCGACTCATATCCAGCACTGGCCAACCATATCGGCGCGCCGATCAATACCGCCCTCATTCTGGAACACTGGGATGACCTTCTCCATCTGGCGGCATCAATCACGACACGCTCTGTTGCGCCCTCAATGATCCTCAAAAAGCTGGCGGCATCCTCGAAACCGAGCCAGTTGGCGAAAGCCCTGCGTGAGCTCGGGCGCATCGAGCGATCCCTGTTTATGATCGAATGGTATTCCAACCCGGCACTTCGCCGGCGATGTCAAGCCGGTCTTAACAAAGGAGAATCCGCCCACAAGCTCAAGCGGGCCGTTTTCTTCCATGAGCGCGGCGAAATCCGCGACCGATCGTTCGAAAGTCAGGCATTCCGTGCCTCGGGCCTCAACCTTGTCGTCAGCGCCATCGTCCACTGGAATACCGTTTATCTCAGCCGTGCCGTAGCCCATCTGCGTCAAAGTGGTCGAACTATCCCCGACATATTGCTCAAGCATGTCTCGCCACTCAGCTGGGAGCACATAAATCTCACCGGCATCTATTCCTGGGACACCGAGCAGCAGATGCCCGAAGGCTTCAGGCCATTGCGACTTCCTGGAAGAATCCTCCGCGCTGCATGACGTTCCCGCTCCGTTCGGTCTTAGCGTACGATTTCGAGCAGCTCTTGTTCTGACCCCTCCTTGTCACGGTCGCCAAGACGGCTCGCTACATTTTGCTTGCCGCCGCGACGCTGAGCTGGATCTGAGTGGTTACTGGTCGTTCTTCTCGAGCCATGCTTTCAGGAACGCGATCTCAGTTTCCTGGGCGGCGACAATCTCATTCGACAGCTTTACCAGTTCGGGATCCTTCTCGTCGCTTTCCAGATAGGCCTTCGCCATGTCGATCGCGCTCTGATGGTGTGGAATCATCATCTTCGCGAAGTCGACGCCGGGCTTGCCGGTCATCTTCATGGCGCCCATTTCGTCGTCCATTTTCTGCATCGCATCCATGTATGCCTTCGAGGCTCCCGTCATCTCGCCCATCGGCATTGAACCATGGTCCATGGCCCCTGTGTTCGTCTGGGCGAATGTTGGCGCTGAAAGGACCATGGCAAGCCCAAGGGCGGCGGCGATCATGGCAATCCTGTTCACGGCGTTCTCCTGTTTCATTGGGTCGATGACGGACAGGCTGCACCTTCCAGCTAGGGGAAGGTCAAGTAAGTTAATGCGGAAACTGCTTGACCCTCCAGTGGCTGGAAGGTGCATCCATGGTCCGATCACAGATGCGAGGACCCCATGAAACAGGAACCGCACCACAAACACGGCCAATCCGGCGGCTGCTGCTCCACGCATGAGAAAGCCGACGACGGCGCCACATTGCGCGATCCTGTCTGCGGCATGACCGTCGATCCGGGCAAAGGCAAACCGTCAGCGACCTATGACGGGCATGTCTATCATTTCTGCTCCGAGTCCTGCCGGACGAAGTTCATGAGGCAGCCCGCGGATTACTTGACTGCGACCGATCCGGTCTGCGGCATGAGCGTCGACCGCGCCAGCGCGAAGCATTTTGCGCGGCACGAAGGTAAGGGCTTCTATTTCTGCTCGGCCGGTTGCAAGGACAAGTTCGAGGCAGAACCGGCGAAGTATCTTGGCGACCGGCCCGCGCCGGAACCGATGCCGAAGGGCACGCAATATACCTGCCCCATGCATCCGGAGATCGTGCGCGACAAGCCCGGCTCATGCCCCATCTGCGGCATGGCGCTGGAACCATTGGGCGTGCCGACCGGCGACGAAGGCCCCAATCCCGAGCTGGTCGATTTCACCCGCCGGCTGTGGGTCAGCGCCGTCCTGTCGCTGCCGCTGCTGCTGATCACCATGGGGCCGATGGTCGGCCTGCCGTTCCGCGACTGGATCGGCGAGCATGTGGCCGCCTGGATCGAACTCGTGCTGGCGACGCCGGTTGTGCTGTGGGCCGCGCTTCCCTTCTTCCACCGGGGCTACGAATCGATCGTGAACCGCAGCCCAAATATGTGGACGCTGATCTCGATCGGCGTCGGAACGGCCTATGTCTACAGCGTGGTCGCTACGCTCTTTCCCGGCATCTTTCCGCACCAGTTCCGCGGCCATGGCGGCACGGTTCCGGTCTATTTCGAGGCCGCGGCGGTGATCGTCGCGCTGGTGTTTCTCGGGCAGGTGCTGGAACTGAGGGCGCGCCAGCGCACCGGCTCGGCAATCCGCGCCCTGCTCGACCTCGCCCCGAAGACTGCCAGGCGGATCGCACAGGACGGGTCGGAGACCGACGTGCCGCTCGACGAAGTGATCTCGGGCGACAGGTTGCGGGTGCGACCCGGCGACAGCGTTCCGGTCGATGGAACCGTGCTCGAAGGCCGTTCCTCGATCGACGAATCCATGATCACCGGCGAACCGCTCCCTGTCGAGAAGACCGAAGGCGATGGCGTAACGGGCGGCACTCTCAACAAGAACGGCACGCTCGTCATTCGTGCCGAGCGCGTCGGCTCCGAGACCATGCTGTCGAGGATCGTCGAGATGGTGGCGAAGGCACAACGCAGCCGGGCGCCGATCCAGGGACTCGCCGACCGGGTGTCCTTCTATTTCGTGCCAACGGTCGTGCTCATCGCGATCGTCGCCTTCGTCGTCTGGGCGATGTTTGGGCCGCCTCCTAGTATGATCTTCGCCATCGTCTCGGCGGTCTCGGTGTTGATCATCGCCTGCCCCTGCGCGCTGGGTCTCGCCACACCGATGTCGATCATGACGGCGACGGGCCGCGGTGCCCAAGCCGGCGTGCTGATCAAGGACGCCGAGGCACTGGAGCGTTTCGCCAAGGTCGACACACTGATCGTAGACAAGACCGGCACACTGACCGAAGGCCGGCCGACGCTGACCGATGTCATCGCAGTCGAACGATTCGCGGAGCCCGAACTCCTGTCGCTGGCGGCAAGCCTCGAACGCGGCTCCGAACACCCGCTCGCCGAGGCGATCGTCGAAGGCGCCGAGGCACGCGGCGCGACACTGACCACCGCCACCGACTTCGACGCGATCACTGGCAAGGGCGTTTCTGGAAAAGTGTCGGGCCGCGTCGTTGCACTTGGCAACAACGCGATGATGGACGATTTAAAGGCAGATACAAGCGCTCTCGAGCAGCGCGCGAATGCGCTGCGATCTGAAGGCAAGACAGCGATGTTCGTCGCCGTCGACAACCGCCTCGCCGGCATCGTTGCCGTCGCCGATCCGATCAAGGCAACAACGACCGACGCGATCCGCGCGTTGCACGACAGTGGGCTGAAGATCATCATGGCGACCGGCGACAATGAGCGCACGGCGAAGGCCGTGGCCCAAAAGCTCGGCATCGACGCGGTTCGCGCCGGTATGCTGCCCGAACGCAAGCAGAAGCTGATCGACGAACTGCGCGCGAAGGGCGCATCGGTCGCCATGGCCGGTGACGGCGTCAACGACGCGCCAGCACTTGCTGCGGCGGACGTCGGCATCGCCATGGGCACCGGCGCGGACGTGGCGGTCGAGAGCGCCGGTATCACACTGGTGAAGGGCGATCTCAACGGCATCGTGCGCGCCAGGCGGCTTTCACAGGCGACGATCAGGAACATCAAGCAGAACCTGTTCTTTGCCTTCGTCTACAACGTGCTCGGTGTGCCGGTCGCGGCGGGCATCCTCTATCCGGTCTTCGGCACGCTGCTTTCGCCGATGATCGCGGCGGCCGCCATGAGCCTGTCATCGGTGTCCGTCATCGGCAATGCGCTTAGGCTGCGCAGGATCGATCTCAACGGATGATGCTCCGCACAGCGCGTCGCCGCCCCAAAGCTGGAGAAGCTTCATGAACATCGGAACTGCCGCGGATAGGTCCGGTTTGCCACCGAAGACAATCCGCTATTACGAGGATATCGGCCTCATTCGGCCCGACCGCGCCGGCAACGGCTATCGCGACTACTCCATGGAGGACGTCCACCGCCTGCGCTTTCTCCAGCGCTCGCGCGGACTGGGTTTTTCCGTTGAGGAATGCCGCCAACTCCTGTCGCTCTACAGTGACAAACACCGCGAGAGCGCCGAGGTCAAAGCGATCGCGGAAGCCAAGCTCATGAAGATCGATCGCAAGTTGGCCGAGCTGCAGGGGCTGCGCGACGTGCTGAAGCATCTCGTCGCCCACTGCCATGGCGACGACCGGCCCGAATGCCCGATCATCGATGGGCTGGCGGGCAAACGCACGGTACAGTAGCGCGCCGCCGATCGCATGGAGACCTCCACGTCATCGTCGAGGAGCCCGAACCGCGTGAAACACTTCCTTGTGCGCCGAGCCTGATAGCAAGGCTGAATTTCCCTTGGCGGTCAGTTCGGGAAGATGTCCGTGATCCGTATCGGAAGCTTCTGTTTCGGCGCGCCGCATGCGGATCGAGTAGCGACCATCCGGTGCGTGAATAACCGCGAGATCCTGAAGTTCTGGCCGCAAGCGCCTGGCCTATCGGCTGCGCAGCGCGTTCCAGATCAGCTGCTGGCAGTCGCGATGACGATCGCGCCCGCCAGCGCTACATCCAGAACGCAGCAGAACTCAGCCATCGAACGCGATACGACCTTGTTCACCCGGTGATGGTACACGTCCCATACAGCATGTGCGAACAGGCCGGTAGCCACGAGATAAGCGCCCGCGGTGGGATCGAGATAAAGAGCGATCGCTGCGATGGCGCCGAAGGCGATCATCGCGATGGTCTGAAGGGGCAGGCCACCACCGGCTGAGCGATAGGTGCCATGCACCACTCCGTAGCCGAGGAATGCCGCAGCGATAGCGAGGAGAAGCCAAGTCGCATCGACGCTGATGACTCCCATTTTTGCAACCGTGATGACGACGACGGATCCGAAAAAGACCAGCCAGGATGCCGACGGTTTCTCGAGTGCGGCGGCGGCGAGATACACCAGGCCCGAGGCAGCGACAATCGAAGCCAGTTCTCCGCCATGTTCCTTACCGCTGAACAGGTCGAACGCTACGAAAGCGGCGAACCCCGATGCCTGCAAATGCCGGCCACCATTGCAGGGAAGAAATGCCTGATGGGCCGCTCGTTCCTCCATCGACGAGTTCCCTACTATCGGTTCGTGGCGACGGTGTGGACGCTTCTTCCGCATGCTTCATCGTGCGGTTCCTACCCATATCCTTGATGATCGCGCGTCGGCTGGAGCCAGCACGCTTGACGTCCGCTAAACTAACAGCGAAGCGATGTGGCATGAATGTCAAGAACATGCGAAATTCTGCCAATGCCGCATAAGGTTCTGATCTTCATCTTTCCCGGATTCGAACTGCTCGATGCTACCGGTCCCGCGTCGGCTTTTGGTGTCGCCAACCATGTGTTGACTGAGCGCGGCGAACAGCCTTTCTATACTGTCGAGATGATCTCGCCGGTCGGGGGGCCGGTGCAGAGCAGCTCCGGGATAGCGGTCGAGACCCACGCACTTTCGCCGGTGCGGCCTGCTAACACGCTCCTGATCGCTGGTGCCGAGGCCGAAAATCTCGAGGCGGTGATCTCCGAACCGGCCGTCCGCTGGCTGCCGCAATATGTGCAAGCGGCGGAGCGCTTCGGATCGGTCTGCGCCGGTACGTTCATCCTTGCCGCGCTCGGACTCGTGGACGGGAAACGCGTTGCGACGCATTGGAGAGCTTGCGGGCCGCTCGCCGAGCTTTATCCGTCTGTCGAAGTGGACCGGGACAGCGTCTATGTCGTGGACGGAAAGATCTGGACCTCGGCAGGCGTGACGACCGGCATCGACATGACGCTTGCTATGATCGGTAGCGACCTTGACGGCGTGATAGCCAGCGAAGTGGCGAAGCACCTGGTCGTCTATGCCCGCCGTCCGGGCTATCAGTCCCAGTTCAGTCCGCTTCTGCGGGCGCAGGCAAAAGCGTACCCATCCGGCATGAGCCGCCTTGCGCTGAGTGAGGCAAATCGTTGAGCACTGTGAGTATGGACATCCATACTGACAGTGTCTTGAGCCGGCTCGACGTGGTGGAGACTGGACGTCGCCGCCGCTGGAGCGAGGGCGAGAAGGAGCGGATTGTGCTGGAGAGCATGGCCGGTCCGCGCCTGATCTCCGCGACTGCGCGGCGGTATGGGATCGCACGCTCGCAACTGCTGGCTTGGCGGCGGGCATTGTTGGTCGAGCCGAGCGCTGCGCCTCAAGGATTTGTCCCGATGATGGTGACGCCCGAGACCGACCGGCGTGAGGACGCCCGGATGATTGGCGCGGGTGCGCCGCCGGCCTTGGCGGTCGCCGGACCGACGCCGGGGCGGGTCGAGATCGTGCTGCGCTGTGGTCGGCGCGTCATCGCCGAAGGCGGTGTCGATATCGATGTGATGCTCAAGTTGGCGCGCGGCCTGGAGGCGCTCAGGTGATCCCGGTCCCGGTCGGCGTGAAAGTGTGGCTGGCGACCGGCCACACCGATATGCGGAAGGGATTCGCCTCGCTGGCGCTGGTGGCACAGGAGGTCTTGAAGCGCGATCCGCTCGGCGGCCACATCTTCTGCTTCCGCGGGCGTCGCGGCGATCTTCTGAAGGTGATCTGGCACGATGGGCAGGCGGCCAGCCTCTACGTCCGACGACTGGAGAAGGGTCGCTTTCTGTGGCCGTCGCCGGCCGACGGCGTTGTCGCGATCACGCCGGCGCAGATGGGGTATCTGCTCTCCGGAATCGACTGGCGCAATCCGCTGGAGACCTGGCGTCCGACTGCGATCGGATAGAGCTTTGCGCCTTGTTTTTGCGGACGGATGTGATTCCCTGTCCTTGTGAACGCGCCCGCTGAATCGCCACTGCTGCCGTCACTGCCGACCGATCTGGCGGCGGCGCATGCGATGATTCTGGCGGAGCGCCAGGCACGGATCGAGGCGCAAGCCGAAGCCCTCGCCTCAAAGGCCACAGCGTCATCGACCGAGGCGACGATCGCGCATCTCAAGCTGATGATCGAGAAACTCAAGCGCGAGCTCTATGGTCAGCGCTCCGAGCGCACTATGCGCCTCATCGACCAGATGGAGCTTCAGCTCGAAGAGCTCGAAGCGAAGGCGACTGAGGACGAACTCGCGGCGGAGGCGATGTCGCGCCAGGCGTTGCTGCCTGCGCGGCCTCGCGGCCGTCCGGTCCGCAAGCCCTTTCCGCCGCATCTGCCGCGCGAGCGGGTCGTCATCGCGGCGCCGACGTCGTGCCCGTGCTGTGGCTCCACGAAGCTGTCGAAGCTGAGTGAAGACGTCACCGAGACCCTGGAAGTGATCCCGCGCCAGTGGAAGGTAATCCAGACAGTGCGAGAGAAGTTCTCCTGCCGCGCGTGTGAAGCCATCACGCAGCCGCCCGCGCCGTTCCATGTGACGCCGCGCGGCTTTGTGGGACCGAACCTGCTGGCCATGCTGCTGTTCGAGAAGTTCGGTCAGCACCAGCCACTCAATCGCCAGAGCGAGCGCTACGGCCGCGAGGGCATCGACCTCTCGGTATCGACGCTCGCCGACCAGGTTGGCGCGGCGACGGTGGCGCTTGCGCCGTTGCATGAGTTGATCGCAGGGCATGTCATGGCGGCCGAAAGGCTACACGCCGACGACACGACGGTGCCGATCCTGGCCAAAGGCAAGACCGACACCGGCCGCATCTGGACCTATGTGCGCGACGACAGACCCTTCGGCGGTTCAGATCCGCCGGCGGCGCTTTACTTCGCTTCGCGCGACCGGCGGCAGGAGCATCCGGATGCGCATCTTGCAGCTTGGCGCGGCATCCTGCAGGCCGACGCCTATGGCGGTTACAACGGGCTTTATGATCCCGCGCGTCCGGGCGGACCGGTCACGTCGGCGCTCTGCTGGTCCCATGCCCGTCGCCGCTTCTTCGAACTGGCCGACATTGCAGCGAGCGCACGGCGCGGGTCCGGCGCCGCGCCCGTGTCGCCAATCGCCCTTGAGGCGGTGAAGCGCATTGACGCGCTCTTTGCCATCGAGCGCGAGATCAACGGTCTGGGCGCCGACGAGCGCCGCGAGGCCAGACAGGATCGCAGCCGCCCGCTCGTCGACGATTTGCGCGTCTGGCTCGGCGAGCAACGCGGCACGCTCTCGCGCTCGGCGACCGTCGCAAAGCCGATCGACTACATGCTCAGACGCTGGGACAGCTTCGCCTCATTCCTCGACGACGGGCGGGCCTGCCTGTCGAACAATGCCGCCGAGCGAGCGCTCAGAGGTTTTGCCCTCGGTCGCAAAGCGTGGCTCTTCGCGGGCTCCAGCCGAGGCGCCGAGCGTGCCGCCGCCATGGCGACGCTGATCCAGACCGCGAAGATGAACGACGTCGATCCACAGGCCTGGCTGGCAGACGTGCTCGCGCTCGTCGCCGACACCCCGCAGAGCCGCCTGACCGACCTCCTACCGTGGAACTGGGGCGCGCAATCTGCAAGATTGGCGGCATGAATCACGCTGATCGCATCGCCCGCATCAGGATCCAACTCGATGACTGGCAGCCCGCCATATGGCGGCGGGTCGAGGTGCCGCTGACGGCAACGCTCAAGGCCTTGCATGACGTAATCCAGGCAGCCATGCCGTTCGACGACTATCATCTGTTCGAGTTCCGCGCCGACGGAAAGCGCTACGCCATCCCCGATCCCGAATGGGATAGCTTGCGCGACAGAACCTACTCGGCGAAGACGATGCGGCTCGGCACGCTGGTCGATCGCGGCATCACGCAACTGGCCTACACCTACGACTTCGGTGACGACTGGCGGCACACGATTACCATTGAGGCAATCGCCGACGCCGATCCCACTGTCGAGTATCCCAGCTACATCGGCGGTGCCGGCCGCGGCCCACCCGAAGATGTCGGCGGCATCCCCGGCTTCGAATTGTTCCTCGACGCCATCGCCGACCCCAAACACGAGCAGCATCGCGAACTGAAGCGCTGGCACGGCCGTCCGTTCGACCGCGCTCAAGTCGATGATGGCGAAGTCCGAGCCCGGATCGGAAAGCTCGCCAGACGCCGCGCTCTCGGAAAGGCTGGCTTCGAGAAGAACCGCAGGCAAACGGGCTGAAGATCACGGCTGCGTCGCGGCCCTCACCGAAGGCTTACGCAAAAGCCGACAGGCCGTTTGCCGAATTGATTGCATGGATGCAGACCAAACTGGATCATCCGCTGGACGTCCCGAGCCTTGCGGCTCGGGCTGGCCTCAGCGAGCGGAGCTTTTACCGCAAATTCCTTGCCGCGACTGGCGAGACACCGGCCCGCTTCATCGAGTCGGCCCGACTCGATGCAGCCCGCATGCTTCTGTCACGAGGAGCTCCACTCAAGTCGGTCGCCGCCCAGGTCGGCCTGACGCCTCCCGTTCGCTTGACCGAGGCATTCCGGCGTCGGTTCGGCGTCACGCCAGCGTTGTTTCGAGAGACGCAGCTCGGCATCTAAACGGAGCCCGCCACCTGCGCACTCGACAATGTCCAAGCTCCATTTCTGAGCAACACCTGACCGTGGCTTGCATCATTTCCTGCGATGAGGCGCGCTTCAGGCAGGGCTTGCGCTCCCCCAATTCAGCGAGCGTGAAATCGCTGGCCCTTCCGCATTGGCACGGGTCATCTATTCGTCCATGATGGCGCTAGCCCCATCATCTCCGGTGTCTGCAAACCCTGGCATGATATCCCCGGCCAGTACCTTTTCCTTGGGAGCAATCCGGCATCCTTTTGTGCCTCGAAATCCGGCAGGTCGCGCAATGTATCCAGCCCGAACTCCAGCAGGAACTGTTTGGTCGTGACAAAGGTATAGGGCGCGCCGGGCGTCGGGCTGCGCGGACCCGAGGCAATCATTTCGGCGCCGCGCAGGTGGCCGATCAGGTCGCGGGAGATCGCGTCTCACGCCGTTCCGCTCTGCAATCTTATGCGACTTGCGAAGCACGAAGCGTGAACACCTCACGCATCAGCGACAACTTATTTCACTGCGTCCCATTGTCAGTCACTGAGCCCAGCTTGGCGGGAGCGGCCTATTCATATCGCCCGCCTTCGCTGTGATCGGCATATGGCTGTACCCGCAGGCCGCGTTGCGCCAGCATTGGTCTCATCTTGGAAAGAATGGGATCGCTCATCATCGCTGATATCATGTGATCTCGATGGCTATCACAAATGCCGCATTGCTCAGCTACCAACCGATCGAGCGCGTCGAGCGCGTTCATGTAGCGCGCCTCGAGATCGTCTAAGGTTAGGGAGCGTATCGCAGCGACTACGTCATCGAGGTTGGTTGGAACGGCCACAGCAAGAACACCCTCTCTGGCAAGCTCGGCATCGGGGTTGTCTTCGACATGTCTGGCGAGCTTGAAAGCGATAAAAGTGCGTAGGTCGGCGTTGGGAACAACCAACCGAAAAAAGAGGTCCGAAGTTCTGATCTCGTCACCAACTTCCTGGACGTGCAGGACTGGCACAGGTTTTTCGGAGACACCGTTGAGATCGATGCCTGCTACCAATGCGTCTCCCCCGACGATCAGTCGATTCACGGTGCGATCCTCCTGACGGCCCTTGGCGATCAAAGCATCGATCTCACGATAGAGGTTGGCGATGTCGCTATCCGCATCGAGCGCTGCTTGTCCCGTTACACGTAGAGCCTCAAGGCGTTCAACGCTCAGATCAGGTGGTATCGGAAGAAGCGGCAGGGTTCGTTTGTACCAGTGGCAGCCCAAGTCCTCGATTACCGAAGAACGCAGCACGCGCGCAGCGTAGAACTGCACAACCCTGCTGAGCAGGTAACTATTGAGGGGGAAGTTCTCGATCAGTTCGACAACGTACGCTGTGTTTTGGAAGCCATTGCCTTCTTGGACGGGAGCGGCGGTTGGCAGCTGGGAAATCTCGCGAACGGCATAGGTATTCTTGTAGGAGAGATGGTCGGCATAAGTGTAGATGTATCGGGTGCTCTCGCGTCCAGCTGTAAGCGACCAGCTGCCCAGCGGAGCGCCGAGAAGACCCTGGGGAAAAATATTCTGTCCCTTGTATAGATCAATGCAGTCGGTGTCCCCGAGCTGGGAGAACGCCCTAGCGCCACCTAGCTTGACACCATAGTTGAACATAAGCTCGGGACGAAAGGCGTAGACCTCACTGGTCGGCTTATCGTCCTGAACTTCCGCTACCTTGCCTCGGGTGCGTTTGACCCAAAGGACCCGCACGATCTCGCCTAGGCGGGGAAGGTCCGACAATGCAGATAACGCTTCCACGTCTCCATCTGCAAACTTGGTAAGAATGGCATCGGAACCGTCTTCATTGGATCGCATGGCTTGGACCCACGCAGGCATCTTGGTGCCAGGATCCTCAGATGCAGCGTCCAAATGTTCGGTCGCGTCGGACACACTCTCGGTATCGACTTCGAACTCGACATCTTCGCCTTCCGCAAGCAACTTCTTGTCGGCTTCCTTGACGATCTTGCGAAGAAACTCTGGCACATAGGCAAGCCTGTCCATCTGCCGACGCTTCACTTTGGTCCGCGTCGCCTTAGAAAAATCGATCACATCGTCGATCAAGGCGGTCGGCCCGAGTTGAAGCATCTCCACTTCATCATCGGGTGATGGGCTCGTCTTCTCAACGACCATGATTATTGTCGGCCGCTTCACGCCGCGGAATGTTGCCTTGCCGAGTCCTTCGAGATCGGCCACCAGCTTAATGCGAAATCCCTCCAGCACTCGGCGCAGCGGTCCTGCATAGGCTGCCTCACTCATCCCGATAGGAACGATGAATGCGAGGCGGCCGCCTGGCTTCATCCACTGCCGAAGTGCCCGATAGATGAAGTAGATAGAAGTATCGGTGTTCTTATAAGCGACCTCTTCGTACACTGAGCCGTAGTCTGCGGATCCGGTGCGTTCAGAACGAATGTAAGGTGGGTTCATGACCACCAGATTGTACTCGCGCTGGACTGTGCGCTCGAAGCCGGCCGGAACGAGTGCATGAGTTCGACCCTCGTGGGCAACTCTGAACGTCATCCCTATCTGGGCTGTGTTGCCTGCCTGCTCTCCCTCTCCGAATGTGGCTCCCATTGCATCTAGCGATGACCATCCGCCGAACAGGGGCAGCGCAGGGAGGATCGACCGGGCAAACTCGCGGGTCTCGCCGATGGTTTTGCCGCGAAGGACATCGATTAGGTGCCAAAAGACCTGAATCTGAGCGAGCGCTATCGAGAACGTCGAGATGTCCAAGCCGTGGAGATGGCCAACCACCTCTCTTACATTGCTGACGTTGATCGCTCCGGCGGAAGAGAGCTGATCTAATCTTTGGACGAGCGCTTCCACCAGAAACGTGCCCGTACCGCATGCAGGGTCAAGCACGTCATCGGAACCATTCCAGCCCGCGGCTTCCAACATGAAGCGCGCTATTTCGGGGCGTGTATACACCTCGCCTAATCGACGGCGCTGTGAGACGTCGAGATACTGATCGTAGACGCCTGACAAGATATCTCCCCGCACAGTGCGAAAGTCCCAGCGCGAAAGGATGTATGCGGCCCGCTCGAGTGCACGAGAAAGGACCGGATCGTCGCGACGAATAGCCCAGTCGAGAAGGTTCGCATCAAAGATCGACCGGAACACGTCTCGCGCATGGCGGTAGGTTTGTCTGAGGAGTTCCTGCATAGGCAAGTCGAAGTGGTCGGCAAACCGCCAAAACACCTCGATGCCGCCGTTTGAGATGTAGCGGACATTGAATAGCCCATAGTCCTCGCAGAATCGGATCGTCAGCATCCTCGACAAAATGAGGGAGCCGGTCTCGTACGCGAGCGATGCCAGCAGCTTGGCGTTAGGCTTATCCCTATCTTTCTCGACTTTGAGAAGGCTGGCATTCGCCACGCCCTGGCGTTCTGCATACTGCTGCAGGAGGTCATGCTCGAGGCGAAGGGCATAAAGCACGGATTCGAGATCCGCCATCAGGTCCTGTCGGCGCCGCTCGTATTCGACGACAAGCTTTTCACTTAGCGCATCCCGAAGTTTGCGATCGAGCATGTATTCGAAAGAGACCGGCCGTTGCGGATCGGCCCAGTCGTATACTGGCGCGCCGTAGTCCGCGATCATAGGCTTCAGTATCTCGTTTGCGTGGACGAGGTCTGGGATACCTCTCGTTTCAATTATTTCGACTACGGCTTCGCGGAGCAGTTCCGCCGCGGTCCGTACAGTCTCGCCGAACAGTGCGCGGCCGTCCCCGCTGGCATCGAGAACGCTGAAGGGTGTTTCGTTGCGGCGGAAGCGCTGGAGTTCAGCCTCCAACTCCAGATTCGCGGTCGACAATACCTCGAAGCACTCGGCAAAAGAATCAGGATCGGCAAGCTGCGCCCAGGTCCAGGTTGTCGCTATCTCTTTTGGAAGGGTCGATCTCGACGAGAGAGCTTCATCCAAGGCTACCCGATCGGTGACGTCGATCCGCGTAACGACCCGCTGATCAATCAAGAAGAACCACGAAGTTCCGGTCTGCACATAGGAACGCTTTTCGCGTAGGACCCCTTTCGTGTTCCCCTCTACGCCGTCATCCTTCTTGATCTCGAAGACGGCCAACGCGTAATCCGGCCCACGCAGCGGCTTGCCGTTGGACGAGCGATAGACAACGAGATCAGGGCGACGACGAGAATTGTTGAGCTTCGAATCTATGACAACCTGACCATCCAGAGCGCCGATGCCAAACGTGCGTCTAATCAGTAGATCACGAATGTAACTATAAAGGTCGGGCTCGCCAGCATCGTTGGCGGTAATCTGGTCGATCTTTTTCTTGAGTGGCGATAGCGGCATGATTCCCTCTGATCACCGACACTAGGCAAAAGCCATCCGAACCGCCAGAGACCAGAGACGCTGCTCCTATCTCCCGAAGACTGTTTCGCTTGGACACGGTGATCCACGCCTCCCCTGTGGGATCCCACCACACGATGGGCTATCCAATTCGCCTAGGCCTTCGTTTCCCGCATCAGGATGTCGCAGCACATCGTCAGCTGACGAGCATAGGTCTTTGATGCCTCCAGAACGGCGCGTTTGGTGACCGCAAAAATGAAGTAAAGCGCGTGGACAAACGCGAAGCCACCCTGGATGAAAATCTGGCCCTGGCTGAGCATCGCGAAGGCAGGCTGGTAACGGTACAGCCAACAAGCGGCCAGAACCGCTAGAAGGTTGATGGCGATGCCGTAGGGCTTCAAGCCGTATAGGTTCCTCCTGAAGCCGTAGCCGATGTTTTCGTTGAAAAGGACGCGGAAGCGCTCGGTGTCGTAGGTATTGTTGCGCAGGTAATTGTAGCACTCCGCGTAAAACCCAGCGGTGCCGACCGGGTCGGCGACTTCTGACTCGCCTGTCGGCGCGGCCTTGCCGATCTGCGTCGCGAGAAAGTTGCGGAATCGGTCCTTGGTGCCGGAATCCAAGGTCGTATCTAGATGGCTCAGTTCGGTGTTCGCCGGAAAACCGCCGGACTCCTTAAACAGCTTTCGCTGCACACGCCGACCGGCGCGACGGGCTATATCCGCCATGGCATAGAACAAGACACCTATGCCCAAGGCCGTCATGATCTCTGGCAACCCCGGATCTTTCCATGACCCCGCGAGAAGGAAAAGAACAAAGGCGGGAAGAACCGCGATCAAGGCGGGGAACAGTCGGGCCTTTATTGAATATGTATCCAAAAAATCCATGGTTTACCTTGAGCGATCGTGGACTATGCTACAATAAACGCTAGGTGTCGCGATAAGTAACACGGCCGGCGGAGATCGCTCGGCAGCTAGTTGTCTTGCGGTGCGCCAATCTGTTGCCGATGGACCCTGTTCGGAGAGATGGCTGTGCCACGTCCCGACGTCGAGTAGGCGCTTGCCGCTCCGGAGGTGACGTTCCATTATCGCGTCCTTCAGGCCCTGCTTGCCAAGGACGAACAGCGACCTGGTACGCTGGCTATCCGGCGGCGCCGACAACAGATCAACGATTGTGATCGTCTTGGTGCGGGCGCTGCAGGCGCCGATCATCAAACCGCCGGTCTCAACGCCGGGATAAACAGCGATTTCTTCCCTGATGCGTCTTTCTACATCGGAGGAGATCTTGAGGGTCCAGTCGGCGCCGTCGACAGGGACCGTCATCATTGTAGGCACGCTGATCGACCTCCACGTCGTCGTCGGTGCGTTAACGGCCTGAGTGCCTACAGCAATGACACCGCCCGCAGTGTCTTGCGTAATGAAATCAGCGAGCAACTCGGCGGCGGCCGCCGACATTGCCGAGAGGCGGGCGTCGGTCATGGGCATGGTCAACGACCCGCAGCCATCGCCTATCTGGATCTCGGTCAGCCCAAACTTTTCGTCGAAAAGCAAAGCGCTTTCGACGTCGGTTGCCTTGGCACTGAGTTCGATTTCCAAATCGGCCAGCGTGGGATTTCTGTCCGGTCCCTCGTGTAGCACGAAAGCGCCTTTTCCCCTTCCAAACAGCGCGATCTCGGTTACCCGGGCGGGAAAATCGGCGGGTGCGACGATTGATAGGGCGTCCCGCACAAGAAGCGACGCTGTCGTGTTCACAATTGAGTTTGTGCCCACAGGAGCGATTTTTGCGCGACTTGCCGCCTGCGCTAGCCCCCGTGCGGCATCTTCAAGGTAAACTTTCGGGTTTTGCCCGAGCTTCGACAGTTCGGACGCCAGTTCCGTTGCCTTGGCAAGCGGCAGGACATCCCTGACCAGCGCGTGCCGCGCCATATTGTGCGGCTGCAAAATGCCCTTGTCGGCAAGTCCGGTAATCGTTGCACCGGAGCGCGCGAGGTGCAGACTCACCTTCGAGCCGACACTGCCGCATCCAATCAATGCGATCTTGCCAAGGTCCGCCGATGCAGAGACTGTCCGCAGTAGCGTGGCCGACACCTTGTCTACCTGGCGCGCGGCGACCGCGCGGCGGCCGCTTGCCCCCTCGTAGAGGCTTTTCCTTTGTTTCCGTGGTGACACGTCGAAGATGTAGGGCAGCAATTCGATACTCGAATCCCTGCCAATCAGTTTGAACGGCCGCCGCGCACAAAAGATAACCCCGATCGGCAGGGATCCCTGGCTCGTCCAGGCGGCGGATACCCAGCGCTCTTCCAGTCGGCGCAGGAAGGCGTCAAAAGCCGGGCCGAAACCGAAATCCTTTGCCCTGGCGGCGAGGTCGTCCAGCGTCTCGATGGTCTCCGGAAAGATCGTATTGGCAATGACGTTCTCGGCGGCCCAGAACACCGCAGTTATCGACGTACCGTAGGGATACCCCGCAGCCGATACATTGATGTCGAAGGGGAAGGTGCCAAGCTTGCCGACGGAGGCCGCCAATTCCTCATTGACGGTTAGATAAACCTCGTCGCCGCTGAGGCGACCCTGACCTGAGCGATATCGGAAAAAATCGGATTTCAGCCAGACCGTGCCGGCGTCCCGCCCGACGCGGCCGCGGACGGCCGCAGGGTCGACCACCACCACGTCGTCAAGGTCGTACCGCATGACCGGTTCCCAGCCATGCTCGGGATCCATCAGCCCGTTGACGGCGGCCTTGGCCAGCCAGACCGCCATCTGCGAAAGCAGTTGAAGGATCCCAACCTCGACCAACCCGAAGCTGCTGAAATACTCGTCGATCGAGCCATCGACGAGGCAAGGCCGCGGCAGCGACTTTCCGCCGCCTGCCGACAAATGCGGCAGGTTACGAGGAAAATCTTCCCGGAGAATGAACGAGGGGCTCTTCCAAGGGTAATCTGCGCCGATGTGGATCTCGACACGTTCCTGCAGTTGCACGCCGTCTGGGCTTGATCCCTTGGACGCAAAAGGCAAGGGCATCTCGACGCTCAGCACGACATAAACGCGGGCGTGATCATCGGAGATGTTGATGATGCCTGCCTCTACACACTGTCGATGATCGACTGCGACACGCACAAACTGCTGTGCGTGCCGCTCGAATTGCTGTGCGGTCATTTGCGGCCGTGAGCCCTTGCGGCAGTCGCGATGCCACTGACGCCGACCACCGCCGCCGTCTTCTTCGCCGTCATGCCGAGTTTCTTGGCCGTCCCGGCGTGGTAAATCTTGAACTCCAGCGCGCGGTCTTCGTCGGCCGAGTACTCGGAGGTGCAGATGAACCGGTCGCATTCACCTTCGACCATGGATACATATTCCCTTTTCGCCCGCTCGTGTGGGGGATTCGAATCGTCCTTCTTGATCGGCTTGCAGCTGGCGACAATCACGGCGCCATCGCGGATCTGCGAAAGCGCGCTGCGGGCCTCCTCGCAGACCTTGACCTTCTCGCCGAGTTCCGACCACCGGTCGTAGCTGAGAGTGCGCCAGGAACAGTGGTGCGGCGTCTCCATGACGTCATAGCTGAGCCAGTCGGTGTTGCCATCTTCGTCAAGGATGTTCCAGAGCCTCTCCCAGATTGCGACGCCGGCATCGCCGCCAGTCAGGAACCGGCACATGTCCTTGTAGCCGTCCCCGGCGATCGAAAAGCGAATGATCACCGACGAGTTGTTCTTCTCGAGCAGGTCGATCAGCTCCTCATCGTCGTCCTCGACCACCATCGGTGCCAGAAGTCGGCCCTCGAACTGTCCTTCTTCGCCCTTGTTAACGCGAGTGATAAGCTCGTACTGCTCGATCACGATGTCCATGATATCGTCGGTCTTACCATCCTTGTCCTTGCCCATCAGAAGGATGCGGTCGCCATCGCCGACGCTGGCGCCGATCTCGCGGTACAAGGCTACTCGGCGGCGCGCTTCCTTCTTCCACGCTTTGGCTTCCTCGCCGAGTTTGTGCGTGGCGCTGGCGCGCCGGAACACGATCGGGGACGACCACATCTCCCTGATTAGAATCAGGTCGTCCTCGTTGTCTTCAGGAAAGTCTTCCGGCGGGCCGAGGTAAAAGTGCCTGCTAAGACCAGTAATATGGTCACCGTCCGGATGGGACAGCAGGAACGCGTCCACATAGAGCCTGTCCTGGTCGTCACGCGGCAGCCTTTCCTTCAGGTCGGCGGCGACATCGTAGGTATCGTCATCCGGATCGTCCGCAGCTGCACGGATGTTAATATCGATAAGAATGTGCTGGCCGTTATCGAGCTTAATAAGGGCCATGTCCCCGTTGTCGACGGGGAAGAAAACCAAGGATGCAGTCATCTGGCGGTTCCTGTCGGTTAGGTGAGCAGGCGAGCACTTTGCCCACCGATCTTTCGTAGAGATTCCCCAAGATCGCATTGTTGTCAAGCTTGACACGCTAATGTGCTTATTAAGCACATACTGTTTATCAGATTGACATTGCTGACAGCGCAGCGCAAACATCGCGAATGACAGGCGAAGCGGTTTACAAGGTGTTCGGAACTGCGGTGTCTACCCGCCGCAAGGCACTCGGTCTGACGCAGGCGCAGTTGGCCAACAAGGTGAAGATGTCCCGCGCTTCGATCGCGAACATTGAAAGCGGGCGGCAAAACGTTCTTCTGCATCACGTCTATGCCCTTGCCGCAGCACTCGGCTTTGCCAAGGTGTCCGACCTTTTGCCCTCGCTGCCACAGAAATCCTTTGGAGGAGAACTCAAGATGACGCTCTCAAACCAAAAGCTCTCGAATCAGACGCTTTCGGAACAAGAAGAAGCTCAAGTAGCTGATCTAATCAGCAGCGTGCTGGCTCCGCGGCGTAAGGCCGGATCGTGATGGTTGACGAGCAGGATCGCGCCAGGGAAGCTGCGCGGGCGATTCTCCATGAGTTTGGCGTCTCCTCTCCACCCGTCCCGGTCGAGCGGATCATCAAGTCCCGAAAGATTGTCCTTCAGTACGCCCCTCTCGAGGAAGACCTTTCCGGCATGGCCTACATCAAGGATGGGGTCGGCATTATCGGCGTGAACGCCCTACATCATCCCAACCGACAGCGTTTCTCCGCAGCTCATGAACTGGCTCATCACATTCTTCATGCCGACGTGATTAGGGAGGCCGTTCATGTCGACAAAGGAATCCGCGTCTTGTTTCGAGATGATGTTTCCTCTCTCGGAACAGAGCCAATGGAGATCCAAGCCAACGCTTTTGCGGCTGAGTTGCTCATTCCCGGTGATCTTCTCGCAACCGCACTCGAAGGTGGCGGCGTGGATATCGAGGACGAAGCTCGTATCGAAGCCCTTGCTCGGCGGTTTAGGGTCAGCCCCGCAGCCATGCGGTTTCGACTAAGTCGGTTCTGAGTCCAGCGGGAGCAGCGAATGAGCTTCGTCTTCTTCGACACAGAGACGACAGGGCTCAAACGCGGATTCGATCAGATTCTTCATTTCGCGGCTATCAAGACTGACGCAAATCTGAACGAAGTGGCACGCTTCGAAGTGCGGTCTCGACTGCTCCCTCACGTGCTTCCACATCCGGCAGCCCTACTTACCAACGGGCTCCCCATTGAACAGCTAACGGATGCAAATCTGCCATCGCACTATACGATGGTCGGACAAATCAGAAACGCGCTGATGTCCTGGAGCCCAGCGATCTTCGTAGGCTTCAACTCCATTCGCTTCGACGAAGAGATGCTTCGGCACGCGCTGTTTCAGTGCCTGTATCCCGCCTTCCTCACGAGCAACCATCGAAATTGTCGGGCCGACGCGCTTGGCCTCGTGATGGCCGCCGATGCTGTGTCGCCGGTGCAACTCGTCGTACCACTTAGCGCGGAAGGTCGCCGAACTTTCCGCCTACAGGAGCTAGCGGCGGCGAACGGTGTTGCCCAGACGCGAGCGCATGATGCGCTGTCCGACGTTCTAGCAACTGTCGAACTTTGCCGCCTCGTCTATCAAAGATCACCGGAGCTATGGCAGCGCTTTGTGCGCTTCTCCAACAAGGCAGCCGTCGCCGATTTCGTTGAGGCTGAAGATGGCTTCGTGCTCACCGAATTTTTCGGTGGTCAGGCCTATCATGCTGCGGTCACCAGCATCGGTTCTGATCCAGATCAAGCCAATGGCCGGCTTTGTCTGAACCTTAACGCTGATTTGAGCCAACTCGCGGCGATGAATGACGTCGAATTGCGGAACTGCCTGGCCGTGAAACCCTGTCCGATCCGCAGCCTCAGAATTAACGCCGCTCCTACTTTGACAGCACTCCTCGACGCCCCTGGGCATGTACTCAACGAATGTGAGATCAGCGGCCTTGAAGACAAAGCACGTCAGGTGAAAGCCGACCCGGCTTTTTGCGCGCGGCTTGTCGCGGCTTATGTCGCCTCGCGCGAGCCCTACCCTTTATCTCCGCATATTGAAGAGCGCATCTACAACGGATTTCCTAGCCGTGACGACGAGGCACGTATGGCCGCGTTTCACGATGTACGCTGGGAGGAACGCTTCGCCATCGTCCAATCACTTGATGACGAGCGCCTACGATGGTTTGGGCTTCGTCTCATCTATTCCGAAGCACGCTCGGTCCTGCCCAAAACCACGCGGGCGGAAGTCGAGCGTTATTTGACAAATCAGATGATAAACGACGGTTCGGGATGCCTCACATTCGACAGGGCAATGGCAGAGACGGACGAGCTATTGATGGCGGGAACTGCCTCGGACGTTCTTCTAAACCAATACAGGACCTACCTTCAGAACCGAAGCGCGCGTGTGGCGGCTTTCAGATCCCAACTGGCCCTTCCAGTTGCGGCGAAGGGATATTCGTGAAAGCCTTCGCTATATTTTGCGAACACTCTCGACGGCAATAGAATGTTGGAGGCTACGTTCGGTCGGTAGTGGCGGAATGGGCAATACCCCGGCCGCAACGGCTCGCGCGTCGGCCGTCGCCATCACGTCGCAGACGAACTTGCGCTTACACACCCAGTAGATGCAAGGGAGACCGGACTCGTCATAGGTCTCGAGCCGGGCCATGAAGTCACCGCCGAGATCGATGTAGACCGGACAGGTCGCATCTAGCCATGTCCGGCGCGGGCGGACCCAGTTGTATTGATGATGCCCTCGATAAGAATCTATCACCTGCTGCCTGATCTCGTGCATGAAGAGCCATGTTCCGCCCCAGGCGCGCGCCTTCGTCGCCTCCGGATTCTCAAGCCTGCACTCAGAAAGACGGACGCACATCCCGCCGATCGTGCCGTGCATGTGCCGCTCGGCTTTCTCCCACACGAGGTCCTGACCCAACTCGGACTCCGGAGCCGGAAGTTCGTGATAGACGTCGAAGTTCTGCTTAAAGACACTGCCGTCGACCACCCACACCAGGTTCTCGTAGAAGGTTTCCCGAGACGGGGTCTTTATGTCGGCGCGGTGAATTTCCCCGTCGGGCGCCACATGAGATCTCTCCCTGCATTCCTCGGGAAACCTGTTCTTCCATTCACGGTGCCACGGCGTCTCGTTCTCCCACCATGGATCGCAGTTCCTCCGACCAAAATGCGCCCAGTGATGCATGATGCGCGGACCGCACTTGGAAATCATCGCCGATCCGCACGTCGGACAGGCTCCCCTACCGCCCGGAAAGGATTCGCGCCGTTCTCTATCGACCAGGGCGTATTGCATGGCGGCTACTTCCCGAGGGCTTCCAGCGTGTCAGCGACGAAGCTCCAGCCGTCCCGCGTGACTACGAATTCCTGCGCGCTTTCGGCATCTTGATGCCGCGCAGCGGGATGCGTCCGCCGGAGAAAACGACGTAGGCGATGAACAGCGCCCGCGTGCGCGGCGTGTCCCTATTCGAGTCATTGTTGTCCTGACCCCATTTTCCGTAGTCGGCGAGGTCTTCGTAGGGGAGTTGGTTAAAACTCTTCGCCGAAGAGGGCTTGCCGTCGATGGCGCCCGCCAGCGCGTCGATGATCCTTTTCGCAGTGTCCTTCTCAATGTCCAGCATGCCTTGCCATCCGCTGTCGCCGTCGCCACTGCGACGAGCTTCGATGTAGCATAAGATAGAAGCATCCCGAATGCTGGATTCCTCCCCCAACAGCCGGGACCTGGGAGGAGATAAGAAATCGTCCGCGCGTCAATTTTTACACGTGTTCGCGTTCTACATGGGGTCGCGCGAGCATTTTATGGGCTGGGCTCCGATTTCCGAACGGTCAGGACGAATAAGGTCTCGCTGCAGTGGTGAGCGTCCGCTTATTTCATTCCAGTAGCTGTCGGTCAGCAAGCTCCAAGCCGACATACCAGCCACACAATCTAACAAAATGACGGTGCGCGCGAGGGCACTTGATATGCATTTTTATGTGCATATATTGTGCGAAGTCAACTCTGAGGTTCGTCATGACCCAAGCCCTGCTGACTCACAATGCGATGGTCTCCGGCTTTGTCGATAGCCTGCAGGAGCCACGTACGCCCTATATCTCGCCGAGGCGCCTGTCGCAGGCGCTTGGCGTGAAGGTGGCCAATCTGGCGCAGCTGACCGGCGTCCACCGTAACACGCTCCGCAATCCTTCATCAGAACGCCTGCAGGGCCGGATGCGCGAGATGGTGAAAGTGATCTCGGCCGCGACCGAACTCACCGGCGACGTTGACAAGGCAATCTACTGGTATCGCAACGAGCCAATCGCCGACTATAGTCATCGCACGGCGGCCGAACTCGTCGCCGACGGTCAGGTCGAGGCGGTCTTGGCTTTCATACGGGATCTCGAGAACGGGGCGCGCGGGTGAAGATCGCCGGCATCGGTCCCGACGACATCTTCCACCGTTATCTCACACCCAAATGGGCCTTTCTGCCGACTAGCGGTGCGGGTGCAGCGATCGACGGTGGCCGCTTCAACAGGCCGGGTGTCGAAGCGCTTTATCTTTCGCAGGCACCACGGACGGCACTTGAGGAGTACAAGCAAGGCGCCAGCATCAGTCCGCCAGCGACGCTTGCCGCTTACAAGGTCACATTGGCCGAGGTTGCCGATCTCTCGCACGGCTTCGACCCGGATGTCTGGGACGACCCCTGGAGCGAATGGGATTGTGCCTGGCGCCGGATCGCCCGCATCGATAGGAAGATGCCGCCGTCATGGAAGCTGGCGGACGAGGTGATCACCGCCGGGCTTCGCGGTATTCTGTTTCCGTCGCTGCGTCATGCCGGTGGAACGAACCTCGTGATCTTTCCAGCCAATCTTGTCGCAGGCGATGCGATCGAAGTCCACGATCCCGATCATCGTTTGCCACGCGATCAATCGTCCTGGACGTGAGTTGCGGAGAAGGGCGAAGCCTATCCGCTTAGATCGTCACCCTCCCCGCTCGGCAGCCCCACCGGAATATCGCCTGCGAGCAGCTTTTCCTTGGATAGTAATCCGGCATCTTCGAGCGCCTCGAAATCCGGCAGGTCGCGGAGCGTGTCGAAGCCGAAGTACGACAGGAACGCCTTGGTGGTGACATAGGTGTAAGGCGCGCCGGGCTGCGGCGAACGCGGACCAGAAGCTATCAAATCCTGCGATCGCAACACCCCGATCATGTCGCGTGACACCTCCTTGCCGAAGAATGACGACAGCTCGCCGCGAGTGATCGGCTGGAAATAGGCGATGCACATTAAGACCAGCGCCTCTGACTGGGACAATGGACGCGAAGAGTCACCCTGGCCTGTGGCGGCACGAATGACGTCGCCAAAGGCCTTTTTGGTGCGGTGCTGCCAACCGCCGGCGACCGAGACCAGCTCATAGGGCCGGCCGGCCAGCTCGGCGCGGATGTCGTCGATGATCAGCTCGATATTGCAGTGTCTGCCGACAACCCGTACCAGCGTCTCGCGGGTCACCGGCGTACTGGCGGCAAAGATCACCGCTTCGACCCGGCCCATCCATTCGCGCCAGCGCAGCTCCGGCGGCAGGTGCTCGAGTTCGGTGTCGAGCAGCGCTGGCTGCTCATTTTTTTGTCCTTTGCGTGCGGCGGATTCGACCATCGTTACAGCCCGAACAGCCGGAAGGAGTCGCGGCCGGACAGCTCTCGCACCGCCTCGAATGTCTGCAGCCGCTCGAACAGCCGCCGCGCCCCAAAGCGAGACAGAGCTTTTGTTGTCAGCGAGCCGGGCACGGCGTCATCCTCCAGCAAACGTCGGATCACCTCCCCGGCCCCCTTGGCACGCAGCTTTGGTGCGACCACCGCAAGTCGTTCGGCGCGCCGCGACAGGTCCAAAGCCAGTCGCAAAGCATCGTCCGCACCCTGCGACAGCGCCAGGCACAGTGCGCGCTCTATTTCTTCTCCTCCCGGTCGGACTCTTTTCGCGCCATGGCCCGTCGCCCTAAACGCCGGCGCAAAAACCTGCGCCATCAGCAGCGGCACCGGCTTTGGCCAGCGCAGCTTTTGCGCCAGCAAAAGATCGGCGCACCACCAGGCCAGCAATTCCGCCCCTGGCGACACTGCAACAACCCGGCCGGCTATCGCGGCAGCGGCAAAGGGTGCCGGCCGTCCGGAACGGGCCAGCTCGTCGATCGCGCCCGGAAGCTCGGCAAAACCATCGTCCCAGCGCAGGCCGAGCAGGTTGACCACTTCGGCCAGGCTTGTCGCATCGATTGCCGGCGCCCGTGATGCCAGCTGCCGCCACGCGGCCAAAAGATTGCCGGCGGGGCCGGGGTCGCTGCCGGACGGACGCAGGTACCAGGCGTCGCGCAACGCCGCCTCGTCCTCCGAACGGCCGGCGAGACGGACGGCAGCGGAAGCGCATTTCAGGGCGAGGCGTTGGCGCCAGGCGCCGGCCCAGGTGGGGTCAGAGCGGAGCAAAAAGTCGAGCGAATTCAGAGCGGCGCCGGCACAAAAGGCGGCATCGGTGTCATGCTCGACCGGCCCGCCCGGCAGTGCCCACACGGGTACACGCGGTGGCGAGGGTGGGAAAACGGCCGATGGGTCCGTTCGAATCATGCAATGGATGATAAATCGATGGTGCGCTTTACACCATCATCTTCGCGTAAAAACGCACAGCATGTCGTTTGACATAAATGAACGATAATGTTGCATTATCATTCGTATTTGAATGATGCCTATCTCAGCACTTTGTGGCTCGTTTTTCATCGCCGGACAGCCTCCTTTAGGCGTCAGATCGACGAGAATTCGCGTTCATTGAGCGGACCTGGTTTGCGGCCAATTCCCGGACCCCTTGCCGAGGAATGGCCTCTCTCGTCGAGCAGAGCGCCAGAATAGGCGTCAATCGTGCCTCCGATCGAAATCTCGCGCACGGTTATGAGATTCCTCGAGCGCAATTGTGAAACTGGCTGAGTCGGAATTGTGAGACTCCGCAACACGGCGCGTAGTCTCACGATATCTGAATCGCCTGCCCGTCGCTCCGCGGCCGGGGCGACAGCCTTGCCCCGAGTGCCGCCGCGTTCCCGGCAAGCGCGGCATCGATCAGGCCTGCTCGAACACGCTCCCGTTTCCGCCGTGGCAGCTTTTCGGCGGCGATCCAGCGCGGATCAGCCAGAATTTGACGCGCCAGGCGCTCGTATTCGGCCGAGGAGCGCTTCTGTAGCTGGACATGCGGCCGTCGGCTCGACCTTGAGAGCCGTTCCCGCCGTGGCGCGGCCCGCCGCACCAGGTGGGCGGCGGCAGGCGGCGACGTACCGTCAACGCGCGGGTCGGCGCCGAAGATATCGTTGAGGGCAAGCAGCGTGAGGAAACGCCACCGTGCCGGCAACTGGCCGACCGGCGCATCGGCGCCGACGGCATGCCGGACATCATAGGGACAGCGCCAGCCCGCTTCATTGAACCAAAGCGCCAGCACGGGTCGCGCTGCAGCGGGGTGGTCGAGCGGCGCCCAAAGCATCGCAAGCGCCTTCTCGAACTGCCCCCGCGCGGGATTTTCGTGATCGACGCTTGCGGTGATCCGCTGCTGGACGGCAAGCGTCCACCGCATAAGGTTACGGTCGTGCCGGTCGCACTCCCCTCCCCTATCGGCCAAAATCACGCCGCAAGAGCTGCAAACAGGCCGCGCGCGACCGTCGAGCAGGCGGAAAGCCACGGAAAGACGGCGGTGGCATGACAGGCAGCGATCGAGCAGCAACTCGCCATGAGTTGGGCAGATGCAACGTTCGGCGAGCATCCAGCCGGCCCGCAAATAGCCGTCGCGCCCCGCGGATTGATCGGCAGCGAAGCAGGCGAGACAGACCGGGGTCGACCCGGTCACTATCGACGGCGTCCATTCCGGTCCCCTGCTCACGTACCATGCTCGAGCTCGTAGTGGGTAGCGCCAGCTCAACGACAAACGCTGCAGTCGCTCGGGGTCGACACCGCAGGCCCGCGCCCATGCCTGAGCCTGATCCACGGTCGGAGCTCGGTCGTCGATCGTCGTGGGCGTGGGCGTGGGCGTGGAAAAGCTGTTTCCGTCGCCGGCGAAATGGCCCGCCAGCTCTTCCGCTGTAAGACCATAACGGCATGCCACCCGCGCCATCCAGGATGACAGCAATTCGTCACGACGGGGCCGCGGCGCCATGGGGAGACGACCCGGCCCCATCAACCGACTGCCGCCTGCGGCATCCGCCGGCGCGCCGACTGCGTCATCGACACAAGCGGCAGCACGAGATCATCGCCGAAGCTCACAAGGTCGAGCCGTTCCCTCCCCGACCGGATCGCCTCCTCAGCCGCCGTTTCGATCAATCGAAAAATCCGGGCCGTGACGCCGCTGGTGAGCACATGGATCCGCTCACGAACCGCGGCGCTTTCGAGGTCGGAAGGCGCGCGCAGGGGCAGGATACGGGACAGGCTCTTCAAGAGCCGCGCAAGGGCATGGTCGTTCTTCCAGGGTTTTAGGTGAAACGCCTCGAAGCGCTCGGCGAGTTGCGCGTCCGTGAGCAAGGCCTGTCGCGCCAGATCGGTGCCGGCGCAGACAAGCGGAACCCTCAGGTCATTTGCGAGAAACCGCAGGGCATTCAGAAAAACCCGCTGTTGCCGGTAGGTCCCCGCCAGCATGCCGTTGACCTCGTCGAGCACGATCATCCTGGCGCCGACGGTGCGCAGCAGCGAGCGGCAGATGTCCTTCTCCCGGGCAAGTGTGCCGCCGACGAGCGCCGGGGCTTGCACGCTGGCCAGCAATTCCCGGTAGAGATCGCGCTCGATCGGTTCCGAGGGCACCTGCGCCAAGACGACAGGCCTCGTCGTAACGCCGGTCGATTGGCAGAAGGTGGCCGGATGCGCACGCTCGAATTTGCGGATGATCTTGGTCTTGCCCATGCCTGTGTCGCCATAGATCAAGAGGCAGGGCATGCGGTCGCGTGGCGGATAGTCCAGTAGGGAATTTAGGCGGACGAGTGCCGCCTCCGCCTGCTCGAACCCGATCCAGCGGTCGGCCTTGATCCAGGCAATGCGCTCTTCGTCGGGCAAAGCGGCATAGCGGCGATAGCTCTCGTCGAGGTGTTCATATGTCCCCTCCCCTCTCATGACCATTCCTCGACGGCGTAGACGGGGACCTTGCTCCAGTCGATCGGCCGCTCATCCTCGATTTGCGCAGGCTCGGCCGCAACCGGCGAGTTTGACGCGGCATCGCCGAGCGCTCGGTCGCGCCTTTCCGCCAGTTGACGCGCCGCCCTGGTTCGCAAGGTCGCTTCATCGACCAATGCGCGTTGCGCCTCGATGGTCTCGAAGATCAGCTGCTCGTCGACCAGCGCAAGACCGTGCTCCCGCAGGGCGGTCCGGGCACGGCGATGTTCGCCAAGCGTGATCGGCGGGCGTCGTAGATCGGCAAAGCGGATCGGCCAGCGCTTACCGTCCGGAGCACGCACGAAAATCCTCGAAAGATCGCGTGGGTCGTAGGAAACGGGCAACGGCCGATCGAGCCGGCCGGCCCAGATGCTGAGGACGTCATCCCAGTAGCGAAGACCGAACAGGTGAATGCCGTCGCGCCGCACCAACCGGTCGACGCTGGGAAGGAAATCGACCATGAAACCGGCCAGATCGTGGGGATGACGTACTGGTCTGGCACGACGGGCCGCGGCCTCATGCCAGGCCGCCAGAGGTGGAATTCCAAGCGTTCCATGCCGATCGGCGTGGTAGCGCATGATCTCGAGCGCCATCCACCGCTCCAGCTCATCCATCGTCATCGTCGCATTGGCGGCGGAATCGTAGCCGCCGCGCTCGTCGATGTCGCTGAACGTCGTGCCTGGCAGAAGATGGACAGCGCCCATCATGGTGCCGATCAGCCGTTCGATGTGACCACCATAGTGGGGTGTGGCGACCGGACGGTGGATGAGTTCGATGCCGTATTCCTCAGCGCCGCGCCGAAGGGCACGCGACCGGAATTCCTTGGCGTTGTCGAGATGAATCGCGTCCGGAAACCCGGAGATCGGCCACTCCGTATCGATCCCCAGCCCGGCGAGCCATGATTCTTTCGGCTGCACGATATGCTGGATCGCGAGAGCCACCGAGACCGTCGACGGCGCCTCGAGCGTCAGGTAAAACCCGGCAACCATGCGGCTTGCGATGTCGATGGCGAGCGTCAACCATGGCCTCTGCAGCGGCCGACGATACTGGCGATCGACGACGATGACATCGACCAGCGTATGGTCGATCTGGACAACGTCGAACGCGAACTCCGCGGTATATTCCCCCGGCACTGGCCGGAAGCGATCACGTGCTGCTTTCGAGCCAAGCCGTGCCTTGGTCAGTTCGGCAGGATCCATGGCCGTGATCCGCGCCTTTACCGCATGCCAGGACGGTGCGCGCACGCCACGCGACCGGCAGAGTCTGCGGATTTCCTTGTGCAGCCGGTTGATGCTCGGCTTCTGGCGTGTCTTGTAGAAGTCCCGCACCGCTTCGGCGATCACGGCTTCGGTCTCGTCCGGCAATCGGCGGCTGCCTTGCCGCGTCCCCGCAGGGCGCGGCAGCAGCGAACTCGTGACGGGATGCTCCTGATACGCCCTGGTCAGTTCATAGAGCCGAGTGCGCTTCAGGCCGAGTTCATGGCAGGCTCGGAAGAAATCTGCCCGACCTGGGCTGTCGAGCGACACAAGCCTTCGGATCACGACTTCCCTTGCAACCGCCTCGCTCCAGGCGGTGTCATCGATCGTGTCCTTGTCGGGTCCGTGAACCACAGCAGCCTCGCTGTAAAGTTCGTCCGATCGAATACTACGAAAAATCCAGTGATTCGGCTAGAATCCGCCAATGAACTCCGAACATGATTCGCGCCAGATCAATAGCTTGTCGTCCGCCGATGAAACGCGAGCGACAGCCCAAAACGTCGAGCAGAAGCCCGAAAATCGCCGCGTGCGACCCTCCGGACCGTCCCACAGCACGGCCGCCGAAGACGATGTCCCTATGGCACGGAGGTCGGCCGATACCGCGTCTCAACAAGGCGCACCCGACGACCTGCCCGACATTGTCGACCTCGTCATGGAAATGGGCCGGGTTTCCGAGGATGCAGCGGCCGACGAGCCGGGACCAGCTTTGCCTCCTCCCCTTCCGGTCGTCGCTGGCGGCAAACAACCGCACGTTCCCGGCCATCTCGAACACCTCGCCGATCGGGCGCGATCCTACATCGAGGCGGCAAGCTCGACCAATACGCGCCGTGCCTACGCCTCGGACTGGAAGCATTTTGCCAGCTGGTGCCGGCGCCAGGGTGTCGAAACCTTGCCAGCGGACCCGCAAACCGTCGGCCTCTACATCACTGCCTGTGCCTCCGGGACCGTGACGGGCGACAAGAAGCCGAACTCCGTGTCGACGATCGAACGCCGGCTTTCTTCCCTCTCCTGGAACTATTCCCAACGCGGACTAACGCTGGACCGCAAGGATCGGCACATCGCCACCGTGATGGCCGGCATTCGCAACAAGCACGCCGCCCCGCCTCGCCAGAAGGAAGCGGTACTGCCAGAGGATCTCATCGCCATGCTGGAAACGCTTGACCGCGGCACCCTGCGCGGTCTGCGGGACAGAGCCATGCTGCTTCTGGGCTTTGCCGGCGGCCTGCGCCGTTCCGAAGTCGTCGGCCTCGACGTCGGTCGTGACCAGACCGAGGATTCTTCCGGCTGGGTGGAAATTCTGGACAAAGGCATGCTGCTGACACTGCGGGGCAAGACCGGCTGGCGCGAAGTCGAAGTCGGGCGCGGCTCATCCGATGCAACCTGCCCTTTGGTGGCACTTCAGACGTGGGTTAAGTTCGCGCGTATCGTCCACGGACCTCTGTTCCGCCGGGTGATCGGACAGGGCAAGTCTGTCGGATCGGAGCGGCTCAACGACCAGGAGGTCGCCCGCCTCGTCAAGCGTACCGCGCTCGCCGCCGGTGTCCGCGGCGATCTGCCCGAGGCCCAGCGCGAAAAGCTGTTCGCCGGGCACTCGCTGCGGTCAGGCCTCGCCTCTTCGGCCGAGGTCGACGAACGCTACGTGCAAAAACAGCTCGGCCACACCAGCGCCGAGATGACTCGAAAGTACCAGCGCCGGCGCGATCGCTTTCGGGTCAATCTGACCAAGGCATCGGGGCTGTAGAAAAGCCCCCTCCCCTGCCCTACTCGGGCACAGTTTTGCGCTGGCGTCGCTTTCGCTCGGAGTCTCGGCGTCTTTTCCAGTCGTCCCAATCAACCGGTTCCGAGCTGACCACATTTAGGTCAGCCGGCGTAAAGCGCTCGGTAAAAAGGACCAGGTTCTGGCATGGCCAGCGAGCGCTCGGTGCGAGAATGCCATCGAACCCGAGGAAGGCGGCGGCGTCGCCGATTTCCTGGGTGCGCTCATAAGACAAAGATCCATAGGTCTCTGGTGTGACACCGAGCGCCTTGAGTTCGGCCAGGTTGGCGATCCGCAGCGTTCGTTGCGTGCGAACCGAAATACGATGCAGGACCGATCGAATTTTGGACGGAAAGACGGGCTGGCGGCTGAGATGGAAGTGAATTTCCTCAAGTGAGCCCTCCCGCTCCAGCGACGTGTAGAGCACATCAAATGCCCCCGGATCCCAGCGAGCCCCTGCTGGGTAACCGAGCAGCGGTTCGCGCTCCTCACGGACAATGCGCCAGACATCGCCCTCGAATGACACGCCCTTGTGCGCATCAAGCAGGTCGAGCAGTTCGAGATCTCGTGCTCGTCGCTCCACGCGCCGCCTCAGATGTAGGCGCCGGCATCGAGGCGTTCGATCACCGCCAGGACTTCCTGGGTACGATCCGCATTGATCAGATCAATTGCACGCTCGTTATTGAGAAGGGGATGACGCGAATGCAGCCACAGCCGCGTCTCATCTGCGGTGTAAAAGTCAGAGAGTCGGTCAACAACGTACCGCAGATCGGCAATGACCGTCTGGGTTCGCAAATTCGGAGAGCCGTTGCCGTGCGACCACCGCGACACAGTTGCGGTCGACACGTCGACAATGTTGGCGATGTCCTTGCCCTGAAGGCCTCCCCGAGATCGAAGATCGTCCAGAATTCTTGCTACAGCTGTGCTCATGTTTTTACCTGCGGTGCGAGGCCACGCTCGCACCCCTCCCCTGCCGCCGCGGTGGGACAGGAGCCCTTGGCTGGCCGGCAATGGTGCCGTTCAAGGACTCCAGAACCGCATGCATCTTTTCCAGCCGGTCGCTACTGCGCTGCAGCACATCCGACAATCCTTCATCCGATACCTTGAGCTTCGCAGCCGACCGCGCGACCCGTTCAGCCGCAGCCAGCTCCTTTTCAAGAAAATGCTGCGGACGTCGCGCGTCGGGTACCGCCGACAGTTCTCGGATCTGGCGAGCGCGCTGGCGCAGATAATGCGCCTTCGGATCCTTCAACGTGTCGCTCAGTCCATTCGGACAGCATGACCGATCGTGGCAACTCAGCAGGGGTTTGGCTCCCTGCGCAGCCATCAACGCGTCGACCTGCTTCACGCTAAGAAGGCGATCCAGACCGCCGATCAGAACCCGCTTCTCGCGTCCTCCGCCGCCGGTCTGAGGCGGCTTCGCCCAGTCACTGGCATCGAAGCGTTCCTTCTCGGCAACGCCATGACAAATGCCGCCGGCGGCACCAAAAGCGGCAATGGCGACTCCCACAAGACCACCGACTCCGTCGGCCACGATAGGAACTTCCAACCTGTGAAAGTCCATCATCGCTGCTATGTACCGCCGCAATCCCATCGGTGTGGCGTCGGAGCCGAAGCCGGAGACCCTGAACCACAGATTGTCGAACGGCACGTTCTTCAGCGCGGCTATGAACGCCCGTCGCTGAGCGGGATCGCGAAGTGATGCATTCTTTATCATCAGCGGGTAGTCGATGCCGATGTGCTTGCCTCCTTCCGCATCGAGCGCACGGCGCAGAGCGGCGGCGGCCTCGCAATCGAGGGCAAAAAGCTGATCTGTCGAGCCCTCAAGGACATGCGCGGGTGCCTGTACGGCGTGAAAGCCCTGCTTCACAGCAAAGCGGGCTATCTGGCCGATGACGTCCCGGTTCGCGTTTGGTCGTAGATCGTCGGGCGTCAGAACGCTCTCAGGATTTGCCCAAGGCGCAGACTTGGCCGCTCCACCAAATCGGCCAATCGACGACAGCTCGGCGACATTGGTGTCTAGGATAAGTTCGCCGCCGACGTCAGTGAGGGCCGTCAGGAGATCATGTTGCCTCAGCGCCGCGGAGGCTTCCACCACAACCCGATCAACCATCATCTTTCCCGAGCCCAACAGGGTCTCGAGCTGTCGGTGACCGCTGGTTCCGACGCGCAAAAAGTGGCCGACCGGTTTGGGCTGACCATGCAGGTAGACGACGTTTTCACTCATATTCGTGCTCCTAATGCTATTTACGTTTCGATTTCACGTTTGTCAATACGTGAAATCATTATGCAACTCGGAGCATTTTGGCGGACCCGGATACGTCCCCAATAGATCGGTTATCCTTATCTTCTGCGTTTGGAAAACGCCCACAACACGCACTCTCAGGCGCTCCGGATGGCCGCTGACACGCAAAATCGCGTTTCCCGTCGACCACAGGGCCGGCAAATCGGCTATGCGCGCGTCTCTACCGGTGAGCAGGCAACCGAAGCGCAGGAGATCGAGCTGCGCGCCGCCGGCTGCGACACCATCATCCAGGAGCACGGCTCCGGCGCTTCCCGCGTCCGCCTCGCCCTCTCCAAGCTTGTCCGCGAGATCGGCGCAGGCGACACGCTCGTCGTGGTGCGTCTCGACCGCCTGGCGCGATCCGTCAGCCACCTACTAGAGGTCATTGAGGATCTGACCGCCAGGAACGCCCATTTTCGGTCGCTACGGGATCCGATCGACACCACGACGCCGCAGGGCATGTTCTCTCTGCAGGTGCTCGGCGCGGTCGCCCAGCTCGAGCGGGCGCTGATTTCCGAGCGAACAAAGGCCGGGATCAAAGCGGCGAAGTCCAAAGGCAAGCTGCCCGGTAACCCTGGAATCCGCGAGCGCCGGCCGGAAGCCCTTGCGAAGGTGACGGCCGCCCAAAAGGCTGCCTTCGGCGCACGCATCCAGGGCACGGCCAGCCAGTGGCTTCCTACGGTGCGCCGGATGCGCCCCGACCACACCTGGGACGACATAGCTCGCGTGCTGAAGCAGCGCGGTCTTGACTGGACGCCGGAACGCCTACGGCGCGCCGTGAAGTGGCTTGTCGCTGAGCATCTCGCCGATGCGGGCTTGCTCAGGAAGTCTCCTCCCCGCGTGCCCGAAGGCCGGCTGATGACCCTGGTGGCCGGCATTCACGCCTCGAACCCGGACCTGACGCTGCGTGAGATCGCAGCCCAGCTCGAGCGCTTGCATGAACGGACGCCTCGCGGCGGCTCGAAATGGTCGCCCTCCTCCGTCAAGAACCTGATCGACCGAGCGCGCCGCTCCGGGCTCATCGGAGACCCATCCGCCGAGTAGCCGAGACATCGTCACCAGCCCTTTTTCTTCATGCTGTCGCGCAGCGCGCTGCTGATCTCCAGCGAACTGGCTCCATCCCGGGGTTCAGCGACCTGCCCTCCGCGCGTACTTCCAGCGCCCCCTGACGCCGCGGCCTTTTCTAACGCTCCCATTCTGGCGTTGAGCAACGCCGTGATCATTGGCCAGACCGAGAATTTCTGCTGCCGGGCACGCTCCACCAGATCGCGCAGATAGCCACCGCGGCTGCGTATGTGCTCGGCCCGCTGCAGGATCGCGGCCAGCGCAATCGTCGCATGCTGCGGGCCCATGACCTCGGCCGCCTCCTGCCAGGCGCTTGGGCTGATCCCCATGCTTGGCCGAGCTCGATCGGCGGCTGCGGCCAAGTCCCGCCAAGTCCGAATTTGCCGGCCCTCGGCGTACGGCACGATGTCCGGGCAGGCGCTCAGTACCATTCCCAACGGCAGATCCCGTCTTGGCAGGCTCCGCACGTTGTCGGTCTGTTCGGCGGTGCCGCTCGCTTCATCTTTATCTCCTAAGCCGTATTCATTTTCACCGGTAGGATTAAAATCTGGGTTTGAATTTTGTATGTGGCGCTCAGTATGAGACTCATTGGCGTTCGAATCTTCTGATTTGACGAATGATTCCAACGTCTGATGGACATCGGCCCAGAGGGCTTCCAGTTCGTCGGCAAGCGTCTCAAGGACCTGGCGAGGCGCCGTCCGCGGCAGCCGAGCGATGATCGCCTCATAGCGGCGCTGAAAGCCACGCCAGTTGCCGGGCACGCTCTCGTTGACGCCGGCATCGATCATCTTGGTCACGTCGCGCCTGCAGATAGTCAGCCGCTCCTTGACCACTCGGAACGCCTTGCGCTCGGCCGCCACGGCTTCGGCCAGCTCCCGAAACTCCGCAGCACGCGCCAGGATCGGCGCGAGATCGAATCCGTAGGCCTGCTCGATCGCTCCGCCCTGCCCTTTCCGGGCGAAGCGCTTGCCATTGGGGCTGTCCCTGCGGATGATCAAGCCCGAGGTCACAAGGTTGGCCAGATGACGGCGCAGCGTCGCCGGCGACATGCCGTTGGCACGGCGAATGAGCTGCTCGTTCGACGGGAAGACAATCAGGTTGCCCTCGCCGGTGAGCTCGTCGTCGCGATGGAATGTCAGCAGGGCATCTAGGATCGAGAGGGCGCGATCTGTCGCCCCTAGGATCTCCTTGGCGTCGCGGATATCCCTGAACACCTGCCATTTGGAGGCCTTGGCGTCCCGATCGATATTCTTGGCCGTCACTTGGCTTGAAATCAGGCCGAGTGTCATCGGCCGCCGCCCGAAGGGCGTCGTTGCAGTATGGGTTTGCATTTCCCTTTACCTTTTGTTAGGCAAAAGAAATCCGCTCGCCGAAACGGCGCAGAGTACAAAGACTCTTGACGGTGATTCCGGGAAATGCGATTCTCTAGCTACCACACTACGAGAAGGGCTTCCGGAACCTGTTTCGGGGGCCTTTTTCTTTGCCGCCGGTTTTACGGATGACACGGTCATCTCGCGGCGCTTATCTCATGGCTTTTCACCTCCGGACCCATTCGCCTGAAACTCGTTGAAGAGATCGTCAAGCTTGCCCGCAACAAAGTGCGCGAACTCGGGAACGGTCTTCTCCTCGAAAACGAGCGCTGTGCGACCGTCCTTCGCCTCGATGCGAGCGCCGCGCTTGCCACCGGGGGCTTTCCAGACGCCTATGCTCGGCCGAACTTTCGGCTTCCGGCTCTGGAGAGCATTGAGGACCGCATCGAACCTGGTGTCGCTGTCCGCGCTACGGAGCGACGGATCGTCCAGCGCGCGCTCGGCCGTAGCCAGAGCTGCCTGTTGCTCAAGCTTGTCGGCCAGGGCAAGCCAACGTGCCCTGCCCGACTTCGGTGCCGGTCCAATCTTCTTCACGAGAACGTCCGGCATGCGACGCGCTACTGCGATGTAACGGCTGATGTCTGCCTTGTCCGTCGCTAGCGCCGAGATGATCGTATGTCGGTCGCAGCCGTCATCCTCGAGATTTCGCGCGAAGAACGCCTTTTCGATAAACGAGAGATCCTTGCGATCTAGGTTCTCCCGTCCTTGCGCGACGATGAGATCGCTGTCCGAGAGGTTTCGAACGATTGCCTTGACCCCAAGACCCAGCTTCTCGGCGGCACGAAGCCGCCGACGCCCGTAGGCTATCTGGTAGCGTCCTGGAGTATCCGGGCTTGGTCGAACGAGAACCGGCACTTGCTGGCCATTCTCGGCGATGCTTGCTACGAGCTGATCAAAGGCGAGATCGACCTCCGTCGGAATTCGGTCGGTGATACGTGAGTGATCGATCTTCTTCGGGTCGATCGAGACGATCGCGTCCCCTTCGGCGAGTTGCTTCTGAAGTTGGGCCGCCTGTTTTGCGTTTTCCGACATTTCCTGGAGCGATGCCCCCATTGCGGAGATGGCGCCGGTGCGCACTCTCTCGCTGCCCCGTGGCGTCGCTGTGCCGGAAGCTTCCGGCCGCTTCAGGAAGAGGTTGTTGATTGCGTCCTTGCGGCTCATGGCATTCTCCGCGCGGAAGCAAGGGGGAGGGGCCGGCGAGCCTGTTGGGAGTTCCCAACACGCATAGTCTCAGGCGCCGCCAAGGCCCGGGCCGTTCGGTTGTTGGGAGCTCCCAACAAACTGGCTGCCGCTGCATCGTCTCGGCGATTGCTGCTCCTTGCTGTCATCGCCGCCCCCATGCCTGCCTCACCAGCGCCTCGATCTCTGCATTGACGGCATCCAGCGACTCCATCGCCCGGTCGTACGTCGATCGTGTGAGGTTTTCCCGACCAATTTCATAGAGCGTCTGTTTGGTCAGTCCGGCGTCGGAGACCGCCGCCGATTTCACCATCGGGTTCGTCATCACATGGTCATCAAAAAGGTTTCGGAGCAGGGCGGCCACTTTTGTCTGCGGCGCGTCCTGGGGTTCGAAACGTGTCAGGAGATAGCGGATGAAGTCGAACTTCAGATCGCCTCCGGCATCTTTCACCACGCCAAGCAAATCGCGCGTCATAAGTAGGAACTGGCTCATCGACGAGACGTCCAGCATCTGCGGATGTACTGTGACGACCATACTTGTCGACGCGCACAGTCCACTCAGCGTCAGGAAACCGAGCTGAGGAGGGCAATCGATAACGACCACATCATACCGCTCCGCCACCTCGTCGAGAGCCGCAGCGACCCGCGCAAAAAAGATCGTTCCTCCCGCGCTGTTTCCGGAAGTGAGCGCCCTTGGCGTGGTATGCTCGAACTCCATCAGTTCGAGATTGCCGGGAACCAGATCAAGGCCGTCGAAATAGGTTGGACGAATGACCTCGGCGAGCGGCCGCTTGTCGTCATCGTATCGGATCGCCGCATAGAGTGTCTGGTTTGCGCCGACATCCACCTCCGGCAGCACACCCAGCAGGGCCGAAAGCGACGCCTGCGGATCAAGATCGATCGCCAGGACCCGATACCCATGTAATGCTAGATACTGAGCGAGGTGCGCGGAGGTCGTCGTTTTCCCGGACCCGCCTTTGAAATTCGTTATCGCGAGCACCTGGAGATGCTCATGCGGACGGCGGTGCGGAACAAACTCGAGCGCATCGCGTCCGCGCGTCGATTGGGCGAGATATCGGCGGATCGCGTTGATATCCGACAGAGTATAGAGACGACGCCCGTTGCTCGTCGTTTGGGGTTGCGGCCCTTCGCCAGCCAACGTCATTTTTCGCAGCGTCGAATCTGACACGCCGACGAGTTTGGCGGCCTCTCCC
Source organism: Mesorhizobium australicum (assembly GCF_900177325.1). Lineage (NCBI taxonomy): Bacteria > Pseudomonadati > Pseudomonadota > Alphaproteobacteria > Hyphomicrobiales > Phyllobacteriaceae > Mesorhizobium > Mesorhizobium australicum. The sequence continues at coordinate 97,133 of NZ_FXBL01000003.1, read as the reverse complement.
GACGTGAACCTGCGCAACATCTTCTGCGATGACGGGGGGAAGAGCGCCTCGCTCATCGCTTGCAGTTGAGAACTCAGCAATTCCGCCTGCGCGCCAATCGTCTCGTCCACGCTTGCGAGAAATGTTCTATCAAGTCGAGTTGCCAAGCTCACGCTTCGTTTCTTTCATCACGGATTTTTGGACGCAATCGCCATTTTGCCGTGACGATACCAACAAACCATGCTGGCGCAAGAACTTAATGGTTAACGAGTCCTTAACACGAACCGCCAGCAGAGCGAGGGTCGGAGAGGCTGCTCCGCCTTTTCTATCTGTCTTTTCAATGTGTTACCGATCTGCTTGGGGCGCGAGAGTACCAAGCTGTCGCTAACACTTCTACTAGGCTCAAGCGGCTGCTCGGCGCATGCTGGTCGCGCGCTAAGGGCGAAATCGGCCGACTCGGAACCCTCTCACCGTAGAATCACTCACAGTTTCACTAGTCGCAACCTTAGCCGAAATCAGGCCCCTTGCCCCCGTCCAACGGAACCGGACGTTTGGTGATCAGATTTGTGTCGCGCTTGACGACGCACGTGTCGTCAAGATCATGCTCAATCCAGATGGCCAGCTGTTCATCGAATGTCTCGGCCACGGCTTGTCACCGTTGGCGAGATGAGCTCGGCCGCGGGCGAGATCGTCATCAGCTGCAATCCTGGGGCAGATGACGAGCAGCCCATCATCAGGACGAACTGCCGATCGGCGGGCATCAGTTTGAGGGATTGCTGTCGCCCATCGTCTCTCGGCCGACCTTCACGATCCGCCGACGTGCGTCGAGGCTGATCCCCCTCGATGACTATGTGTCTTCCAACATCATGACGGAGCGTCAGCCGACGTCATTCGCAACGCGATTGAATCCCGGCTCAACATCGTGATCTCCGGCGGGACGAGATCGGGGCAAGACCACGCTCGCCAACGCGGTGATCTCGGAAATCGTCGAGCCTGCACCTGAGGACCGCATTGTCATCCTTGAGGACGCTTCGAAGAGTCAGCGGCGTGCTCGGTGCTGGCGGTGCTAGATCGGAAGTGAAATCTGCACCGCCGTTCCATGTCCAGGCCGCGACGCAATCGTGAGTGTCCCGCGCAAGGCTGAAACCATCTGCGCGCACCCCGCCAGGCCGAGTCCGGTATGCCTTCCAGCTTTGGTCGAGAAGAACGGCATCCTTGCACGGGCCAGTACATCTGCCGGCATACCCGGCCCGTTGTCGATGATCTCAAGCAGCAGCAGTCGTTGCCGCTTTAACGGCCTGTCTGCAATCCGTGCGACAATCTTGACCAATCCATCAGGATCTTCGCCAAGTGCGGCTTCCGCGTTCTGGAGAATCTCATCGAGCACAAGCCACATTTGCGCTGCGGGAAGACTTGCAGCGCCAGCATCACGCGCGATCCGAAGCTCCAGCGCTGTGTGTCGGCTGGCCTTCAGGTCCTCGAGCGTTTCCGAAAGTTTTTTGCAACGCACCTCAGCGTCGGCGTAGGCTACAGTGTTCAGACCAGTCGTAATGGTTTCGAGCTGCTTGACGGCCTCGCGTGCTGCAGCGAGCATTTCGGGATATCGGACAGTTTCTTCACTTTGGTAGTCGAGAAAAAACCTCAAGGCAGTGACGCGTGAACGTGTCATATGCGCGAAAAGGGTCGAGAACGAACTGAGTTGCTGGTCTCGGCGCCGGGCAAATGCATTTCGCAGATGAAGAACGGTGTAGCAAGCGGCCGCGAGCGTAAGCGCAGCAGCAAATAGGAACCTGTTCCTTGAGGCGGCCGCACCGATGTGCGAGGCCGCGTTCAGCGCCTCTGCGTGCGCGACTGCCGTGCCCGAGACCTCGAACATGCGCTGCTCCAAACCGGGCATAACCTTCAGCGCAGCGCCGAAATTTGTAGAGCCTTTCACTAAGGGATCGAGGTGGGTCTGAGCGATCGTGTGAAGCTCGTTCAACAGTTGCATATCCCGATCGCGCAGGAATTTCGGGGCATAGTCGAGCTTCAGCAGCTGGCCGACGTTCGCATCGAGCAAGAAGGTCTGGCGCGACAGGTCGCTTGATAGTCGTCCTGTAGCGGCCGATAGTTTCAGATCACCATGGATGCGAGCAAGATGCTCCCTGATTTGAGTTGTTCGCCATTGGATCTCATAGTTCTGGCTATAATTCAGATCTGACTCTGCTCGGTAGTGCTCGGAGCGAAAGAAGGCCCAAACTGAAAGGACCAGCGCTGCACCGATCGCGACGAAGGGCAGGGCAGCTTTGATGCCGGTCAGGGGGGTCATTGCACCGGTCGAACCGCGACGACGAACCAGACCCAAATGGAATTGCGGGCCGGCACGTATGCCGTCGGAAGTTCTTCATAGGGCCATACCAGGAAAATTGGACCCTGTTCTTCGGGAGCGAGCGGCGTGAAAGCCTGGTCCTGCGAACACCTCTTCGATTCACGGTCCGCATCGGTGCAGCCGCGATCGATCGCGAAAATCGGACCGTAGGAGCGGATCTCGTCCAGCGTGATCTCCGACGTGAAATTGTCGTAAGCGATGAATTGGACCGACGCGTTCGCATCGAGTTCGTGCTTACGGAGAACGTCGAGGATTCTCGGTCCCCGGAACGTGACGGTTTCTCCCTCCTTGGTCCACGGCGTGCGCGTTTCGATCGCCACGTTTTCGTATTCAGTCCTCAGCTGCTCGACGTTGTACCGAGCTGCGGGTTCGCGTGTAGCGTCCTCGATGGTGAGCACGGTTGGATCCGTGTAGGCGGCAAATGCAACTGGAATGGATCCGACGGCGCCGCTGAGGCATACAGCGAGAGTTCTAAGTCGCATGTGCAATCTCCGCATCGAACTGTCTTTCACCGTCGTCGACAGAATAGAGCACGCAAGGACCGCTTGATCCTCGCGGATCATAGATCAGCCCCTTGCGCGCAAGCGCGTCACTGATCGCCTGGACTCCAGCGAGGCCGTAAAGATGATCGTGCAGTTCGAGGAAAATGCGTTCGACGCCGGCGAGCTTTGCATGCTGTGCCAGCTCGAGTTCGGAGCCTTCGATATCCATGACCAGGACATTGATATCGTGCGCTCGGAGAAAGGTATCGATGTCGGAAGAGGGGACCTGGATGACTTGCTCGTATGGGCCCTGCTCGGCAAACCGAGAGGACATCCAGAAGTCGCTCCTTTGGAAGAACTCAACCCTGATTGGCGGCCCGGCAGCCAAGATGCCATTTGTCAGCGTAACGTTGTCGCTACAGTTCATGTCGATCACGCGTTGAGCCAAACCCGCTGTTCGAGGATCTGCTTCAAAGCTCCAAACCCGAACGCCTTCTATCGAGGCGATGATCGATGTGACCACCCCCAAGCCGGCGCCCAGTTCTAGGACCCGATCGTTCGGTTGGATCGCTCGTCGGACCCTGCGGGCTTCGTTGGCCTCGTATTGCCCACTGATCAGGGCAGACCAAATTTCCGGCGATACGTCCGCCGCGTCGATGGGGAGTTGAATACCGTGTACGTCAAGACTCATGTTATCAAAGCCCCTTCGGCAAGGGACCAAGCTTCAAGAGCTTTGCACGTGCCTGTTTGTAATATCTTTCGGCACTCGACGGATCGATATTGAACTCTTTCGCCATCTTCTCAAATATCTCTCGCCTTGTTTCCTCTGGCCTTCGCCCGAGCAACAGCTCGATGACGCGCCCTTCACGAGGTGTAAGCCCTGAAATATTGACTTCCAGAGTTTGGGCGTCGGATACCGAATAGCGCAACGGGAACGCATCTTGCGCTACCTCGCCAAGAATCTCGCACAACGTTCCGGGCGACAAACCTGTTTTCGCAACATAGGCTGAAGCCCCAAGGGCACGACACGCGATCGCTTCATCGTTGCTGTCTGATCCAGTGACGACAATATGGATAGCCGTCGGTGCGGATCGGATCACGGTCTCGACAACCAAAAGACGGTCCCGACGTGACGTTGGATCGAAGCCGGGCAGGCCTGGGTCGGTCACAACGAGATCGAAATGATCTTCGGCCAGCAAGCGTTGGGCGATCGCGAACGTTTGTGCGCCTGAGATGAAGCAATCGTCCAAGCCGGCCTGCAGTTCGGCCATGAGGGCTTGGCGCATCAGATTCTGATCTTCGACGACCAAGGCTTTGCGCATAGGAGAACTCCGAGTTCGATCCTCGTTGTGCCCTGCCCATGCCGTGAATCAACAAACGACATTCGATCAGAAATTGATAGGGATGGTCCCATCCCCCTCGGTGAAAAACGGGAGACACCCATCCCTAGCGCACCATCGCGCAGGATGTCAGGAACAGTCTAGGAGCCCAGGGCGGCTTGGTGATCCGGGAAGCACATTCCGGAATCTTCTTGGTTGAGAGAAGATGAGCGGACGTTTCGATCGGTCAAGAAGGGCAATTTCGCCGGCAATCGCCGGTCATCGACGAGCGCGCGCGCAACGGACAGCGCTCGAAGGGCTGACATGGCCAGGCTGGTCACTTCTGCGTTATCTGAATTTGATCTTCATGCGATGGCGCGAGCAACGGGCTTTGTCGAAGGTGATTCTGGTTGTTCCCGCAACCCAGGATGACGCTCGCTGTAAACTGGTCTATCTCATGGCCACTATGATTGCGGACGGGACGCCCATTCAATCGGATGACGTCGCCAAAGTTGTCGACACTCTGCAACCTCATCGGGACAGCCTATCCGACTGTCTCAGGAAGTCAGCGGCCTCGTCCATAAGATAGGCGCAGCACTGGCCGCTAGTCTAGCAGGTAGTCGGAGCCAGGAGGCATCGCACGCCGGGAGCTATCGCTTCAGATTGAACCAATGCCGCGTGACGTTGCCATCGTCATGGGTGATGTCGAAGTAATACGGATCCTCACGCATTCGCCTAGACATGGTGAGGGTCTGCTCGCAACCATCGCGCCCACCGAAGCCTGAGGGGCACGTATTTCGAACCTGTGCGCAGAGGTCGGGTTGTCCAGCGCCGTGGTCCTGGTTGCTTGATCCAACGCTCCATCCAGCAGGGCATTCGTGGTACGCTTCATAGCCTGGCTTTCCGGTGCCGGCTTCCGGGCAGGTCGGCCACGAAAATCCCCAGCCTCGCATCGCCGAGATCAGCCGATACATCGGTGGGTGGCACGCCGGTACGCCCCGCCAGGATGGATCGGATGACGAGGCGCAGAGAAGGACTTCGCATCCCCACTCGCTCGCTTCGGCGCGATCGCCGAGCCAAAACCACGGGGCTGCGGACAGGGCCGCTGCAATCGCTATACGCCTGAGCGGGTTCAAAGGATGTCTCCTCAAACGAGCCTATCGATCTGTTCGCCTCGGACGCTTGCGTACATCCTCAAACGGAGGCGAAATCTCGCTCTCGCGTTCGGCGAGCAGATTGAAATCCGCGATCGGTGGCCTTGCGAGCGTCCGGTCCACGGCCTTGCGTCGCCACTCAGGCATATCGAGCACATAGGTTGCCCACATGCCGTGCCGGGCAGACATGGCGTAGTTCTGCCAGGTCAGATATTCGGCCGGCGCCGGCGAGGTCACCCGGGCCCAGCCGACACGCAGCATTTCCAGCGCAAGATCGCGTCCGCGCACCGTGCAACGTCCGAGGAGGCCTCCATCGCCGTCGTAAGCCTGCACGAGGCAACTGACCTGGGCGTTGCCAACCATGCGCTTCAGCCACGCCTTCGCAAGAGGACCGCATGGCACTGGCTTCGGGATTGCGTCTTCGCCGTGACGGCGAGGATCGTAGGACCATTGCGGCAGCTCGCAGGCGTCGATCCAGGCCAGCCGTACCTTGTGCTGGCCGATCGGGAACCAAAGCGTTCGGCCATCGATGACAGATGTCCGGCCAGAGATTCTTGTTACCGCGCTCAAGGCGGGAACCGATCCTGCTTTGACGGAGGATCGTGTCTGATCGTGCAGGACGTCTGCCGATTGCGCCGGATAGGGCAGCGCAGTCATCAGCAGAGCCACGATGCTCGACCTGACGGCACCCGACGTCATGGCGCGGTCCCTCCACCGGCAGCCCTTTGACCGAGCAGCAGCGCCGGGTGCTGGACATCGTCGAATTGCCAGAGACCGACCTTCTTTTCCCGGGCGCCCTGCTCCACCACGGCATAGGGAGCGTGGTGGGGCAAGCCGCGCCCATCGAGGGAGGCGAAGGCAAAGCCTGAGGAAATCATTAGATTGGCGAGGTCCAGCCGGTCGGTGCCGATCGTTGCGTAGCAGGACACGAAGATCGTTCCAGCCGATTGCGCGACTTGCGCACAGACGGGATGCGTATCTGCGATGTAGGCGGCAAAAACCGCCAGGGATGCCTCCCCGCAGTCACGATGAGCGCCCGACCTATCGGTGTAAACTGTACCGCGCAGACAGGCCTGCACGCCGAAGAGACGGAAATGTCGGCCGTCGTCCTGCCAACTGTCTCCGCTTTCGAGCGTCACGCCTGGTTTCAGTTCGAAGTAGCCCTCCGGCGGTGCGGCCGTTGCCGGCGTCAAGCCAACGGTCAGTGACAAGAAGAGGGCAGGGGACTTCATTGGCCCGCAACCCTTGGATCAGCCCACATCCCGTAGCCGCGGCGACCGATGTCCTCGGCCTCTTTCAGATCGGCTCTTGCGGGTGTCCCGTCCGGCCGCTTTGCGATGCGGTGAGTGCCGAGCGAAACCAGCTGCTCCTCGAACATGTCGACGCTGTCCATACTGCCGGGGTAGTGGTAGTAGCCGTAGCAGGTGGCGTCCTGCGCCCGCGCGCCGGTCTCACTGACAAAAGCGCGGCAGTAAATCACGCGTGGCGACTGGAGGAGCGTTGCCAGACCCTGGCGAGCGTAGTCGTCGCAGGACCCGGCAAAGTCTTCCTTGCGATTGACCATGTCGCCCTTGCACGGCTCGATCCCGTAGAGGTGCACCGTCAGATTGGCGTCGACGCGGAAGTCAGTAGGCGACACGGTGTTGAACCCAGAAGCCGACGCATAGCCTTTGCGCTCCGATACTTTCCCCTGGCCGTCATAGTATTCCATGACCAGGACGGTCTTCCCGGGTGCCGCGAGTGAACGGATATAGGCTTCGTCCACCGGCCCGGCCGCAAAGGCCGGCAGGCATGCGCTTATCGCCGCCAGGCAACCGGCCGCTCGTCTCATTCGATGTCGCCTCCAGGTTGTCACTGTGCTCGACATTGACCTGCCTCCTTTCCCTTTGCAAGAAAAATCACAATCAAATTGACATTGTTTTTTCCGTCGCCTAACCATTTGAGCATCTGTCGTGTCAAGGCATTGGATGCGGACCCATGGGAAGCCAAGCAAAATCACCATCGATAGCGCCGCTTCTAGCCGTGACAGTCCTCACGAGCATGTGCGTTGTCCCAGGCCGGGCAGCATCGGCGTCCGAATTGGCCGCACCCACACTTCTCCAGCACCAGAACGCCGAGACAGACCGGCAAGGGGATGACGTCCCGTCCTCGACCGACACGGTTGCCGAAGCTCGTTGGGCGCGGATGCAGGACGACTATGTGTTGGGCGCGGGTGGCCAGATCGTTCTCCGGCACGAGGCACCCGAGCCGATCGGCGTGCCAGCAGCCGAGGCCGCCGGGCTCGAATTCAACAACGATCATTTTGATGGTGGCGCTCTGTCCGGAATGCCGGAGTGCGGGCCGTCGCCGGCGACGCCTGCCGAGATCGCCCGTCTCGTCATCGAGGCGGCGCAGCGGCACAATGTCGACGCGGAATTCGCCGTCGCGGTTGTGACCGCCGAAAGCCGGCTCGATCGGCTGCGCAACTCGCCCAAAGGTGCGCGTGGGCCAATGCAGCTCATGCCAGCGACGGCCGAGCGATTCGGTGTGACCGATATCTGTGATCCGGAACAGAATATCGAGGGCGGAGTCCGCTACCTCCGCGAGTTGACCGACGAGTTCCGCAATCCCCTCCTCGTCGCCGCTGCCTACAATGCCGGCGAGGGACGTGTGCGCGAGCACGGCGGCATGCCGCCCTTCAAGGAAACTCTGCGGTACGTCGCCGAAGTCCTCAACATCCAGATGGGCCTTGAGGGAAGCGGTGCGGCTGCGAGCAAACAGGGTGACGTTGCCGATGAGCAGCGATCGAGCCCCGCCCGCGGAGTCATCACGACGCGCGAACGCCGCCAATGGGTCGGCGGTGTCATGCATTTTTAGCCGGAGGTTACCCATGAACGCCATTTCCTATTCGCCCACTGCTCGGCCGGTGCCAATGCCGATTGCATTCACCACGATGCTGGCCATCTGTCTGGTGTTTGCGGAGCCGGCATTCGCGCAATCCTCTGGCGCCTTTGCGCCGCTGGAAACCGCGGTCCAGATGATCGTCGATTTTATTACCGGGCCGTTCGGACGGCTTCTCGCCATCATAGCGGTGATCGCGCTCGGCTTTCTCGCTTTCGCCGGACGTCTCTCCTGGTTTACCGCCGGCGCAGTCGTTCTGGGCATCGGCCTGGTCTTCGGCGCGCCGGCGATCGTCGACGAGATGATCGCTGCCGTAGGGAACTGAGCCATGCCCGAGTTCACCGACGAAAAGCCGCATCTGACGCCACTGGTGATCGGCCTGACACGGCCGCCAATGATGTGGGGCATACCTCTCAACGCCTTCTATATCATCGTCGGCTTCACGCTGATCGCCTTCCTCGTGAGCACGAGCTTCTGGTCGGCGCTGATCGCACCGCTGATCTATCTCGCTCTCTTCGCCTTCTGCAGCCGCGACATCCGGATTCTCGATCTTGCGCAGATTGTCGGCCGCCGCACACCGCGCACGCCGAACCGTCTGTTCTGGCGCACCAACTCGTACGGGCCATGATCATGTTGAACGTCGTCGCCGAAGAGCTGGGATTTGGACGTGAGCGCCGGCGCGAGCGGCTCATGTCGACCCACATTCCGTATCTGCGCCATGTCGCCGACACCGTCATCCGGCTCGAAAGCGGTGCGATCCTGTCCGTGATCAAGCTGGATGGACTGTTCTTCCAGACCGAAGACCAGGCCGAACTCAATATGCGCGCGGCCGTCCAGAACACGCTGATCCGAGCGCTCGGCTCGAGCCGCTATTCGCTCTGGTCGACGGTGATCCGTAAAGAGCTCAAACCCTCGATCGGCGGAGCCTTCTCGGACCCGTTCTGCGAACTTCTGAACACGCGCTATATGGCATCGCTGCGCGACAAGCGCATGTTCACCAACGAGCTCTACCTCACGATCGTCCGTTCCGGAATGCGTGGTGCGCTCGGCGCCGCCGAAGGATTCTCGCGACTACTCGATCGCTCCTCCGGCGAAGAAGTCCTTGAGCAGCGACTGCAGGAACGCATCAACGAGCTCGAAGAAATCGTCGGCAACGTCACGCGCGAGTTGCAAAAGTACGGCGCGCGTCCGCTTGGCGTTGTTTGCCGCGATGGCGAGCCGTACACGGAGCCTTGCGCCTTCATCAACACGCTGCTCACCTGCGGCGTCGCGCGCGAGATGCGCCTGCCCCGCATGGGCATCCGCAGCTATGTCGGTACGTCGCGCCTGCACTTTTCCAAGCGCACGATGCAGGCGCAGGGACCGACCGAGGTCGAGAACCGCTTCGGCGCGATGCTGTCGATCAAGGAATACCCCCCATTTTCCGGGCCCGGGATGCTCGACGGCCTCCTGCAGATGAACCACGAGTTCATCTGCACCCAGTCGTTCACACTTGCCGACAAGCCGATCGCGCAGGAGCGCATCTCTCGGCTGCAGCGCCAGATCCACGCATCGGACGAATCTGGCAGCACGGTCGAAACCGATATCGACTTCGCGCTCAACAGCCTGCTTAACCAGGAGGCTGTGTTCGGCTACCACCATTTCAGCCTGCTCTGCCTTTCGCGCGAACTCGCCGGTCTCGACAAGGCCGTCGCCGAGCTCGGCTCCTGCCTCACCGACATGAACATCAACTGGCTGCGCGAAGACCTCAACATGGAGGCCTCGTTCTGGGCGCAGCTGCCGGGCAATCACGCCTACATCGCGCGTTCCTGCATGCTGTCGAGCGCGAACTTTTCGGGGTTTTCGTCGCTGCACAATTTCGCGACCGGGAAGGCTTCGGACGTCCATTGGGGCCTGCCGATCTCGATCCTCGAAACGACGTCGCAGACACCCTATTGGTTCAATTTCCACCAACGCGACATCGGCCATTTCTTGGTGACCGGCCCGACCGGGTCGGGCAAGACCGTGGCGCTCACTTTTCTGCTTGCACAGGCTTTCCGGATTTCCCCCGAGCCGCGTGCGGTGTTCTTCGACAAAGATCGCGGCGCGGAAATCTTCATTCGTGCCGTCGGCGGAGACTATGAGGTGCTCCAGCCTGGCATCGCGACCGGCTTCAATCCGCTGCAGATCGAGAACAACGCAACCAATCGCGAGTTTCTGCACCGCCTGCTCAAGGCCATGCTCGACCCGGCCGACGGCCACGGCTTTTCCCAGGACGAAGAGGACACGCTGGAGCGGGCGATCGGGCGCATTTGCCAGGAACCGGTCGAACAGCGCACGCTTGCCAATCTCTCCGGCCTGTTGATGGGTCGCGCGCGCTCCGACGCCAACGATCTCAAGTCACGTCTGCGTCCCTGGTTCGAGGGCGAGAAGGCGTGGCTGTTCAACGCGCCGAAGGACGTCCTGTCCTTCTCCAGTCGTCGGATCTTTGGTTTCGACATGACGCACATCCTTGACAATCAGGAGGTGCGCACGCCGGCGCTGATGTACCTCTACCACCGGCTGGACGAGTTGCTTACCGGCGAGCCCGTTCTCATCTTCATGGATGAGGGCTGGAAGCTTCTCCAAGATCCGGTCTTCTCCAACTACATCGTCGACAAGATGAAGACGATCCGGAAGCTCAACGGGATCGTCGGGTTCGGCACACAGTCGGCGGCCGACATTGCACGCTCGCCGCAATCGCATACGCTGATCGAGCAGTCCGCGACCAATCTGCATTTCCCCAACCCACGCGCGGATGAGGAAAGCTACATCCGGCGCTTCGGACTGACCGCCAAGGAATATGCCTTCATCCGCAACACGCCGCCGGAGCGGCGAACATTTTTGATCAAGCACGGCAACGACTCCGTCATTGCCAGGCTCGACCTCACCTCCATGCCGGATCTCGTTCGCGTGATGTCCGGCCGCAAGGAGACGATCGAGCAATGTGCAGCGCTTCGCGCACAGCTCGGTGACGATCCGGCGACTTGGCTGCCAGTGTTCTGCGGTTGGGAGCAAGCGGCATGATCAGACGTCTTTCCCTGCTTATGGCCGTCGTCGCGTCACCCGCCTTTGCTGACATTCCGACCATCGACAGCACTGTGCTCGACGAGCGCCAGGATCGCGACCGGAAAACCGGCGAGATCGAGAAGGTCGACGAGGAACGCTACGTCAACAACCAGAGCGTGACCTGCTCAATGTACCGGCCGGGACGGAAGGATGATCCGGTCGCAGCGGCGAATGCCAATCCGGCGATCGCCGGGCTGGTTCGTCGGATTGCGCGCGAGGAGGGCGTCGACGAAAACCAGTTCCTGGCGCTCGTCTACCAGGAAAGCCGCTTCAACGCCTGCGCCAAATCTCCAGCGGGGGCGATTGGCCTAGCCCAGCTGATGCCCGGCACGGCTGGCGACCTCGGCGTCGACCCCTACAATATCGAGCAGAACCTGCGCGGCGGTGCGCGCTACTACAAGCAGCAGCTTCGCAAGTACAATGGCAATGTCTCGCTGGCGCTTGCCGCCTACAATGCCGGCGCTGGCAATGTGAACAAATATGGCGGCATTCCGCCGTTCGGGGAAACGCAGGGCTATGTCGCCAACATAACCCAAAAATGGCTGCCGGCCTTCGGGGGCTCCGACAAATCGGGCATTCCGCTCAACTATGGCGGTGGCGGCGCCTATGCGGGCGCCCGGACCAGCACCATGAACGCAATGGGCCTGACCGCGGCGATCGGGGAGGGGTCCGGCAATGTCACGTCCTGGCTGACGCAACTCGGCGATATGGGCGCCGGCACGGTCCAGGACAGCTGGGACCACAATTCGGGTGCGCGCAACGCCAACATCGAACTCATTAACCGGCTGATCCTGCTCGGGACGGCGTTTGCCGATCTCACCAATTCGAGCAATGCCATGACGCTTGGTGACGTGTCCGGCACGAATCGATCGACGCGTTACGAGACGGGCAAAGATGACGACGATCGGCGCGTGGCCGGCTTTTGCGACGTTCGCGAGGGCTTCGTCTGGGATGTCGACGCGAGGGCCTGTGTCCAGCGTATCGACCAACAAGCGGACCTGCTTCTCGAGACTCAGTGATGGAGACCGATATGAAACGTTCCTTGGCAATCTTGGGCTTAGTTGGCGCAGGCATCGCGCCGGCGGCAGCTGACATCCCGGTCATCGACAAGACCAACTACGCGGTCGCGCGCGATACGGCAGAAAAGACCGGCAAGATTCTTGATACGAACAAGGAAATCCTCACGACGGTCGAGGAGACCCTGAAGGTCGTCACCGGTGACCGCGGCGGCGACGCTGGTCCTCTCAAAGATATCGCGATCGGCAATGGCTTTAGCGTCTCCTCCATGCCGTCCTTCGACAGCATCCTCAAGGGCGGGATCGCCGATTTCGGGTCGCTCGATCCCAAAGTAGTGGAAGCCGCGACGCTGTTCATCAACGGCTTGCAGCTCGTCCGTTCGCTCTCAGGCAAGGACAATAGCTCGTTGGCCAGCGACAAATCCTACGAGGAACTGATGAAAACGGTGATGGGCGTCTCGGCTCTGATCACCGGTTCTCAAGCTGCCGTCGAAACGCGCCGCTCGGCCCTCGAAACCGCCGGCGGCGACATCGGCAAGGCCGAGGACATCAAGGGCTCGATCGACCAGAACACGCAGCTTCAGGTCCAGACGGGACTTACGCTCAACGAGATGATCGGCGTGCTCAACGCCGGTGTGCAGTCGCTGCACGCCGAAAACCAGCGCAAGCTGACCGACATGTCGAACACCAAAAAGGCGTTGCGGTACGAATGAGAGGGCGGCAGTTCATCTCGACCACAATGGTGTTCGCACTGGCCATTCTCGCCAGCGGGTGCGGCACACCGCGCGAGAAGACGGCGCCGTGCAAACGACCGGCCAATTTGTCGAGCTATGCCACCACCGGGGACGAGTGCGGCCCGACAATGTCCGTCAATACGGACAGGGCAGCCGCATTGGCGGCGATCAAGGATCTGGCGTCCATGGAAGAAGAATAGGGCAGGGCGGTGGACGACTTCATTGGCGAACTGCTGGATCGGATCGACGCGTCGGGGCAGAATTTCTCTCAAAGCGCCTATGAGGCTCTGAGCCAGGACCTCGAGCCACTTCTTCGTCTGCTCTTCATTCTGACCGTCCTGTTCTACGGCGTACAGCTTTTCCTCGGCACCTCGCGCTTGAGCATCTCCGAGATCATCGGAAGGCTGGTGCGCGTCTTCGTCATCCTGATTCTCGTCGGCACCTGGTCGAACTTTAACGACCTTGTCTATGACTGGCTGACCACGGTCCCGGAGGCAGCCGGCCGCGCCATCCTGGCGGCATCAAACACTGGAGTGACCGAGCCCACGAATGGGCTGTCGCAGATCTGGAAGACGGCGAACACTGCCGCCGCGGCCTTCTCGGAGCAGGCCGGCTATCTGTCCGTGCTGCCGGCCTTGATCGGCATGATCATCATGGTGTTTGCGGGGTTGTTCGTCGCGATCGCGCTCGGCATTCTGGTGCTCGCCAAGGTCGTCCTGTGGGTATTGCTGGGCACCGCACCCATCTTCATCGCCTGCTTCTTCTTCGATGCGACGCGCAGCTATGCGATGGGGTGGCTCAACCAGTCGCTGCTCTACGCGATCATCCCGCTCTTCGTGTACGTGATCGCGGCGTTCCTGATCGCGGCGATGGAGCCCGAGTTGACCGCCATCGACAGCATCTCCGGCGATCGCGAGCTGAAGCTGAGCGATTTCGCTGCCTTCATCATGCTTTGTCTCGCCGGCAGTTTCGTTCTTCTGCAGGTGCAATCGCTCGCCCAGGGCATAGCTGGCGGCCTGGCGACACCGGTCGGGCCGCGTTCGCGGCAGCTGACAACGCAAGGGATTTTCTGGAGTCGCGCCGCCATTGGAACATCCGCCCGCCAGACGCAGGCGGCGGTCCATCGGGTCCAGGCCCGACTTCACTCACCACGACAGGACGGCGCGGGCGCCTCCATGCAGCGCGCGATCACGTCAAACGGAACCCCGAGGCAACCCTGATCGGCGAGACGATGCACGATCTGACACGACAGGAACAGCGCAAGGATGGCCGAAAAATCCGAATCCGCGTTGCGGTCCTATTTCCAGCAAGGCGACATCTGGGAGCAGGAGATCATCAAGCGGGCGAAGCGTACAGCGGGCGTCGCCTGGTTCTTCTCGATTGTCTTTGCCGGGATTGCCCTGCTCAGCCTGCTCGCGGTGGTGCTGATGCTGCCTCTGAAGAGCTTCGAGCCCTATGTCGTCACCGTCGACCGGACCACGGGCTACATCGAGGTAAAGTCCGGCCTGACAAGGCCGGCAAATCTCACCGAGCAACAAGCGATCACGCAAGCCAATGTCGTGCGCTACATCCGTGCCCGCGAAGGCTACGATCCCTACGCCATCACCGAGAATTTTGGTATCGCGGCGCTGCTCTCCGCAGACGAGGCGGCCCGCGAGCTGCAGACCCTCTACAGCGCGGCCAACGCGCAGAACCCCACAAAGGTCTATGGCCGGCTGAAGCGGGTCCTCGTCGAGATCAAGTCCGTGACGTTCCCGAACGCCAGTACGGCGATCGTCAGGTTCTCCACCAACGAACGCAGCGACACAGAATCGATCGTCCGTCATTGGATATCGGTCGTACGTTTCCGCTACACGGACACGCCGACCCGCAACGAATGGCGCTTCGAGAACCCTCTTGGCTTCCAGGTCTATTCCTACCGCCGGGATCAGGAAACGGTCACGTCCGGAGATGCGAAATGAGGGGCCGCTGCTGGACGGCTGCTCTCATTCTGTACGGCGCGCTGTGGCCCGCGATGGCCGCGCAGACGCCGAAGGGCGGTTCCCTCGATGCACGAGTCACCAGCGTCACCTATCAGGAGAACAACGTCGTCCAGGTTTTTGCGACGTACGGCATTTCGACCATGATCATCTTCGACGAGGACGAGAAGTTCGAAACGATCTCGCTTGGCGACACGGAAAGCTGGCAGGTCGTGCCGGCCGAGAAAGGCAATATCCTTTTTGTGAAACCAATCGCGAAAGACGTCGTGACGAACATGAACGTCGTCACCGACAAGCGCATCTACTATCTCGAACTGCACGATTTCGCGCCCGAAGCCGGCCGCAAGGTCTTTGGAATCCGCTTTCACTATCCGGAAAAAAACCTCAACGCCGCCTTGCGGCAGGAGGCCGAACAACGCGCCGCATGGCCGAACATCTCCGGTATCGACAAGGCCAACGTCAACATCGACTATTCGTTCTCCGGTGATGCCCGCCTGAAGCCGCTGATGGTCTTCGATGACGGCAACAAGACCTTCTTCAAGTTCGACCGCCGGGTTCCCGCGATCTTCGCCGTCAACTCGGATTTCTCCGAAACGCTCCGGAATTTCCGCAGGGAGGGGGAGTACATCGTCGTCGATGGGACGGCGACCCAGTTCACCTTGCGCGACGGCGACCGGTGGATTTGCATCTTCAATCTCAGAAAGCCGGATTTCGCGGCACCCGACGCCACAATCCTCGGTCCGGTCGAAGATGACAAGGCAAAACGCCGACGTCGGAGCGGAAACTGATGAAGCGCTCCCCCGAACTCGAAGCGCTGGCCGACAATGACGAACCCGTCGTCGCCGACAACACCGTTCGCCGTAAGCAACTCGTCGGTGGCGCCGTTCTGGTCCTGCTCGGTCTCCTCGCCGGATATCTGGTTCTGGCCGGCAGGCAGCCACCCGTCCGCGACATGCTCGACGGGGACGAGGAGTTCACCACCACCACGTTTCGTCCGCCGTCCTTTGTACGCGAGAGCGAGCCGGAGCCGGACCCTCCGGTGCCGGAAGTCGTGCAGATTCCGCCGCCACCACCGCCGCCTCCTCCGGCCGAAGAGCCTGACACGACCGAGTTCGAGGTGCCACCGCCCCCTGTTCCCGGCGCGCCCCCGCCGCCGGAAGCGATCGAAGCGCCGGCTGACGAATTTCCCGAGCGCTACCGGTCGAGACTGGTGGTGGTCGACAATGCGTCCTCAGGCGGACAAGGCAGCTTGACCGATAGTAATGGAGAGGGGCTCACCGTCGCCGGTGAGGATCGCAGCAGCAAGTTTCTGGCCGCGGCATCCAGCATTGGTGACCGCAGCGCCAGAGCCCGGAAGATCGAACGAATCGATGCTGTTGTTCCGGAGGGCACGCTGATCGCCGGCATCCTCGAGACGGCCATCGTCAGCGACCTCCCGGGGCAGGTGAGGGCAATCGTCTCGCAGGACGTCTATTCTTTCGACGGCCGGCGCATTCTGATCCCCACCGGCACCCGTCTCATCGGAGAGTACCAGTCCGAGATCACGCGCGGTCAGACGCGGATCTTCGTGGTCTGGACCCGAATGCTGCGCGATGACGGCGTATCGGTCCGGCTGAACTCGATCGGCGCCGACAGCCTGGGCCGTGCCGGTCTGACCGGGCGAGTCGACAAGAAGTTCCGCGAGCGCTTCGGCGCTGCCATCCTCCTGTCGATCGTCGGCGCCGGCGCCAGCTACCTGACCGGTTACGGCAGCGAGGCCGCGGCCGGAGACAGCGACGATGCGCAGAACGCTGAGGAGCTCGCCCGTGAGACCCTCGCGCAGACCTTCGCCGACATGGCCAACCAGGCATTGGGAGATTCCTTGCGGATTCCACCGACGATCAGCGTCAGCCAGGGCGAGCGCATCTTCGTCTTCGTCCGCCAGGACCTCGACTTTTCCGCCATGTACGAGGATCCCGTCACCGAGGCGCTGAGGGAGATCCGTCGTGAACGTAATCTCGACTAGCTTTGCCGCCGAGCAGAAACACCACTTTTTGAACCGGGCGCTAGAACCCCTGCGCGTCTTCCTCGACGACAGCCAGGTCGTCGAGATCTCCATCAACTCGCCCGGTCATGTCTATGTCGAACGACTGGCCTCGGCCCACATGGAACACTATGAAATACCCGAGCTCACGGCCGACGAGATCGTCAATATCGGCGAGCGTGTGGCGGCCACGACCAATCAGTTCATCAACCGGGCGAGCCCTATCCTCAGCGCCGCCCTACCGACAGGAGAGCGGATACAGGTTGTCCTGCCACCCGCGGCAGCGAATGGTGGCGCCGTTTCGATTCGCAAGCAGGTCATCAGCAACTTCACGCTCGACGATTATCGCGATCAGGGATCGCTCGATCAGGTGACGGTCGCTGTCGGCGGCCTCAGCGAGACCGATCATGCCTTGATCGAGCAACTGTCTGCCAGGGACATCTACCGCTTCATTCGGACGGCGATCATCAATCGCGTCTCCATCCTGATCAGCGGCGGCACCTCAAGCGGCAAGACGACATTCCTCAATGCCTGCCTCAAATCGGTCGACCCGCACGAGCGGATCATCACGTTGGAGGATACACGGGAGCTGTTCCCGCCTCAGGACAACGCGGTGCACCTGCTCGCCTCTCGAGGCGACCAGGGAACCGCCAGCGTGACGATCCAGTCCTTGCTCGAAGCCTCTCTGCGCATGCGACCCGATCGGCTTTTCGTCGGAGAGGTCAGGGGTTCGGAGGCATTCGCGTTCCTGCGCGCCATCAATACCGGTCACCCGGGCTCCATGTCGACGGTCCATGCCGACACGCCGCTCGGAGCCTATGAGCAGCTTGCCATGATGGTTATGCAGTCCGGATTGTCAGCGGCCTACCCAAAAGCGGACCTGATCTCCTACATCCAGAGTGTCATCCCGATCGTGATCCAGCTGCGCAGGGAAGGGGGCCGGCGCGGCGTCTCGGAAATCTTCTTCGCGCGCGGACGGACGGAGCCGGCATGACCGGGTCGCTCCGCGTCTTCTATTTCGGCTTTTGCCTGACCGTCGCTTTTGCCGTCTGGCTGTTGGCCTACGGTCTTGGTTTGCAGCTGCTCTATGGGGATGGGAGAATCCTGCAGGCGACGATCACGACGAATCCGTTTGCGCCATTCCAGCAGCTGATCACCTATGGCGACAGCGGCGTCCTGCGCGTTGTGGCGCTTGGCGCTCTGGTCCCTGCGGCTTTTGTCGCAGCGATCGTCGCTTATGTTGGCCTTCGACCGAATTCGAGCCCACTCGGCGACGCCCGATTCCAGACCGCGATGACACTCCGACGCGATGGATGGTTTAGGAGGAAGGGCAAAATCCTTGGCCGTTACAGGCGCCAGGTCCTTCATGTCGACGACGATCGGCATCACCTGATCATCGGACCGACCCGATCGGGGAAGGGGGCGTGCTACGTTGTCCCGAATGCGCTCTCGCATGAAGGCTCGATGATCGTCACCGACCTCAAGGGCGAGATTTTTCGCAGCACTGCCGGCTATCGCAAGTCGAAGGGTAGTCAGGTCTTCCTCTTTGCGCCGGGATCGGAAAGGTCGCATCGCTACAATCCGCTCGACTTCATTCGGTCTGACCGCGGAGACCGCACCACCGATATCCAGAACATCGCTGCGATTCTCGTTCCGGAAGTCACCGAATCCGAGAATTCGATCTGGCAGGCCACCGCCCAGCAGCTCATCGCGGGCGCTATCAGCTACATCAACGAAAGCGTCTACTACAAGGGTCATCGGACGCTCGGCGAGGTCACGTCCTTCTTCAACAGTGACGCAAACCTTCAGGCACAGATGAGCCTTATCAAGGAACGCGAGCCGTACCTGTCTCGCTTCACGATGGAGAGCTTCAACGCCTACATCGCCCTGTCTGAGCGCGCGGCGGCATCGGCGCTGCTCGACATCCAGAAGGCGCTACGGCCGTTCCGCAACGAGCGCGTCGTGGCAGCGACATCGGTGACCGACATGGACCTGCGTGCTTTGAAGCGTCGGCCGATCTCGATCTATCTCGCTCCCAACGTCACCGACATCACACTGCTACGACCGTTGCTCGCACTTTTCGTGCAGCAGACGCTGGATACGCTCATGCTCGAGCAGACGCAGCGACCGCTGCCCGTCTATTTCCTGCTCGACGAGTTCCGGCAGCTGAAGAAGATGAGCGAGATCACGACCAAGCTCCCCTATGTAGCCGGATACAATATCAAAATGGCTTTCGTGATCCAGGACCTGAAGAATTTGGACGAGATTTACGGCGAAACCTCTCGTCACTCTTTGATGGGCAATTGCGGGTACCAGCTCGTCTTCGGCGCCAACGACCAGGTGACGGCGGAAGCCGTTTCGAAAGGCCTCGGCAAGCGCACCGTCCGCTACAAGACCGAATCCCGCACAATCGAGCTGATGGGCCTACATCGCCGTACAAAGGTCGAGCAATTGAGAGAGCGTGACCTGATGATGCCGCAGGAGGTGCGGCAGATGCCGGGAGACAAAATGATCATCCTGGCCGAGGGGCAGGGGCCGATCTTCGCCGACAAGCTGCGGTTCTTCCGGACGGCGCCGTTCCGCGAGATGGAAAGGTTCTCTCAGACACATGTGCCGGACGTGCCGGCAACCGAGTTTCTGCCTTCGCGGCCGGTGCCTGCAACGACCTTCCGGTACTCAGGGGAAGACGCAGACACGGTCAAAGCCGAGGGGCAGAAGACCGAAACGGAGAACAACGAGAAACCACGTGCTCGAAAACGCTTGGGAACATCGAATGCTCATGCGGGCGGTCGCGAACAGGAGCCTTCGATGTCTGCTGTCCGGAGAATGTCGCCGCGAGCGGCCAGTTCCAGGAGCGCGACGCCCGGAACACTCGACGCGGACTTCGCCAAGGCCGCCCGCCGATTGAAAACACTCGCCAAATCCACGGCGAAATCCGGAAGTCGACGGGGTACGCCGAACAACTGGGGACACATATTCGACGAGACGGTACCCGACGAAACGGAAATCGCCGAGGCTGAGGCCGTCTGACAGGTCCAAACGGTCGGTTCCCACTTTACTTCGTCTGGCGTCTCATTATATATTCTTCGTAAGGAGAATGATTATGAGCGCCATTCATCGTGAATACACTCCTGCAGAGGCTGCCGCGGTCAGTGGGGTGGCGGTCAAGTCTGTTCACAACGCTATCGACAAGCGGATCATCTCAAAAGGCGCTGCGAGCTCCCGGGGAAGAGCGCTGACCGATGACGACCTCCTGCGGCTGAAGCTGTGGTATGGCGTCGGCTCAATCCTATCCGCCGAGCGACGGAAGCGTTTGTTCGAGGCTATTGCGAACGACCCCGCCACAGAGACGGTCCGTGCGGATGACTACCTGATCGTTGACGTAGCGCGGGCCAGGGAACAACTTGCTGAGCGTGCCGATGCCTTGCGCGAAGCTGAAGATCTCATTCGAAGTGTAAAGGGCATTCTCGGTGGCGAACCGGTTTTCCGGGGTACCCGCGTACCAGTCCGGACGATCGCGAGTATGAAAGCGCAAGGTGCAAACGTCGATGAGATACTCGGGGGCTATCCGGCGCTCACTTCTCGTATGGTCGACCTTGCGGAGATATGGACTGCGGCACATCCGGCTCGCGGACGCCCGAAAAAGCTGTCAGAGCAAGGTTTCAGGGTAAAGGACACAAAGACAGTCCAACTGAAGCGCATATCCGATCCGAAATCGCATGGCGGGATTTCGTGAGGTTCTTGATCGATGAGTGCCTTCACACGACACTCGTGGCCGTGGCGCAGAACCGCGGCCACGAATGTTTTCATGTGAATTGGCTCGGGCTGAGCGGCGAGACTGATTGGGACTTAATGCCTCGCATCGTCGATGAGAATTTCACGTTCGTCACGAACAACGCGCGTGATTTCCGAAAGCTGTATGCGAACGAGGAATTGCATGCCGGTCTCGTGATCATCGTGCCGCAGCTGCTCCCGGCGCGCCAGCGCGACTTGTTTGAAGCGGTGCTCGCCGAACTGGAACCAGAGGGGGAACTCGTCAACGAGGTCATAGAGATCACGCTGGATGGAGATGTTGCGGAAATGACCCGTTACAGTCTTCCTGAAGTGGAATAATAACAATAATATCAATGGCTTAGTTCCATGAAAAGACTTATGCGACATAGCAATATTGCTGATTTTCATGAGCGAGCGCGAGCTGCAACGCATCGAGGTTCTGTCGAAAGTTCTGGAGCGGCGCATGACGGTCGTCTCGGCGGCGCATGTTCTGGATCTGACGACGCGTCAGGTCCAGCGTCTGCTGAAGGCGTTCCGGTCCGAAGGCGCCGCAGCACTTCGGCACAAGGCTCGAGGACGACCGTCGAACCATCGATATGTCGCCGGCGTCAGCGACCTGGCGGTTCGGTTGGTTCGGGAACACTATCTCGACTTTGGGCCCACCTTGGCGGCCGAGAAGCTGGCGGCGAACCACGGCCTGTTCGTGTCGCGCGAGACGCTGCGCAAATGGATGACGGAAGCCGGAATCTGGCTGTCGCGCAAGCAGCGCAGGACGTTCCATCAGCCGAGATTGCGGCGGGAGTCATACGGCGAACTGGTGCAGATCGACGGCAGCGATCACCGTTGGTTCGAGGAGCGGGGCGATCCGTGCACCCTGCTCGTCTTCATCGACGATGCCACGAGCAAGCTCCAGCAGCTTCGCTTTGTGAGGTCGGAGAGCACGTTCAGCTACTTCGAGGCGCTCGAGCTCTATCTGAAGGCACACGGCTGCCCGGTCGCATTCTATTCCGATAAGCACACGGTGTTTCGTGTCGCCAAGAAGGATGCCAAGGCAGGCCGCGGCATGACCCAGTTCGGCCGCGCATTGTCGGAACTCAACATCGAGATCCTGTGCGCCAATTCGAGCCAGGCCAAGGGCCGTGTCGAGCGGGTCAATCGGACCCTGCAGGACCGGCTTGTGAAGGAACTGCGCCTTGCCCGCATATCGGATATCGAGACTGGCAATGCTTTCCTGCCGTCGTTCATGGCCGACTTCAATTCGAGGTTCGCGAAGGTCCCTGCCCGGCTGGACAATCTGCATCGCGCGTTGAATGTTGCGCCGGATCGGCTGCGTGACGTGCTGTGCAAGCGCGAGCTGCGTTATGTCAGCCAGCAGTTGTCGTTCTCCTACTAACGCAGGCTAATCATGCTCGAGAAGAACGACATCTCGTGCGGACTGGTCGGCAAATACGTGGACATCTACGAGTTCGCTGACGGTCGCCTGGACGTTCGCTGGAAGGCGTGTTCCATGCCCTACACCGTCTTCGACAAGGAGCAGCGCGTCACGCACACGGCAATCACCGAGAACAAGCGGCTCGGCGAGGTGCTGTCCTGGATCAAAGCCCAGCAGGACGAGGCGCGGCCGGCGCCGAAGATCAAGACGAACAGCGAGCAGAGCACCTACAGAAAGCGTGGGACGAAGCCGGGACGCAGGACGGATTTCATGAACGATCCCGCCGTCAACGCGCGGCGAGAACAGGCACTGGCAAGGTTGGCCGCAGCCGAGTTAACCGGCTCTCAAAGCTAGAGCATTTTCGTTGAATGCCGAGTCGGTTTGAGGATTCCCGTGTCGTTCGTTGTCTGATTCACTGCTCCTGGTGATTTGCCAGGAGGTGCTGATGACGAGGAGCCTGAGCTGCGACCTTCGTGGTCGAGTGATTGCCGCGATCGAGGACGGGATTTCTACGCGCGAGGCGGCACGGCGCTTCCGGATCGGGATCTCGACGGCCGGGGCCTGGTATCGGCGCTACCGGGAGACCGGCGAGATGGAAGCGCGCAAGCCGGGCCAGCCGTCACGTTCAAAGCTCGATGCGCACGAGGCCTTCATTCTCGGCCTGATCGAGGAGGTGCCGGACATCACGCTGGCCGAGATCGGGGAGCGCCTTGTCGCCGAGCGCGGCGTGCGGGCGGCACCCTCGACGGTGTGGCTGTTCCTCGACCGGCGCGGCATCACGTTCAAAAAAAGACGGCGCACGCCTCGGAGCAGCAGCGCCCCGATGTCCTGCGCCGCCGCATGGCCTGGTTCGACGGGCAGCTCGACCTCGACCCCGAGAGACTGATCTTCATCGACGAGACCGCCGCCTCCACGAAGATGGCCCGGCTGCGCGGCAGGGCGCCATGTGGCGAGCGATGCCGGGCGGCGGTTCCCCACGGCCATTGGAAGACCACCACCTTCACCGCCGGCCTGCGGCTGTCCGGCATGGCGGCGCCGATGCTGCTCGACGGTCCCATGAACGGTCTGGCATTCCTCGCCTATGCCGAGCAGGTTCTCGCGCCCGAGCTTCGCCCCGGAGACATCGTGGTCATGGACAATCTGCCAGCTCACAGGATCGGCGGCGTGCGCGAGGTCATCGAGAAGGTCGGAGCGCGGCTCCTGTTCCTGCCGCCATACTCGCCGGACTTCAATCCGATCGAGATGGCCTTCTCGAAGTTCAAGGCCCTGCTCCGAAAGGCAGCCGCCAGAACCGTCGACGAACTCTGGTCCGTCGTCGCCGACTGCCTCTCCGCCTTCACGCCAGAGGAATGCAGAAACTACTTCGAGGCAGCCGGATATGACCCGGATTAAGTCGAATCTGCTCTAGAGGGAGCCTACTGGATCGCCCCCGATCGGGCTTTGCAACCCCGACCAGCGCCGCCCGGTCGGGCGCTCTCGTCGGTGCCAGGAAGCGCGTCACTGTCGCATTTCTAACTTTCCGCGTCCTGCCCCCGAAATGTCGAATGCGACATTTCTACTTTGCAGAGCCGGCGACATTTCAACATCGTCGCCACAAGCAAGCACTTGCATGCACGCGCACAAACCAATCGTGTTGGCCATTCACAGATCGGATTTGTGTCGCTGGAGGATCTTTTCGAGTTTCGTGAGCCTTTGGCCCTTGAGCAATGCGAGAAAGTCCTGCGCCGAAACATTTGACTTCGCGAGATTGCAACGTGCATTGGCAAGCGACCACACAAGGAGGTCCGAGGCCTGGTCATAGAGGTCGGCAAGAAATGCATCGGGCGTCGCTCGCACTAATCCGTGTTTCTCGATCGCTTTCACCGGAAAGTCCCGCAGGTTCCAAGTAAGGATGTGGGAGGCGTTCGCTTCGATGGCGGCCGCTACGACGTGGCGGTCATTGGGATCGGGTAGTGCAATGCTGTCGACATGATGATGAAACCCGCCGACAAGTGCCTCCGGCAGAGCAAACTCCATCAGACGCCGCGTGGCCTGAAGCCGCGCAAGCGGGATCGCCGGAACGTTGGCGATCAGATTGCGCACCCATTCATCGTGAATCTCTTCTGTCCACCGAGCGTCAAAGAGGCCATCTACAGAGGCCTGTATGAGGATGTTGCGCTGATGAAAAGGGTAGAGAACGCAGGCGTCGCAAACGGCGATTACGGGTTCAAGCGCCATATTGGACGTGCAGTTCCTCTGCATCATCGACAAGCGCTTCCATCGCTCCGCGCTGCGCGTCGAGGCGCGCTTTCAAAGCCAGCACATCCTTGAGCGAGGCGCGCCGATGCTTGCCGACATAGCGGAAAGGTAAGTCTCCCCTATCCATCCGCAGCACGACGAGCGGGCGTGAGATGCCAAGGATGTTGGACGCTTCCGTTGGGCTGAGTTCCTGTTCTTCGGCTAGCACGGCCACGCGCTCGCCGCTTAACAGGCGGTCAATTAGCGCTTCAACCACCGTGGCAGCCGCCGGCGGCAAGGCAAGAGTGTGGTCATGTCCGTCCTTGCGACGGACATGCAGTTCGATGCGATCGCCCGCCGCCAGCTTGGGCAGCGGCCTGACCTTTTTGCGATCCTGGTCCGAAAGGCCGGAAAATTTTACAAGTTGGCTGGCCATGGTGGTTCTCCTACCAAGCAATGTAGGCGAGATGCTCCACAACTGCAATAACTGAAATCCAACAAGCCGTTTTGGATGTGTCGCGTCCGCTGCTGTCACATTTCGTGTTCACCAAGCGGTCGCACCTCCATTCGGCTTTGAGCAGCAGAGGATGGACACCGGTCGCCCAACGACCTGGCTGTTCATCGCGCATCCCCGACCGTCTGATTTAAAATGCAGGCTCGTCCAATCTTAAACGCTTTCACCAAAATGCCCTGTTTCCGAGGGCTCCTCTCTACTGGATGACGTTCTCCGGCTTGGAGAACGGCCAGCCTGACCCGACGATCTGGCTATGTGTGCATCGCGAACGCCGAACGGCCCGGTGATCTCCCTCAGCAGCAGAGTTCCTAGCTCAACACAAACTCCCTGATGGGAGTCACCCAATGATCGGCCGTGTGGTAGAGATCGACAATCCACGCTTCGACGCTGCCAAGCTCCGGCCCAAAATAAATGAGCGGCGCCACAATCGCGAACGCCACAATCGCGATCGAGATAAAGCCGTCCGGTCGATCCTCCGAGCCTTCGGGTGGCGGAAGCTGATGACTGCGCCAGTCGTTCTTCATGGTCGCCTCCTACCTTTCCCGATCGTCGCGATCACGATCTTGTCGCTCCTCGAGGTCCAGTTCGATCTGCCGAAGACGCGGTACATGCTGCTGCGGCGGATCCGATCTGGCAAGATCCGAGTCGAGGGCCGGCTTCCTTTCGGCGGAGCGGACATCGGGATGCAGGGTTCGTTGCTCGGGCGGCATAACCGCCCGCTGTTCGATGATCTGGTCATCGTGCTCGCGCGTCGAACGACCCTCCCGACCCGGATCGCGATGCTGCTCGGCTTCGGCACTACCCTGGAAACCACCGGGTGCGCCATCGGTCCGGCGGTTTGCGCCCGCATCGAATGAAGGAGCTTCCTGATTGCCGTCCTGGCTCCGGTCGCTTGGCGCTTGCTCGGCGCGTGATAGCTCGATCTGATGGATTACACGCTGCAGCTCCTGATCCGATTTCGCGGCTTCGCGCATATATTGGTTGTCGCCATCGACTGCCATTTCGGCAGCCCCGTTGATTTCCCGCTCGAGCCCTGCCCGGTAGCTCGCCGTGAAGGAGTCTGGCAGCTCACCCGCTTCGATCCGATCAAGCCCCTCGCGATAGTGATTAACCTGAACGAGGACGTCGTTCGCTGTTTCGACCGCCTCCAGTCCGAACCGCGCCACGGCTGCATTCCACTGCGCATTGGCGTCTTCAAACCGATCGTCACGTGAGCCGCGCGGTTCCTGCCCGCCCTCGCGGTCGACCTGGCGTTCGGTGAGCTCGAGATATTCCCGGCGGATGTCGACCACTTCGCGCGCTGCCGCAGCGATCTCGTCGAAGTCGGCACGATCCATATCATCGAGCGTCTGCTCCACGGACGAAAGGACCGCTTCCACACGGGTTTCGTAGGCCTCGAACTCCGGACGCGTCATCTCTCGCATCTGTCCATCCTCACCGTTCACGAACTCGGTCAACTCTATCATATTGGTTATGTTTTTTACAGGTTCCTTTGCGCTGTCTACGAAAACACGCTCATTTTGAGTGTTCTCAGACGCTCGTTCCAGACGATGGCTCTGACGTGTTGCGAAGGCACCCTCTCCCGAGCCACCCGCCTCATTGGCAAGATCACTCCAGGCCTCGACCGCTGTTGCCGCGTACTGCCGGCTGCGGTCGGTGGACGCGAGTTGAATCTCGTTCGAGCGCTTGGCCCGATAGCGGCTGTGCGCGGCTGAGCTGGTACCTTCGTGTTCGGTGCGGCCGCGATAGCTGACCGGCCGGACCTGGTTGCGCGTATACGCCGGTGCGCTGGCGAACTCGCGACGATCGGTCAGCTCCATGTCGATGCCCTGCTCTCGCGCCTTTTCGGCCATCACGGAGCGCCATTCCCGGAACATCTGCGGGCTGGTGACGATCCTCTCGCCGGTCTCCGAGCGCATGGTGACGATCGCATGGGCATGAATGTGTGGCCGCTTGCCGCCCTCAGCCACTTCCTTTGGATCGAGCGCCGGATCGTGAACGGCAAACGCGTAGCGATGCCCGGCGAACTGTTCGCCCAGGAACTCGCGCACGGCAGCTTCGAAGGCCGCCTCATCGGTGCCGGCCCGTGCCGACACAATCAGATGCATGACGTCCCTGCCCTTGCGGCTGTGCAATTCCTTACGCCATTCCTTCTGAACAAGATCGCCGGCCTGCGTGGCATCCCCGATAAGCCTGCCGGTGTCATCGCGCACCTCTTCTTCCGCACCGGCAACCAGCTCGCGCACACGCGCCGTTCCCCATTCCACCCCATTGCCGTAGCCATGGAATCGGAAGTGGGCTTCGACATCCCGGCCGGCATCGGAATCATCAAGACGCTGTTGGACGATCTCGGCAGCTTTCCGGTCGCCGGTCAGTCGCTCCCCCGCCCTGTCGCGCAGCACGACGACGCCGCTCACATAAAGATCCCCATCGGGTCGCTCGCGCGACGCATAGACGAAACGGCGATCACCAAATCCCGCACGCAGGATGTCGCGCAGCTGATCGTCCTGGTCGGCGTGATCACGCAGTGATGCAGCATCGACCGAGACATGGAACACAGCCATGTCCCGGCTCGCGGCGCGATTGTCGAAAAGATGCTCCCACTCGGCGCGCTGTTCGGCGAGTGCGTCCCTGCCGAGCACCCGCTCACCGCGCTCATTCTCGACCGCCAGTTCCCCGCCCCGCGACGTGTAGCTCATCATCGCGCCGGCGCGTGCGCCACCACCATAGGAAGCAAGCTTGACCACGGCCGGCTGACTGCCGCGCGCCAGCGCCCCAAAGCGCGTCCGCATCGAGCGGCCGGCGGCTCCCGCGCCACCACGCGACCTCCGTGCCGCGCTTCCGCCCTGCCGCCGCGCTCGGCCGAAGCCGCCCAGCCCCTCATCGCCGATCCGCGCCACCCCTCCCCTTCGCGGCTCTTCCCAATCTTGTCTGTCGGATTGGCCGAGCTGCATCTCGTACATCAGCATGGCGCGCCGGCGCTCCCATTCCCGTTCGAAAGCGCCAGGAAAGAACTCCATCAGGCACCCTTCCCGCGTCGGGCAGCGGCTGACTGCCGTATTATCTCGGCGAGCTCGGCCGCGAGCGCTGTCGCCACGCTATGCGCATCCCTGATGCTGCCTGCGACGTCGCCTTCGGTCGGCACTTTGCCGGTGTTGCTGGCCCGCGCGATCTGATTGAGGTTACCGCCGATCGCGCGCATGCCGTCGGCAAGAAGGTCGAGCACAGCGCGATCCCCCTCTCCGAGAAACGGCCGCACGCCAGCGCCTTCCATCGACAGCGACCGGACAAAGGCCGAAACAGTGATCCCGGCTGCGCACGCGGCCGCTTCCAGCGCATCGTACTCGGCAGGAGAGAAGCGGATATGTGCCACCTTGTCCTTCCGTTTTGACGCTTCGGAATTGCTGCGCGCCATGGCCAGCTGCACCTCTGATCATAGTGGTTGCGGCCGCAGGCCGCGGATCGAGGGCCTGTCCCTCGATCGTCAGGAAAAATGTATCACATTTTTCCGTATCCTGCCAACTGAATAGGTATTGGATTTTGCGGAAAATGCCGTAATAGTGCATTTATCCATATTATTATGATTGTGTTTCTCCATATTCGTGTGTTTCTATGTTGATGTGAATCCACGACCACACGGACATGGATTCGTGTGTGAGTAGAAACACATTTTTATGGAGATGAGCCGATGACCATCGTGATCGCCGCCATCAATGGCAAGGGAGGCGCGGGCAAGACCACCGCACTGATGAACATTGCCGGCGAATATGCCCTGCGCGGCGGGCGCGTCGCCATGATCGACATGGACGCGCGCAACAATCTGATGAAGTGGTGGACCGACTGCCAGGAGAAGGATGCCCAGCCCGAAGGCATCGAGGTCTACAGCCACAAGACGGCACGCGGGCTTGAACGCTGGATGGACGACAACGCCGGTACGTTCGATTACGTGCTGATCGACACGCCGGGCGAGGACACCTCGATCGTCGACCCGGTGATCGCCGCGGCCGATCTGGTGATCTCTCCAATCCAGCCGTCGAAGCGCGAGGTGCTGGGCGCCATCGACAGCTTTGAGAACGTGCTGCGCGTCAACGACGCGCTCGGCCGGACGTGTCGGCACGGCGTGCTTCGGACACGCATCACCGTGACCGTCCGGCACACGGAACTCTATCGGAAGATCAGGCCGATCATCGAGGACAAGGTAGGGACCTATCTGTTTCGCACCGAAGTGTTCGAGCGCAACGTCTACAAGGACATCCACAACGGCATTGGCACGCTTCAGATGCAGGAGGTGACGGAAGCGATCGCCAAAGCGCGCCGGGAGACCCAGACGCTGGTCGCGGAAGTCGACGCACTGCTCACCGGCGAAATGGCAGCGGGGCGCGCGGCATGAGCAGCAAGGAGACTCTGTCGCTCGAGGAGTTCGCCACCGCGCCGCGCCGGCAGCGCGCGGCGACCCTCGACGCTCCGCCAAAAGCGGCTGCGGAGAAGCCTCGCGAGCCTGCCGCGACACCGGATTCGCCCAGTGACGAATCTCTGGAAAAGGGGATGGTGCCGAACGGGGCGAGCAAGGCGCTGCGCCAGATGAAGCGCGCGCGGATGCAAGGGGCGAGCCATTTCGTCAACGTCAATCTGGACCGGGACACCAAGCGGCGGCTGAAGCTGGCATCCTTCAATCTAGATACCTCCATGCAGGCGATCATGGAAAAAGCGATCCGGCAGTATCTCGACGCGAACGGGTATTGAAGCGAAAGCGAACACGGGCAACGCGAAGAGCGAGTTGAAATCTCACCCGATTCCCTGCTAGGAACGCAATCGTTTTGGCTCTGTTTTCTTGGGGCTTTGGGCCAAATCGGGGTGTTTCCCGTCATTTTTGACGGGGTTGGGGCAGCTGAATTCGGATCGAGCCAGACAGATGGCCATCAAGGACGTACAGACTTACATCGACAAGCACGGGCTTGTCGAAACAAACGATTCCGAGGTCGACAAGCCGATCTGGCGCAAGCCGGGCTTCAATGGGGTGCGCAGCCTTTTGGAGATGGAGGAGCAGCTGAGCCGCTATTTGCGCGAACGTCGCGATGCGCTCAACCTCAACCGCGAACAGGTCGGCATGATGATCGGGATTCATCAGGAGATCTATGCGCGGCATGAGCGGGCTGGCGCCAAGCTCCGGGTGACACGATTGCTGCATCTGGCCGAACTGCTCGGCTTCTCGCCGATCGAAGCGATCTATGCGGCGGCTCCGCAGTTTTTTGGCGACAGTCAGGAGGAGGCAGCGGTCAAGAACAAGCTCGTGAAGCGCATCCTCGACTTGCCAGCCACCACGGCGCAGAATCTCCTCATGCTTGTCGAGGAGTTGTCACCGGACGATGCGGATAATCCACCGTCGAAAACGGCGAAGACAGGCCGGAACGCCTGAGAAGGCCCCCGGACCTCTCTTTCCTGGGCTGCGTTACCCGCATTGGCTCGCAAGATATAAAACGGGAGGAACGAGGCGGCTTTGCACCGCCTCAATCTTTGACCCTCAATCACGGGCTGTTCCAGTCACAGTGAAAATCTCGTCGGGGTTGGCACCGGTGCTTTCCCACCATGCCGCCTCGGCTTCGGCCTCGCTGTAGTAAACGTTCTCGACAGTGAACCTCGCGCCGCTGACATCCTCGATCTCGGCGATGATTTTAGCGAGCCCGCAGAGCTGGCCGGCCGGAACCGGCAGCGCGATCGGCACCTCGCCGTCCCGGTGATGCCATTCACCGGTGCGGAAGTCGAAATATTCGTTCGTAAGATCGTCGACCAGATAGTCGTCGAGAAGCGCGACCGGCTCGATGAGCCACGTCTCATACCAGGCTGTCTGGTCGTGATGCAGGTCGAAGAACGCGTCCTGCTCATCCTCGGTGCCGCACGCTGCGGCAAGAACCCGGTCGGCAGCGAGGATCCTGCTCTGCGCTACGATCATCTCGGCGAGCTTCGCCGCCAGCCTGTCGTGCACGGTGCGCGCGAGTTCGGTGTCGCAGCCGAGCCGGTTGGCGAGAACGCGGATGCGCAGGCTCGAGAGCTGCGCGACGAGCATATGATTGTTGTGTGCCATGTCATGGTCTCCTTCATCTTGATGACGGAGACCCGGCGACGGGCAAGTCGAGCATCGGGTCCAGGATCGCTTTAGCGACCGCCGGAGGCGGCAAGCGGAGGAGCCGATTTTCTGACGGCGCCCTCCTTCAGGGCGGCGGCTGAAAATTGGAGGGGCCGCGCAGTCCTTGAGGCGATGGGAGCGGCCAGTAGATTGGGACGTCAGAGAGATAGACCCGCATTCCCGACAGGGGATGCGTCCCTGTCCGGCGACCAGCCGGCGGGGTGCGCGAGGGGTTGCCCCTCGTCGCCTACGAGAGCCGGTCGACCCGGTCCGCATGGGCCCGCGAGATGGGATCGTTACCGGAGGCGGAGACTGCGTCAGCAGGCTCCGTGAGCGGCGCGTCGCGTCGCGAATAGAGCCCGGTCGGCCGCAGGCCGGCTCGTCCAGATACCCGGCCGGGAAACACATCAGCCTCGTGAATCGATGGAACCTGACCGATTCATGGAACTCGTTGGACGGCAAGGATGCAGGCCGCGACAATCGCCTCATGCACAATCAAGACGCGATACATCTCCACCGCATCGATCCTGTACGCAACATGGCGCGTTTCTATCGCATATCGTCATCACCGAGCTTGTTTGGCAACGTCTGCCTCGTGCGCGAATGGGGACGGATCGGCAGGCCCGGCAGGATGCGCATCGATCTGTACGTATCCGTGGAGGAGGCTGATGCGGCACGTGAGGCATTATCGCGCGCCAAGCGGCAGCGTGGCTATCGTGACGTGTCTGCTGTGAGATGTCTTTGACGGTTACGATCAGGCAAGCACAAAAAAAGGCCCGCGCCGGGAGATCGGCGCGGGCCTTTCCTCTTCTACTTGGACTGCAGACGTCTCAGGAGTTCTGCGAGCGGACCGTCATGCGGCGGCCCGCTGGCTTCCTGTGCAAGGTCTTCGGGGAGTTGTGCCGCGATGTCGTGGGGAAGCGGCATGAAGTCGAACCCGCGTGATTGTGCGGCCGTGTGCAGGGCGTTGATCGTTTCGAATTGACGGTCGCTTGTGCCGAGCCACAGCGCGATATCGTCGCCGGTCCCATCCGGGAATGCCTGCAGGAAGAGGGTGCGCAGCGGCGGGTCGTAGCCGATCGCTGCGTCGGGATCGAAGCGACCGTCGCTGCCGGTGACGGTGATGGCGTAGCGGCTCATCGAAGCCTCCTGATCGAACAGAGCAAAAAGAGAGCCGGCCCCTTGCGGGACCGGCTCGCTGCGGTTCACTGCGGGTTGTTCCAGAGGATCACCCTCTTGTTCTCGTCGCCGCCGGGAGCGGGGGCGAGGTTCCCGAAGATCACGCCGATCTCGGGGGCTTCCAGCTTGACCGAGAGGTATTCCTCGCCCGAACGCTGGGAGATGCGGTGCCAGCCGGCGCCGATCTCGAAGCCCGTGCGCTTGTTGACGATGCGGTAGTCGGGGGCATCCTCGCGAGACTTGTTGGTGTTCGGGATCAGGGTGATCGGAGCGTTGACCCTGAGCGTGGCGAACACGCCTTCCATCGAGCCGTCGGCCTTGGCGGTGAGATTTGCGATCGTGGTGGCCATGGTACTTCTCCTTCGGTTGCATCGGGACCATTCCCGATGGCGCCGCTGGAGAGGGCCGTCCTGCTGCGGTCACTCGGCAATAAATTCTGGAAAATTCTATTTGCCGCAGACAGCGGGCCGCACTTTCAAGGGACCCGCTTGCGGGAAGGAAAGTGCCTGGCCCGCAAACAAGAAACCGAAATCGAATTTTCCTGAATTTTTGTCGAGCGTACCCCCAACGGGGGTTGACCGCGAAAGCAGGCGGTCCACTACAAAGGCGACATAACCACGGGAATGGTCCGGATGTGAGCGCAGGCGATGGCTCCGGCTACCATCGCAGATCCATCACACGCAGCGCGACGGTCGCGGTCAAGCGTTTTGCCGCCCTGCGGATCTCCCCTGCATCACCGTTCCGTGCCAAACGCCCGCGCGAAAGCCCCTGCCCATCTTCCGTCACGCGCCTGGTTGCCGGATAGGAGCCGACTGGTGGTGGTCGACACCGACGCTGGGCGAGGTCATCTCGCCCCTCAAGCTGCGGGAACCGGCCTGCGCTGCCTGATGTGTAACCTTCCTCCTGCCTGCGCGCGACGGACGTGCAGCCTGTTCCTTGGAAAGGCCCGGAGCGGCGGCTGAGGCGACCTGCAAGGGGATGGTGAACGATCGTTGCGATCGTCGGAAGCGCCGCAGGTCGGCCTTCGGCCGGGTCCCCCGGCGGGCGGCCTGCGCCGCCCGGTCCGACAGAGCCCGCGGCGATCAGTTGGACAGGGCGAAACGCTCGTCTTCGCTCACGCGGGCCGCGACGGCGCGGCGGACCTCGTCACCGGCATGGTGGAGCATGGCGCGCCAGTCCTGGATGTGGTGGACGGTTGCCGCCGTCCCGCGCATCATGTCGTAAACGACGCAAGGGCTGCCGATTGCTGCAAGGCGCAATATGTTGAGGCAGGTGCCGGGCGATGCACCGTCCCAGACCATGAGGCCGAAATCGGCGCCGTGGGCCATCTCGCGGTCCTTCGCGGCGTGGACGGCAAAACCGTGAGCGCCGGCCGGCGGGGGAATGTGGTAGGCGGCCCAGTCGCCGAGATTGTTTCGGGGCTCGACTCCGGCATGGAAGACCCCGACATGCTCGTAATTGTAGCCTGCGAGCAGGCCCTGCATTTCGGCATCGGCGCCCGGCGCATCGCCGATCAGCACGCCATGCTCCTGTGCGACAATCGTTCCGATCCGCTCGATGGCGGGTGGTGGCAGTTCGAAAACGTCGCGTGAGCCTCCGAAGAATATCATCGCCATGGCCGCTCTCCTTTCTCTAAAACGCCGCTGCCCACGCCCAGCCTTCCTCGCCCTCTCCCGCCTCGGCCTGGGGAGTGAACGACATGGGTCAGCGCTGCATGTGGCACCGACTTTGTCGGGCGCACTGTACGCTGGCGAACCCGACCGCAAACGGCCGGGTTCGGTGCGGCTAACTGGAGGAAACCGGCGCTCACGCGCCGGCCTCAGTGAAACGCCAGACCGGGATGCCGAGCCGGCGGGCCTTGTCCGCTAGGTTCTCGGTGATGCCGGAACCCGGGAAGACGATCAGCCCATAGGGCATGACCGACAGCAGCTGGTCGTTGCGGCGGAACGGGGCCGCTTTCGCGTGCCGGTTCCAGTCCGGCTTGAAGGCGATCTGCGTCACCTTGCGATTCTCCGCCCAACAGGCGGCGATGCGCTCGGCTCCGCGCGGGCTGCCACCGTGAAGCAGCACCATGTCGGTGTGCTTCTCGCGGGCCTTGTCGAGAGCGTCCCAGATCCGGTCGTGCTCGTTGCAGTCGAGGCCGCCGGCGAAGGCGATCTTGGTGCCGGCCGGCACCAGCACCTCGGTCTCGGCACGGCGGCGCGCGGCGAGGAAATCGCGACTGTCGATCACCGCCGCGGTCATCGCCTGATGGGAGACCTTGGAGCCGGTGCGCGGCCGCCAGGCCGATCCGGTCTCAGCCTCGTAGAGGTCGGCGGCTTCGTCGCGCATGATTTCGAGCACGTTGCGGCGCTCGATATAGGTGATGCCCTCGGCCGTCAGCCGCTCCAGTTCGACGGACTTTACCTCGGAGCCGTCCTGTTCGTTCTGGCTCGAGCGCTGCGCGTCTTCGTTGCGGTCGAGGCTCCGGCCAACGCGCTCGGCCGCGCGATGGAAGACATTGGTGAAGGACCAGAGCAGGTCGTCGAGATCGGGTTCGAGCCTGGTGTCGCCGAGCATGCCGGCGAAGGTCTCGACGATCCCGGCAAGGCCGGCCCGGATCACCTCGTCATCCGGCAGCGGTCTGGGATCGGGCTCGTCCTGGTGCGGACGATGGCCGTACATCTGCAGTTCGAGGATGACGCGGTCGGTCGGCGAGGAGGCGTGGTAGGGCTCGTAGGCGTCGTCGAAAGGAAGCTCGTAGGTCATGGCGTATCTCCGTCGGTTGTGGCCGCGCTCATCGCGGCCTGACAGCGAAACCCGGCCGCGCGCCGGGCGCGGCCGCACCGAAGGCCGGAGCAGAGCGGAGGACGGCGCAGCCGTTGCGGCCGTGACCGGGGGGTGGCAGGGATCGCCTCTCAGGCAGGCCGCGGGCGCGGCCTCTCCGCCGGAACACCGCCATGCGCTCTAGACTTCCGCTGGCGCCACCCATGCCCGCCTGCCGGCCCCGGCTCGCTCATCCGGACGGAGGCAAGAGGCCGGCATCGTCCTGGGCGAGCTGGTCCCATAGCCAAGCCGCGAGAGAGGCCGGGCCGAGATGGCGCAGATCATCGTTGAAGTCGCCGAGCTGCGGGCGAAGCACCATGGCAAGGATCCCGGCCTCGCCAGCGCGCTGGCTAAGCCGCTCGATGCCATGCCGGCCAGCGGCGTCGGCATCGGCCGCGATGTAGAGGCGACGACAGTCGGGCGGGAATGACAGGCCGGCAAGGTGATTGGCCGAGGTGGCGGCGGCGACCGGTAGCGCCGGCATCACGGTGCTGAGCGACGCCATCGTCTCGAAACCTTCGCCGGCGGCCATGACCGCGACGGGCGCGTTGGGCTCAAGGCCAAGCCAGATGGCGTTGCCAAATAGACTCCCGAGCGAGCGGCGGGGATCGGCAAGCTGAGCCTTGCCGACTTTGCCGTTCGGACCCAGCCCAGGGGACAAATAGGTACGCTGTAGGCCGGTGATCCGCCCGTCGAGATCGGTGACGGCAGCGATTAGCGCGGGAAGCGCCTGCATTTCGCCCGTCCGGAGATCGCGATAGTAGCAGCCGGGATGGAAGCGTAGGTATCGCTCCCGCGGACCAAGCATTATACCGCGCCCGGCAAGATAGCGTTCGGCCAGCGTGTCGGCGATCGGCTGCGACATGGCAAACAGGCGACGCGCGGCGTCAGGGGAGCCGCGTGCCGCGGCAGGTTGACGCTGCGCGCCAGGGTCCTGCACCTGCGGTCGTGGCAGAGCGAGGAAGCGGCGGGCTTCGTCGGCGACATCGCGGAACTCGATGAGGCCGCAGCTTTCGCGGATGACGTCGAGCAGGTCGCCGAACTCGGACGTCGCCTCATCGACCCACTTGCCGGCCGGGCCTTTAGGGTTGGGTTTCAGCCGCACATGCATCGAGCGGCCGCGTGTGTTGCGCACATCGCCGACGATCCAGTGGTTGCCGGCGCGATGGCCGTTGGAGAGATATTCGCGGCACACCGTCTCGGCGTGATCGCCGAGACGGCGTGCCAGCTCGGATGCCGAGCCGGTCATGATCGCCTCCCTGGCTTAAGCCGCCGCCATACGGTCGGTGACCCCAACCAGCGTATGTCGTTCGAGAAGCGAGGCGAGCATGGCGGAGCCCGGCGCGGCTGTCGGGATGAACAGTCTGAGTTTCCAGGAGATGATTTCTGCGATCATGCCCGATGCCTTCAGGCGCGGCACCATCGCATCGGTGAAGCCGATCAGCTCGACGCGATAGTCGTTCATGACCCTGCTGCGGCGCAGCACCAGACCATCAGTCAACTGCAAGCCTATCCTGCCGTCGATCAGGCCGGCCCATGCCTCGTCCGGCGCGAGCGTCGGGACATGGTCGATGCCGAGATTGCGCAGCATGCTGGCGACCAGCGTGGTCGCGATGTGACGGCCGATGATGCGTTCGCCGGCATCGGTCTGGATCCGGTAGACCTGGCAGTCATGATCCGGCAGCCGTCGCCAGATCGGCAAGAGCAGTCCGGTGACGATGTGGAAGGTGCTGGTGGTGAACTCGGGAACTGCGGCGACTTCCGCGTGCCAATGATCACAAAACAGCTTTCGATCGGCGGGCTGCCAGTGCGTCTCGGCAAGGGCATCGAGACCAAAGCGCAGCTCGTCGGTCGGGCGCAGCAGGCGCACGCGGTGTTCAATCGCGCCGTCGTCGAGCATCAGGCTGGCCGTCGGCAGCTGGATTGCGGCGCGGTTCGACCGCGTATTGACCAGCAGCACCGCTTGCGGCTCCGCGCGCGAGATCGCAAGGGCTTCGGGCAGGCCGAGCGGCCGAACCCGATCCTTGCGTGCCACGGTCAGCACATGCGACTGCGCGCCGGAGACCGGATGGGTGTAGATGGTCCGGCGGTCGGTGATTGTGATGCTTTCCGCCGTGATCGTCTCCAGCCCCTTGTCGTAGCTACCGGCGGCGATGGCGCCTTCGACCTTTGCCGTCATCAGCTGTTCGAACACTTCGAACAACAGGTTCTGGGTTTCGATCCGAAGGGCCAGCAGGCGGTTGAGCCAGGTCGTGATCGGCGGCAGCTCGTCGCGCAACCCGCCCTCTTCCGTCGTTAGCGACAGACCGGTGACCGCCTCGAAGGTCGTCAGCGAACAGCCGTCGATTTTGCCCTGGTGCAGCAGATAGTAGAATTGGCGCAGTGCCGCGCGGGCGTAGGGGCTTTCCAGATTGTCCTCGGCGCGAAAGAGCCCTGCCCCGCCGGTCTGTCGCTGGCCGCGTGTGATCGCACCCAATGTATCGAGCCGTCGGGCAATGGTCGACAAGAAGCGCTTTCCCGCTTTGACATTGGCAGCCATCGGTTGGAACAGAGGTGGCTGCGCCTGGTTGGTGCGGTGGGTTCGACCGAGACCCTGGATGGCGTTGTCGGCGCGCCAGCCGGCTTCGAGCAGATAATGCTTGCGCAATCTCTGGTTCCTCGCGCCGAGATCGGCGTGGTAAGAACGGCCAGTGCCGCCGGCGTCGGAGAAGATCAGGACGCTCTTGTCGTCATCCATGAACGCCTGCGTTTCGGCGAGATTGGCTGAACCGGGGCGGTTCTCGACCGCGAGCCGGTCAACGCCGTCGCGACCGGTCTTCTTGACGATGCGGCGCGAACGGCCGGTTACCTCGGCGACGACATCCGTGCCAAAATGGTGGAGGATCTGGTCGAGCGCGCTGCCGACCGGTGGCAGCATGGCGAGCTTTTCGATCATTTCGTCACGCCGGCGCAGGGCCTCTCGGCACTGGACGGGGTTGCCGTCCGCGTCATGCACCGGCCGCGAATAGACATTGCCTTCGGCGTCTGAATACTCCTCGAAAAGCTGTGTCGGGAACGAATACATCAGATACCCGCCGACGT
This sequence comes from Mesorhizobium australicum, assembly GCF_900177325.1. Lineage (NCBI taxonomy): Bacteria > Pseudomonadati > Pseudomonadota > Alphaproteobacteria > Hyphomicrobiales > Phyllobacteriaceae > Mesorhizobium > Mesorhizobium australicum. The sequence continues at coordinate 58,986 of NZ_FXBL01000003.1, read as the reverse complement.
ATTCGCGCGGCGTGACGTCGACATGCAGGTTCGACCATTCCTCGGTCGGGATATCGGCCAGCCGCCGCTCCATCAGCGCCTCGCCGGTCGAGACGATCTGCACCACGGAGGAGTGACCGTCGGCCCGGTCCTGCTCGATCGCGCCGATCAGCGTTGGCGTCATCATCGAGGTGATCAGATGCGAGAAGAAACGCTGCTTGGTGCTCTCGAAGGCGGAACGGGCCGCCGCCTTCGCGTTGCGGTTCAGCGTTCCAGTCTCGCTGGTGATGTTGGCGGCCTCGAGCGCTGCGGTCAGGTTGTTGTGTATCACCTGGAAGGCATCTGCGTAGGCGTTGTAGATGCGGATCTGCTCCTCGGTCAGGACGTGCTCAAGCAGGTCGTATTCGACACCGTCATAGGAGAGCGAACGCGAGGTGTAGAGGCCTAGGGACTTCAAATCGCGGGCGAGCACTTCCATCGCCGCGACACCGCCGTCCTCGATCGCGGCGACGAACTCGGCCCGGTTGGCGAACGGAAAATCCTCGCTGCCCCAGATGCCAAGGCGCTGTGCATAGGCGAGATTCTCGACCGCGGTTGCGCCGGTTGCAGACACATAGACGATGCGCGCGTCAGGCAGGGCATGCTGCAGGCGCAGGCCGGCCTTGCCCTGCTGGGACGGCGCGACATCACCGCGTTCGCTTTTTCCCCCGGCGGCGTTAGCCATGGCATGCGCTTCGTCGAAGACCACGACCCCATCGAAGTTTTTCCCCACCCAGTCGATGATCTGCGCGATGCGCGACTTCTGTGACTTTCCATTTAATTATGCGAATTGCATTCCAGCGATTTCAGTGGCTTGCGTCGGCACCTAATTTGCGAATCGGCACTTAATTTGATAATTCAGCTTGGAGTTTGTCACTTAATGTGAGAATGCGGTTCGCAGAGTTTCCTCGCGAGCCTGCCATGAACGATCCATTTCCCGACGAAATCGACGAAGCCCTTTGGGATGAAGCGTACCGGCGTGCGGATGCGATCCGCAGCTTCCTGAAGAGTCGGTCCGATAGCACGACGGCCGGAGACGTTGCGGGGCTCGCGGCCGAACTCGGTCTTAGCCAGGCAACAGCGTACCGGCTGATCAAGCTGTTCCGCGCCGGCGGGACCGTTATGTCGCTGGTGGACCGCAAACGTGGACGGCCGGAAGGTTATCGCGTCCTGGATGAAGGACGAGAAGAGATCATCCGCACGACGATCAAGGCGTCCTACCTGAACCCGAACCGGCCGCCCGTCTCGCAGTTGGTCCGGGACGTGCAGACGAACTGCATGTCGGCCGGGCACAAGCCGCCGCATCGCCGAACAATCTTAGCCCGCCTGAAGGATATCGACCTACAGAAGCGCGCGAGGCGGCGCGGCGAAAGCAAGATCGTGAAGGCGACAACAGCCGTCCCTGGCGTGTTCGGCGCCTCCCGCCCCCTAGAAGTGGTCCAGGTCGATCATACCAAGGCCGACATCTTTGTGGTCGACGAGGAGACGAGGCAGCCGATCGGCCGGCCATGGCTGACATTGGCGATGGATGTTTGCAGCCGGATGGTCACCGGGTTTTATCTGACGATGGACGCGCCCTCCCGGCTGTCGACAAGCCTGTGCCTGCTGCACTCCGTGTTCGACAAATCGGCGTGGTTGAGGGAGCGAGAGATCACGGAACAATGGCCCGTCGCGGGTCTGCCGGACATGCTTCACGTCGACAACGGTCCGGATTTCCGCAGTCGAGCCTTCAAAAGAGGATGCCAGGATGCCGGCATCGCAATCGAATGGCGGCCACCGGGCGAGCCGCGCTTCGGTGGCCATATCGAGCGGCTGATCGGCACACAGATGGGAAGGCTGCACCTGCTGCCGGGAACGACGTTCAGCAACGAGCAGGAGCTGGGCGAATATGACTCGAAGCGACACGCGGCACTGACGCTTCGGGAGCTTGAGCGTTACATCGCGCTAGACATCGTAGGGTCCTACCAACAGTCGATCCACAGCAGTCTGGGCCGTCCGCCGATTGCTGTCTGGCGGGAGCATGAGAACGATATTCCACTTCGGCTGCCACAGGACCGGCTTCGCTTCTGGCTGACGTTCCTGCCTGAACAGGAGCGCACCTTGCAGCCGACCGGCATTCATCTGTTCAGCATGCGCTACTGGTCGGCGGCCCTCAGCGCCGACGTGGGGCGTTCGGACCGACGCCTGCTCGTCAAATATGATCCGCGCGACATGGCGCGCGTCTTCGTCCGACGACCGTCGGGAAACTTCGTGGAAGCCCGCTACGCCGACGTGACCTTGCCTTCGATAACGCTGCACGAGGCGCTGACCGCGCGGCGCACGCTGCTGGCGAAAGGCCGCCGGGAAGTCGACACCCGCGCCATTGTCCGCACTGCGATCGCGCAGCGCGAACTGGTTGAAGCAGCAACCAGAAAAACGGCGGCCGCGCGGCGCGGCAAGGCCGGGACTTCGAAATCGAAGGTGGATGATGGCGGATGGGGCTCGCTTCGCGGCGTCGATTCCAGCAAACCCGTACCCTTTGTCGAGGATACGGATTGAGCTGGCATGAACGATGAAATCTCCCACCTGACCGCTGGCGCGGCCGCGCTGCTTTCCGAAACGGACGACCGACGCATTCGCGCGATACGATCGCGCCGCTGGGTTCTCTACCCGCGCGCCAAGCAGGCCCTCGATCGGCTGAGCCGGCTCCTCGACCATCCCCGAGGCACCCGCATGCCTTCGATCGCGATCTATGGCGACAGCGGCATGGGCAAGACGATGATCATGAAGCGCTTCCGGGACGAGCACCCACCGAGCTTCAATCCGGTGACGGGCACGCTGAGGACGCCGGTGCTCGCCATGGAAATGACCAGCAGGCCCGGTGAACGACGGTTCTACGCCGAACTGCTCACCCTTCTCGGGGCGCCGCAGCGACCGCGTGCCGACATCGCCCAGATGGAACAGGCATCGCTGCGGATCATGGAGGCCATCGGCGTACAGGTGCTGGTCATCGACGAGGTGCACAACATTCTCGCCGGTTCCTATCGCGAGCAGCGCATTGTGCTGAACACGCTGCGCTTCCTCAGCAACCGCCTGAACATCTCGCTGGTCTGCTTCGGCGTCAACGAGGCGCGGGAGGCGATCAGCGGCGACGTCCAGCTTGCGCGCCGGTTCGAGCAGTTCACCCTGAACAGGTGGGCGGCAAACGAGCAGTTCGAAACCCTGGTGGCGTCGATCCTGCGTAATACGCCGCTGCGTCGCCCGTCGGTGCTCACGCCGAAATCACTGCGACGGATGCTGCAGATCACCGAGGGCATCACGGCCAGCATCTTCCACATGATCAACAGCCTGGCGATCGACGCCATCGGAAACGGCAGCGAGCAGATCACCAACCAAGCGGTCGAGAACTGGGAGCCGGAGTTCGATGCCGAGGCGGCATTCGCATGACGCAACCGGCGGCACAACGGCATCTGCCGGTATGTCTGCCACCGGTTGCCGATGAACTTCTGTCCTCCTGGATCAGCCGGCACGCCGCCTTCTACGCGGTCCCACCGCTCGTGATGCTGCGGCATTGCCTGCCGGAAGTTCGCTCGCTGCGAGAAGCTGATCTCCATTTGAGCGGCGATCAGGAAATCCGCCTGGCCAGGATGTTCGCCACCGAGCCGGCCGTCGTGCGTCGAATGACCTTCGCCAATGTCGCGCAGTCGTCACGCCGGATGATCGCCGCGAGACCATTGCAGTACTGTTCGAGCTGCAGTCTCGGTCATAGGGAACCGGGGCCAACCTTGAGAAGCCAACTGCTTGGTTGGCGCATCACCTGTCCTCACTGTGGAGACCTGTTCCGGGAACTCGGCGGGCGCGAACTCCCCTCCCCTTTCCATCAATATCGCGATGCGGCTCTTCGGGGCGAAAAGCTGCTCGACGATGAGGCCGAGCGCGGCATCCGAACCTGGACATCGCCAGCCGATATTGCCCGGCTTCTCTTGATGCGACGAGCGCCACTACCTCCGCCACGCGAGGACGAGCTTTGGCGCTTCAGGGTGCTCGGCGCCATCATTCCGGATCTTGATGGCATCATTGCCGCAGAACAGGAGAACCTGCCCACGCCCGCGAGTCCGATTCTCCGGCTTCGCATGCGGCCGGCGCTGCTGGCCGGGGTAGCCATCGTCGAGCGTGCCGGGCCGGAAATGCTCCGAATGCTGCGCGGTCACATGATGGGCGATAACAGGGTCCGATTCACCGGAACCGCCGAGAACATGATAGCCAAAGCCCGCAGGCCGAAACCCTCCTTGCAAATGCAGTTAATTTGAGAATCCGGCAGTCAGGATTCTCATAATTAAATGCTCAATCGAAGCGAAACAGGCGCATTCTTACGTTTAACTGCCAAGCGACAGCAGAACAGGAACTCGTCGGCCGGCGTGGCCTTCGGGCCGCCGCCGATTTTTCGACGGCCGATCTGGCGGAACGCTTCATCGAATTTCTCGGGGTTCGGCGTGGTGTGCGCCGTTAGCTTGCCGTCAAAGACCCAGGGCGGCCGTTTAGGATCGACCCGACCGACGGCGATCTGGTGCAGCAGGTCGAGCAGATAGGCGGGATCGGCGGGATACGGGCAACCCCGCCAGAGTTTCCGGACCGTGAGGCGAAGACCGTCGCCGAGCGCGAACAACCGGGCACGGGCTTCGCGCCACCGGGCGGCGCGCAAAGCGCGCTGCTCGCGTTCGCGTTCGTCCCACCAGACATGGCGGCGAACCATTTCTTCGTCGACGCCATGCTGGCCTGCAGCGATCATTTCCGAAAAGAGTGGCAGCGCCTCCCGTTCGAGGCGTTGCTTGCGTTTGAAAGCCGCGCGCTTGCGCGACGTGTCGCGGTAGGGTTCGGGTTTGGGCCACGGACGGAAGCGCATCAGGTCCGCTCCCCGTGCTGTGCCCGCGCGGCATTGGAAAGAATGCGGATGGCCGTGGTGATGCTGCCGGTCTCACGGGCCGCTTCGGCATAGGCCGAGATCGGGAACGCACCGGTGAAGAAGACGTCGCGCTCGATATGCATGCCGAACGGCAGCTCGAGCGCGGCAAGTTCTTCCAGGCTAAACGATCCAATCTCCGGGAAGCCAAGATCCGCGAGGCCGGAGCATGTATCGTTGTCCGCGTCGAGCTCGGTAGCGAGCCAGGTGCCGACGCCGACCGGATTGAAGAATTTGACCACCGGGACGTGGTCGCCACCGGGTTGGCGGCCATTGGCGAGAAGTTGATCGCGCTGATCGGGCGTCAGCAAGGGCATGGGAGTTTGGGTAGTTTCAGTCATCGGCATGCTCCGTGGCGGGCGGCCGCAAGTCCCTGTGCGACCTTCTGACCCGTCACGACGAAAAGCGCCGTCCTCCTGGCTGGGAGAACGGCGCCCCGAGTGGCGATGATCGGCCTGGTGGTCGGAGGATCAGTGGACGAGGTCGAGGAGCTTTTTGGCCTTGCCTTCCATTTCGAGCCGCACATCCTGGTGCTGCTTGTCGCGGGCAACACGGGTGATGCCCTGCACGAAATCGAAGACCGATGACGGTGGATGGCCTTCGTCCGTGAGCACGGCATCGATGATCTTCGTGGTTTCGCCCTTTGAGAAACCACGCTTGCGCAGGAATGTCGTACGATCGTCGTCGTTGCGGGCGACGACGAGCTCACGCGCTGCCTTGATGCCGTTGATGAACGGCATAGGCGAGGATTCGGCGAACTGGATCAGTGCCGGCTCTGCTTCAAGCGCAAAGCGCGAGGCGGCATATTTGGAGTGCCGGATGGTGATTTCCTGGAAATCCTCGACGCCCCAAAGATTCCTGTTGCAACAAACGGCACGCAGGTAAAAGCTTGCAATTCCTAGTGTTTTCGAGCCGACCTCGCTGTTCCACGCGTAGAAACCGCGGAAGTACAAATCGGGTTCGCCGTTCGGCAGCCGCCCAGCTTCGATCGGGTTCAGGTCGTCGACCAGGAACACGAAGATGTCGCGATCGGAGGCATAGAGCGTGGTCGTATCCTTCGAGATATCGACGTTGGGATTGTAGATGCTGGTCGACCAGTCGAGCACGCCTGGCACCTTCCAACGCGTGTCGCCAGTGCCGTTGCCGGCGATTTTTTGGACCGCGTCGATCAGTTCTGAATCGAATATCCTGCCGTAGTCCGGACCCGTAACCGCCCGCAGCTCTAGGCGGCCGTTCTCGATCTCCAACATCTTCACCTGCTCGGCGCGGTGCGTGGAAAGTCCGTACTGCAGGTTGATACCGGCGAGTGCCGCGGGCAGCTGGCGGAGATACGTCGCAGGTGCCCCGACCAGGCTGGCGAGTTGACCAAAACTCCAGTGCGTCGGCGCGACCGGCATGTGTGAATCGGGCAGCATCAGCGTCAGACGCTCGGGATTGTCGCGAGACGCTTCCACACGGATCGCCTCGCTTTCCACTATACGCGTCTTGCTGCGTTCGGACCGCCGCTTCACGGCGTTGTTGAGATCGGTGAGCGACAAATAGCGTTCGTCGTCCGGCCGGTTGAACCATTCCGACGATACACGGCCGATGCGCTGGCCGCGGCTGACGTCGACCTTGTAGCCGTTGGGCGCGTTGTGCGCCGGCGCCTGAATTTCCATATGGGTCATGATCGTTCTCCGCGACGGGCGCCGGGAGCCTCTCTCCTGACCTCGGCCCGCCATCGCGTCCCGGCCTCCCCTCTGCCTCTACAAGCACCCGCCGTCGCGCGAAGCGCGCCATCGCACCGGCGCCTGGAGGAGCATCATGACGGTTGCATCGTCGCTGAAACCGTGAATCAATGCTCGACAGGGGATGCGGCGGCGTCCGGAGCGATGGAGGCGATGCGACGATTCAAACTTGCCGATCTGATCATCGAGGAGACAGCACCAGAGTTCTTCAACGCATTAGCTAACGCTTACCGTAAGCGAATCCGACCACTTTGCCTGTGCAAGGATGGTGGACTGGCTATGTACATCGCCCAGGTCGGCGACCAGTACATTGTCAAGCGTATGCCGATGTCAGGCGGCGGGCATGATCCCGCCTGCCCATCCTATGAGCCACCGGACGAATTGTCGGGGCTCGGCGTGTTGATGGGCAACGCTATCCAGGTTGATGCCGAAAGTGGAATGTCGGCGCTGAAAGTTGCCTTCAGCCTGACGAAGATCGGAACACGGGCAGCTCCCAATCCAGGGGCGAATGGCAGTGACACTGTCGCTGGTGACGCGAAAAAGCTCTCTTTGCGCAGCGTGCTCCATTATCTCTGGCACCAAGCCGAGCTCACAGCCTGGACATCGCGATGGGCCGGCAAGCGTCACTGGTGGAACATTCGTTGGCACCTGATCGAGGCCGCAGGCCAGATGACGGTAAAGGGTGGACCGCTCACAGAGACGCTCTTCGTGCCCGAGCCATTCCGCGCGGCGGATAAGGCGGCAATCGAACAGCGTCGGGCCGCGGCGCTGGTTCCGGCGCTGCCGCCAAAAAGCGGTCCACGCAAATTGATGATCCTGGTGGGTGAGGTGAAGGATTTCGCTCCGACGCGCAGCGGTCACCGGCTGATCGTCAAGCACCTGCCGGACTTTCCGCTGCTGCTCGACGAAGGTCTGCACGGACGTCTCCAGGGGCGCTTCGCGAACGAGCTGTCACTGTGGGAAGCCGACGAGGCTTCTCACCTGATGACGATCGCTACGTTCGGCTTGACGCCCGCCGGCCTTGCGGTCGTCGAGGACATGGCTCTCATGGTCGTGGCCGAAAACTGGGTTCCCTACGACTCCGCCTACGAAAAGAAGCTGGTAGATACACTGGCCAGGCTGCGTGATCGCAGCGTTAAGGGGTTGCGCTACAATCTGCCGGCCGAACAGCCGACGGCAGCCGCTATGTTGCAGTCCCAATCGCAGCCGGTCGCTCTGTACGTTGTTCCGCCCTCGGCGGACGATGCGTACGACGGGGCGCTGCAAGAACTGATCACGTCACGTCCGGAAATCGGCGCATGGATCTGGCGCACGGCGGACGGCGAGATGCCTCCCCTGCCCTTCCGTTGAACCTCGCACAAAGAGTGGCCTCGGCTGTCAGTGGATTCTGGTCGGCTGGCAAACCGTTCGCTGAGCCCGGCGTTCTAGATCGCCAGGTACCTCGAGCTGTTTCACGGCGGGCTCGATTGCGACTTTCGCACGTGCAATACAAAATTGTGCATTGCAATATCAGCGCTGCGCGGTATGATCCCGTATCGGCCATCTACTCCTCCCAGATGCGATGCCGATGCTGGATGCGGTGCACCTCCTCCCGCGCCGTGTTCGAAAATCGAGCCCGCTGCCACCTCCTCCCGGCAGCGGGCTTTTTCGTACAGGCAGTCGGCTACTCGGCCAGACGGATGGCCCTCACCTCCATGCCCTTCTTGCCCTGCCCGGCCTCAAAAATCACCTTTTGTCCCTCTTCCAGGACGCTGAACCCCGACCGGGTCAGAGCGCTGGCGTGAACGAAGATATTGTTTTGACCGTCCTCGGGCGCTATGAAGCCGAAGCCCTTCTCGGGATTGTACCACTTGACCGTACCTGGGCTCTCCAGCCGCGCATCGCTTTCGCCAGTGGCTTCTCCCGCAAGTTGCATGCCTGCAGGAGTTTTCGGGGTCTGCACGCCGATGTCGATCACTTTTGCGACCTGAGGACCACGAGGACCTTTTTCCACGGTGACCTTGAGCTGCGTCCCGTCGAAAAGATCGCTACTGCCAGCCGCCTCGAGGACACGAATGTGCAGATAGGCCTCGGCGCCATCCGACAGCTTGACGAAGCCAAAACCCTTGCCGGCGTTAAACCAGATCACTTCGGCATCGACAGTGTCAGGGGTCACGCCTGGCGCGTCTTGAAAGTAGCTCGGTTCGTATATCTGCTCCGAGAAGGATCCCTGCTCATTGCCGTGGCGTTTCCCGCGTCGCTCGCGATGGTCTCTATATTTGCCCATTTTCGCCTCGGTATACGTCCAGAGCGTAGTTCACCTCCCCAAGGATAATCTCCGTCGATCGACGCATTTGTGTCAAATGACGATTTGCTCACGAAACGACCCTGAACAGGCTGCCTAAAGCGCAACAGCGATCCGGTGGATTCTGACCTGCCTGGCAGTGCCCCTTTTCCGCCCCCAACACCCGCCGGAACCGTTTTCAGAAGCTCCCCAGATCATCCCGCTTTCCTTTCTGGCGCGGAGGAATAGGCCTTGAACGCAGCCATGAGCATGGGTCCGACAGAAAACTGCCCTGCCCTGGCTTTTTCCGTCAGCGCACGCAGGTACCCGCCGGCCGAGTCGATATGCTGGGCCCGTTGCAGGATGCAGGCGACGACAATCGCCGCGACTTCCGGCCCCATGACGTGGCAGGCATCCTCGTAGGCCGATGGCGACACCCCGAGATATCCCCTCACCTGCGCGGCGGTCGCCATCAGATCGCGCCAGTTTGCGATTCCGCCGGCGGCATAACCCGCAATATCCGGACAGGCTTTCAGCACAAGTCCAAGGTGATACGTTTTTGGCGGCTCCGCCGGTTGTGGTCTAGGCTCGACCGTGCCCCTGGCTTTCTCGAAAGCGGGTTCAAATTCAAAATGAGACTCGGGATTTGAATCAGATTGCTGCTGCTCATTTTGAGACTCATTGGCGCTCGGATTCGTAACATTCATGAAGTTATTCAATGCGATGTCGACTTCACCACGGATCACGTCCAGCTCCGCTGCGAACGGCGCCAGCTCTTCGATGCACGCTTTCCTCGGAAGCTGGTCCACGACGGCCCTGAACCGTCTCCAGAGGTCCTGCCAGGCGCCCGGGGCGCCCTCCTCGATCGCGGCTTCGATCAGCTTGGCAATGTCGCGGCGCTGCAGCGTGATGCGCTCACGCATCAGCTTCAGTGCACGACCATCGGCACGGACACGCTCGGCCGCTGCGTGGAACTCGTCGGCGCGTGCCAGCAGGGGAGCTACGGAGAAGCCAAAGGCGTCCTCCAATTCCCCTCCCCTGCCCTTGCGGGCATATCGCTTCCCGTTGGGACTGTCCCTGCGCAGGATAATACCGCAGTCGAGCAGCGCCGCCAGGTGCCGGCGGAGCGTGGCGTTTGCCATACCATGCGAGCGCAGCGACAGCTGCTTGTTCGACGGGAAGACGATCAGCCCGTTTTCTTCAGACAGTTCATCGTCCGGATGGCATGACAACAAGCCGGCCAGGACGGCCAGCGATCGATCGCCGATGCCTACAATGGTCTTCCCCTCGCAGAGATCGCGATAGACCTGCCATTTTTCGACGGTCTTGCCCTTCGGAATCTCCTTAGCGCCGATTTGCGCTGCCATAAGGGCAAGCGACATCGGCCGGCTCCCGAAGGGAGTCGTTGCAATTTCCCTCTCCATTTTCCTTCACCTTCAATCAGGCAAAAGAAATCTGCTCGCCCAATCGACGCCGAGACTCTTGACAGTGATTCGCGGAAATGTGATTCTCTGATTGCCTAGATCTGAGAAGGGCTTCCGCAGCGGTGACGTTCGGGGGCCTTTTTCTTTTGCGGTTTTCAAACTCCTGTTGATGTTTTTTCCGACTTCCGGAACGCCTCGTAGAGGTCATCCAGTTGCTGTGCGATGTATGTTGCGAAGCTCGGGCCGTCTTTGGCTTCGTAGGTCACAACCGCCTTCTTCGCGGTCGCCTTCACCGTGACGCTAACTAACTTGTCTTTAGGGGCCCAGTACGCGGGATCACGGGTTGGCTTTGAACCCCGCGAGCTTGGGTCCCTGAGTACCTCGAGGATGGCTTCAAACCGCTCTGGGCTCGTCAGCTTATTGAAGTTTGCTGTTGCGACAGCTTGCTTCCAAACTACGTCACCGGCTGTTGCAAGCTGCGCTGCGAGGGCGTCCCACCGGGGCCGCCCGACACCAGGAGCTGAACCGATAGCCTCGATCAGTTCTACTGGCAGCTTTCGTGCGAGCGCAATCATTTCTGATAGCACGCCTTTCGAGCTGGTCCCGAAAGTGGACATAATGACGGCGCGCGACATCCCTAGCTCTTCGAGGCGAAACGCAAATAGAGCCTTCTCGATAAAGCTAAGATCCTTTCGTTCTAGGTTCTCATTGCCCTGTGCAATTACCAGTTCATCGTCCGTTAACTCTCGTACGAAAGCCTTGACCTTCCCGCCAAGATGACGAAGAGCGGCGACCCGACGATGCCCAAATGCAAGTTGATAGCGGCCGCTTTTCTCGGGGTGAGGGCGGACTAGAACAGGCAGGATCTGCCCGTTTTCGCGAATGCTTTGGACGAGGGCGTCGAAGTCTTCACCTGAGAAATCGTCAAGACGATCCTTCACGAAAGATGAATCAATGTCTGTTGGATCGATTTCGACGATTGTTTCGCCGCGGGCCATCGCTTTGCGCAATTCATTGGCTTCCTGCGTGAAGCCAGATATCGCTTCGTTCATGCTCTGGAGGGCTCCAGAGGAAACTTGTGGTCGAGGCCTAGGTGGCGAGTTCTCAGGTGAGAACTCAGAGGTGATTGGCGTCAGGTACTCCTTAAGGGCGTCGCGTCTCTTTATCATTTGCGTCCCCACGTCTGTGACACCAACGCTTCGATTTCACTGTTGAGAGCATCCAGTGCCTCGATGGCGCGGTCGTAGGTTTGGCGATGGAAGTTCTCGCGGCCCACTTCATAGAGCGTCTGCTTCGTGATCCCCGCATCTGAAATGGCTGCAGATTTGACCATCGCGTTGGTCAAAACTCGATCTCCGAACAGACCCTTGAGCAATCCTGCAATTTGCGACTGCGAACCGTCGTTAGGCTCGTACCGTGTCAGGACATAGCGAAAGAAGTCATAGCCTGCATTGCCCCCTGCCCTTTCGACCACGTCGAACAATCCCGCCGTCATGTGCAGGAACTGCGACATGGATGCCACATCCAACATCTGCGGATGGATAGTCACCAGTACCGAGGTGGCCGCGCAGAGGGCTGACAGTGTCAGATAGCCTAGGGACGGCGGGCAATCGAGAACTACAACGTCGTATTCGCCCTGGACCGAGGTAAGTGAAGTAGCTACTCGCGTGAAGAACATTTTGTCCGCAGAGCGCGACTTCTCCGTCAAAGCGCGCGGGGTCTCGTGCTCAAATTCTTGAAGCTCGAGATTGCCTGGAACGATATCGAGACCGGTGAAGTAGGTCTTGCGTACAATGTCCCGGAGCGGTCGCTGCTGCTCGTCGTAGCGGATCGCCCCATAAATTGTTTCGTTAGCCTCCAAATCGAATTCTGGCTGGATCCCGAATAGTGCAGACAACGATGCCTGGGGGTCGAGATCAACAGCCAAGACCCGATACCCTCGAAGCGCGAAAAACTGCGCTAGGTGTGCACTGGTGGTGGTCTTCCCAGATCCGCCCTTGAAGTTCGTTACTGCGAGCACCTGCAACTTATCACCGTCCGCGCGCCTGTGGACATATCCCTTCTTGTTCTTCCCTAGATGATCGCGGATGTCGTGAATTTGCTTGAGCGAGTAGAGCCGACGGCCTGCTGCGTTCTTCTCGGCCTCAGGGATAACGCCGTCGAGGACAAGCGTTCGCAAATAGGCATCGCTGATGCCGATTAGTTTAGCAGCCTCGCCGGCCATGAACTTTCGCAGTTCTTTCTCGGCCGACGGCGGGAAGGCCCGCGCGCGCAGTTGCTGTAGCTGGGCACTTAGGATATCCGCGTCGCCCTCGATCAGTCGCGTGAGCGATTTCGGAGCAGAATCGCGGGGGGCTTCTACAGTGATGCTCTCAGGCATGAAAAACGCTCGATACGGTCTTTTCTGAATTTGAGCGTAAGATGCCGTGAGTCTCAGGGTGCGTCAATGAATTAAGGGTTAACGAGGAGTTAACGCTGATGGCGCGTATTGTGTCTAGCCCGGGGTAGCGTAATCCAAGTTCTCAGCTGAGAACACCCGATGCTGGAAATTCGAGGATTTTGAGTTCGCGCCAACCGGCTGGTACGCCCCATAGCCAGCGTGCACTTGCCCACTTTCACCCTATCACGGATAGCCGTCTTTGATTTGGCCGATGGCACTGACTAATGATTCAGGCGGAGGATACCGACATTGGGTTGGGCCGCATCGTAAAAACTGCGGCGATCTCTATTGCAGTTCAGCGCAACTGTAAGCGCGCGCGGCCTAGTTACTGATCGCTTCTGCATTACCGCATGGTCCCGGGGAGCGGATTCTCACGGGGTGCTGTCAGGGATTGAGGAACAATAGCGGATCGAGCCCGCTGGGCGGCCAGGCGTCGGTCGCAGTTTCAGAAGATGTACCGATTGTCCGTCCAGTCGAGCAGGACCCGCGCGTCGCGGTCGAGCAGCCGCACGCGCCCCGCGCGAAGGCCGTCGGCGATTGCATGTCCGATATCCGGATCGACCCAGTGGCCATGCGTCATAAGGAAGAACCAAGCGAAGGACAGGCCGGCCTCGGCGTCGACCGCCTCGATGCGCTCCATCAGGCGGTGGATGGAACCACCCTCTTCGCCGAGCAACCTTTCAGCAGGCATTTTGAGCGGACGCGGGATGAAGCTGAGCTTGCGCCGGCCCTGTTCCTGATAGTCCTTGATGTCGAAGGCCCAGTGCTCGAAAATCCGCTGCGCGGAAGCGCTGGACCGCTGCCAGTCCTGGAACATTCGGACCTCGCGCGGGACGAGATCGAACCATTCCGGATTGAGTTTCAGGAACGGTGTCTCCTTCATATAATCGCGCCCTACCTCCTGGGTGGCTCGGGCCTCCAGTTCCGGACGCCGGACTTCGCGCTCCTCGCGTTCCAGGCGCTGCCGGGTGGCCAGAAAACTACGCATATGGATAAGTCCGCTGCGACGTTGCAGCCGGAACACCGGGCCAGCAAGCACCGGCGCATCCGTCACCGGCTCGCGCTGGACCCAGGACGGCTCGAGAAGATCGTCGGCGCTCCAGGGGCGATAGCTGGGATCGACGACTGGCCCGGCCAACACCTCGATCTCGCGACCGAACGAGAGCTGGACGAAGTCGGCGACACCTGGTCCGGTCGGGGCGAAACCGAACGCCGCGGTGCCGCGCCATTCGGTAAAGCAAAGACCACTGTCGCGATATCGGTTCCAAAAGGCGGCCAGATCACCGTCATGGGCCGCAAGTTCGCGTTCGACCCATGCACGATGATCGCCTAGCCGTGCGCCGTCAGCCGCCAAAACCGTTCGGGCATCGCGCCAGTAGAAATCGTCAACCGCCGCCGTTGAGAACGCGAAGCCGGGGAATGCGTCCGAAAGGGCAGGGGCGAGATCTTGGCCGGCCGAGGCTGGGTCCAGACCGGCGAGGACGGCTTCCACCGTAACGGCGTCGGGGAGGCGGATCGGGGTATCGGACATGTTCGGGGGTTCTCGTCCGAGGAAAGGGCAATTCGGCATGGTACAGGTGGCGATCATCGCGATTCTGGCGAACTTGCTGCGCGATATCAATCGCCATTGATCACAGGTACATTGTCGATAGGAATGTTATCTGCCTTCTCGACGGCGACGGCGGCCGCAACTTGTGTCACGAGCTCGAAAAGATTACCTTACCGCGACTATGAACAAGCATCTGGCTTCCGTCCTGACGACCGTGAACGCGCCCTACAGCATGCAGCTGGACGACGCGATGCTGGCGCATTGCCTTGTGGATCTCGACTTGGCCAAACAGCACCCTGGCCATGTCAGCACCTTTCTCGGTGAGGTTTCTCCTTTGCTGCAGGTCGAGTTTGCTGCTGTCCATCATATCCCTGTCCCCGATCTGCAGGCATTTGCCGCTGCGTTCTCTGCCTGGTCCGGCGAGAGCTATCCGCTCGCTGCGTGATGGTCGGACAGGATGGTCGGCGCCCTTCCGAGTGGCGGCGGCTTTTTAGCATTGCCGTCGATCTGATTGACCAGCTGCGAGAGAATACTGGCGGCCACGACTTCGAATGGTCGTTTGGCGGCGGTACGGCAATGATGATTCAGATCGGTCATCGCGAAAGCCATGACATCGATATCTTCCTGGATGATCCTCAACTGCTTGGGTTCATCGATCCGTCCAGAAGCCGACTGCGTTTTGATCTGGTGCCGTCAGCCTATCAGGGCGACGGACTGCGGTTCCAAAAGTTCGCATTCGAGGATGTCGGCGAGATCGATTTCATCGTAGCCGGACCGCTGACGTTGATGCCCTTCCAGATACGAAACGTCGAGGGCAGGGCCGTGCAGATCGAGACCATTCCGGAAATCATCGCTAAGAAGGTCTACTACAGGGGAGCGGAAGCCAAACCACGTGACATTTTCGATATCGCTGCTGCAGCACGCACCCAATTGGAGCCTCTGGTCGAAGCTCTGCGAGCGTTCCCCGAGCAGGTTTCCCGGACCAAGGACCGGTTGGAGAAACTGAACCCGGAATTTGTCGACCGCGCCATATCGCAGCTGATGATCATGCCCGACTATGAGGCGGCCACGGCCGATAGTCTGGACACAGCGCTGGCGGTGCTCGATGAGGTGTTGTCGCCCCCTAAGACCTGACCGTACCCCGATGATCGAGCGGGGCAGGGGAGGGGGCTTTCTAGAGCCCCGAGGCCTTTGTCAGATTCACCCGGAATCGGTCACGGCGCCTCTGGTATCTGCGCGTCATCTCCGCGGACGCATGGCCGAGCTGCTTTTGCACATAACGTTCGTCGACCTCGGCCGAGGAGGCGAGGCCTGACCGCAATGAATGTCCGGCAAACAGCTTTGCGCGCTCGCCTTCGGGTAGGTCGCCGCGCACGCCGGCGGCGAGTGCCGTGCGTTTGACCAAGCGCGCGACCTCCTGGTCGTTGAGCCGCTCGGCGCCGACCGCCTTGCCCTGGCCGGTGACGCGCCGGAACAGAGGGCCGTGGGCAATACGCGCAAACTTCAGCCAGGTTTGAAGCGCCACGACGGGGCAGGTCGTGTCGGAAGAGCCGCGGCCGACTTCTACCTCCCGCCAGCCGGTCTTGCCCCGCAATGTCAGCAGCATGCCTTTGTCCAGAATTTCCACCCAGCCGGAAGACTCCTCGGTCTGGTCGCGGCCTACGTCCAGACCGACGACCTCGGAACGGCGCAGTCCGCCGGCGAAGCCAAGGAGCAGCATGGCACGATCCCGCAGACCGCGCAGGGTGCCGCGGTCGAGCGTTTCCAGCATGGCGATGAGATCCTCGGGCAGCACCGCTTCCTTCTGGCGAGGTGGGGCTGCGTGCTTGTTGCGGATGCCGGCCATGACGGTTGCGATATGACGATCCTTGCGATCCAGCGTTAGCCCACGTTGGGAGTAGTTCCAGGAAAGGGACGACAGCCGGCGCTCAATGGTGGAAACGGAGTTCGGTTTCTTGTCGCCGGTCACGGTCCCGGAGGCGCAGGCGGTAATGTAGAGGCCGACGGTTTGCGGGGCCGGTGGCAACGGCTCAACGCCTTGCCGCCGGCACCAGCTTGCAAAGTGCCTCCAGTCTGACCCGTAGGCGCGCCGCGTGTTG
The DNA here is from genome assembly GCF_900177325.1 of Mesorhizobium australicum. Taxonomy (NCBI): domain Bacteria; kingdom Pseudomonadati; phylum Pseudomonadota; class Alphaproteobacteria; order Hyphomicrobiales; family Phyllobacteriaceae; genus Mesorhizobium; species Mesorhizobium australicum. The sequence continues at coordinate 42,527 of NZ_FXBL01000003.1, read as the reverse complement.
GCCGAACTCGCCGCCTCGACATAGCCGCGCGCCCGATCGGCGAGCGCGTCGAGATGGCCCGGCAATCGCGAGGTGGGGACGGCCGCGAGGGGAGGGGAGGGGGCTTCCGCTGGCGGCTCTTCCGGCACACGGCCCATGTCCAGGACGACATCGATGATGTCGGGCAGGTCCTCGGCGATCGGCGCGTCGTCGTCGGCCGAGCCCGCCGGCGCGGTCAGGGCGACACCCGGGGGCGTTTCCTGTGATCGAGCAGAGCCGTGCCGAGTACGTTTTTCGAGGTTTTGATCGACGATTCGGGCTGTCGCTCGCGTTTCATCGGCGGACGACAAGCTATTGATCTGGCGCGAATCATGTTCGGAGTTCATTGGCGGATTCTAGCCGAATCACTGGATTTTTCGTAGTATTCGATCGGACGAACTTTACAGCGAGGCTGCTGTGGTTCACGGACCCGACAAGGACACGATCGATGACACCGCCTGGAGCGAGGCGGTTGCAAGGGAAGTCGTGATCCGAAGGCTTGTGTCGCTCGACAGCCCAGGTCGGGCAGATTTCTTCCGAGCCTGCCATGAACTCGGCCTGAAGCGCACTCGGCTCTATGAACTGACCAGGGCGTATCAGGAGCATCCCGTCACGAGTTCGCTGCTGCCGCGCCCTGCGGGGACGCGGCAAGGCAGCCGCCGATTGCCGGACGAGACCGAAGCCGTGATCGCCGAAGCGGTGCGGGACTTCTACAAGACACGCCAGAAGCCGAGCATCAACCGGCTGCACAAGGAAATCCGCAGACTCTGCCGGTCGCGTGGCGTGCGCGCACCGTCCTGGCATGCGGTAAAGGCGCGGATCACGGCCATGGATCCTGCCGAACTGACCAAGGCACGGCTTGGCTCGAAAGCAGCACGTGATCGCTTCCGGCCAGTGCCGGGGGAATATACCGCGGAGTTCGCGTTCGACGTTGTCCAGATCGACCATACGCTGGTCGATGTCATCGTCGTCGATCGCCAGTATCGTCGGCCGCTGCAGAGGCCATGGTTGACGCTCGCCATCGACATCGCAAGCCGCATGGTTGCCGGGTTTTACCTGACGCTCGAGGCGCCGTCGACGGTCTCGGTGGCTCTCGCGATCCAGCATATCGTGCAGCCGAAAGAATCATGGCTCGCCGGGCTGGGGATCGATACGGAGTGGCCGATCTCCGGGTTTCCGGACGCGATTCATCTCGACAACGCCAAGGAATTCCGGTCGCGTGCCCTTCGGCGCGGCGCTGAGGAATACGGCATCGAACTCATCCACCGTCCGGTCGCCACACCCCACTATGGTGGTCACATCGAACGGCTGATCGGCACCATGATGGGCGCTGTCCATCTTCTGCCAGGCACGACGTTCAGCGACATCGACGAGCGCGGCGGCTACGATTCCGCCGCCAATGCGACGATGACGATGGATGAGCTGGAGCGGTGGATGGCGCTCGAGATCATGCGCTACCACGCCGATCGGCATGGAACGCTTGGAATTCCACCTCTGGCGGCCTGGCATGAGGCCGCGGCCCGTCGTGCCAGACCAGTACGTCATCCCCACGATCTGGCCGGTTTCATGGTCGATTTCCTTCCCAGCGTCGACCGGTTGGTGCGGCGCGACGGCATTCACCTGTTCGGTCTTCGCTACTGGGATGACGTCCTCAGCATCTGGGCCGGCCGGCTCGATCGGCCGTTGCCCGTTTCCTACGACCCACGCGATCTTTCGAGGATTTTCGTGCGTGCTCCGGACGGTAAGCGCTGGCCGATCCGCTTTGCCGATCTACGACGCCCGCCGATCACGCTTGGCGAACATCGCCGTGCCCGGACCGCCCTGCGGGAGCACGGTCTTGCGCTGGTCGACGAGCAGCTGATCTTCGAGACCATCGAGGCGCAACGCGCATTGGTCGATGAAGCGACCTTGCGAACCAGGGCGGCGCGTCAACTGGCGGAAAGGCGCGACCGAGCGCTCGGCGATGCCGCGTCAAACTCGCCGGTTGCGGCCGAGCCTGCGCAAATCGAGGATGAGCGGCCGATCGACTGGAGCAAGGTCCCCGTCTACGCCGTCGAGGAATGGTCATGAGAGGGGAGGGGACATATGAACACCTCGACGAGAGCTATCGCCGCTATGCCGCTTTGCCCGACGAAGAGCGCATTGCCTGGATCAAGGCCGACCGCTGGATCGGGTTCGAGCAGGCGGAGGCGGCACTCGTCCGCCTAAATTCCCTACTGGACTATCCGCCACGCGACCGCATGCCCTGCCTCTTGATCTATGGCGACACAGGCATGGGCAAGACCAAGATCATCCGCAAATTCGAGCGTGCGCATCCGGCCACCTTCTGCCAATCGACCGGCGTTACGACGAGGCCTGTCGTCTTGGCGCAGGTGCCCTCGGAACCGATCGAGCGCGATCTCTACCGGGAATTGCTGGCCAGCGTGCAAGCCCCGGCGCTCGTCGGCGGCACACTTGCCCGGGAGAAGGACATCTGCCGCTCGCTGCTGCGCACCGTCGGCGCCAGGATGATCGTGCTCGACGAGGTCAACGGCATGCTGGCGGGGACCTACCGGCAACAGCGGGTTTTTCTGAATGCCCTGCGGTTTCTCGCAAATGACCTGAGGGTTCCGCTTGTCTGCGCCGGCACCGATCTGGCGCGACAGGCCTTGCTCACGGACGCGCAACTCGCCGAGCGCTTCGAGGCGTTTCACCTAAAACCCTGGAAGAACGACCATGCCCTTGCGCGGCTCTTGAAGAGCCTGTCCCGTATCCTGCCCCTGCGCGCGCCTTCCGACCTCGAAAGCGCCGCGGTTCGTGAGCGGATCCATGTGCTCACCAGCGGCGTCACGGCCCGGATTTTTCGATTGATCGAAACGGCGGCTGAGGAGGCGATCCGGTCGGGGAGGGAACGGCTCGACCTTGTGAGCTTCGGCGATGATCTCGTGCTGCCGCTTGTGTCGATGACGCAGTCGGCGCGCCGGCGGATGCCGCAGGCGGCAGTCGGTTGATGGGGCCGGGTCGTCTCCCCATGGCGCCGCGGCCCCGTCGTGACGAATTGCTGTCATCCTGGATGGCGCGGGTGGCATGCCGTTATGGTCTTACAGCGGAAGAGCTGGCGGGCCATTTCGCCGGCGACGGAAACAGCTTTTCCACGCCCACGCCCACGCCCACGACGATCGACGACCGAGCTCCGACCGTGGATCAGGCTCAGGCATGGGCGCGGGCCTGCGGTGTCGACCCCGAGCGACTGCAGCGTTTGTCGTTGAGCTGGCGCTACCCACTACGAGCTCGAGCATGGTACGTGAGCAGGGGACCGGAATGGACGCCGTCGATAGTGACCGGGTCGACCCCGGTCTGTCTCGCCTGCTTCGCTGCCGATCAATCCGCGGGGCGCGACGGCTATTTGCGGGCCGGCTGGATGCTCGCCGAACGTTGCATCTGCCCAACTCATGGCGAGTTGCTGCTCGATCGCTGCCTGTCATGCCACCGCCGTCTTTCCGTGGCTTTCCGCCTGCTCGACGGTCGCGCGCGGCCTGTTTGCAGCTCTTGCGGCGTGATTTTGGCCGATAGGGGAGGGGAGTGCGACCGGCACGACCGTAACCTTATGCGGTGGACGCTTGCCGTCCAGCAGCGGATCACCGCAAGCGTCGATCACGAAAATCCCGCGCGGGGGCAGTTCGAGAAGGCGCTTGCGATGCTTTGGGCGCCGCTCGACCACCCCGCTGCAGCGCGACCCGTGCTGGCGCTTTGGTTCAATGAAGCGGGCTGGCGCTGTCCCTATGATGTCCGGCATGCCGTCGGCGCCGATGCGCCGGTCGGCCAGTTGCCGGCACGGTGGCGTTTCCTCACGCTGCTTGCCCTCAACGATATCTTCGGCGCCGACCCGCGCGTTGACGGTACGTCGCCGCCTGCCGCCGCCCACCTGGTGCGGCGGGCCGCGCCACGGCGGGAACGGCTCTCAAGGTCGAGCCGACGGCCGCATGTCCAGCTACAGAAGCGCTCCTCGGCCGAATACGAGCGCCTGGCGCGTCAAATTCTGGCTGATCCGCGCTGGATCGCCGCCGAAAAGCTGCCACGGCGGAAACGGGAGCGTGTTCGAGCAGGCCTGATCGATGCCGCGCTTGCCGGGAACGCGGCGGCACTCGGGGCAAGGCTGTCGCCCCGGCCGCGGAGCGACGGGCAGGCGATTCAGATATCGTGAGACTACGCGCCGTGTTGCGGAGTCTCACAATTCCGACTCAGCCAGTTTCACAATTGCGCTCGAGGAATCTCATAACCGTGCGCGAGATTTCGATCGGAGGCACGATTGACGCCTATTCTGGCGCTCTGCTCGACGAGAGAGGCCATTCCTCGGCAAGGGGTCCGGGAATTGGCCGCAAACCAGGTCCGCTCAATGAACGCGAATTCTCGTCGATCTGACGCCTAAAGGAGGCTGTCCGGCGATGAAAAACGAGCCACATGGGCCATTCTCTATATAAAGAGCAAAACGAGCGATAAGCCTTTGACATTATCGTGCATCGCGACCCGAAAGACCGCCGCGCGTGTCGTCTTCGAGCGCATCCGCCGAGCGGAGCGCCGGATCGCCCCAGCCGCCGCCGCCGGCGGTCTCGACGGTAACCACCGCGCCGCGCCCGAGCGCGGTCGTGCTCTTTCCGGGCAAAAGTCGCTCGCCGCTCACGTCGCGCACGGTGAGCCGCGAATGGCCGCCCGGCGCGCCGCCGTTGACACCCCAGGGCCGGTGCCGGGTGCGGTCGAGATGGACGGTCACGACGGCGTCGGATTCGAGGCGGATCGAACGTGTCAGGCCATGGCCGCCGCGGAATTCTCCCGCACCGCCGCTCCCCGGCACGAGCCCGTAATGCAGGACGGTTAGGGGATACTCCCGCTCGATCAGTTCGACCGGCGAGTTGGCTGTGTTGGTCATGTGCGAATGCACGCCGTCGGCGCCGTCGCGCCGCGGCAGGCCGCCCTGTCCGCCGCCATAGGTTTCGACATAGGAATAGGCTTTTCCCGTGCGCGGATCGACGCCGCCCATGATCAGCGCGTTCATGCTGCCGGTCGAGGCGGCGATGGCGCGTTCGGACGTGAGCGCGTTGAACGCGCCGAGCAGGGCGTCGGTGATACGCTGGCTGGTGATCGAGGTGCAGAGCGCCACCGGCGCGGGCGCTTCGGCGTCGACGATGCTCCTTGCCGGCGTGACGAGATCGATCTGCGAAAACAGCCCGGCATTGGACGCGATCTCGGGATCGAGCAGCGCCTTGACGACATAGAGCAGGCAGCTCGACGTGAGGAAGCGCGGCGCGTTGATAGGCCCCTCCACCTGTCCCGCCGTGCCGGTGAAATCGGCGGCGAGCCGGCCGTCCTTCGCCGTCAGCCGGACTCTCACCGGCAAATCGACGTCGCGGCCATTTTCGGACCATTCGAGAACGTCCTCGAATGCGCTTTCACGCCCGTCCAGCGCACGAAACCGCTGCTCCAGCCGGCGGGCGGTCGTGGCGATCAGCGTATTCACTGCCGCGTCGAACCGCGTCGTCCCTGTGCGGCCGACGAGATCGGCGAGGCGACGCGCGCCGGTAGAATTGGCCGCGGCCTGGGCGAGCAGATCGCCCGCCACCATCTCCGGCGTGCGGCTGGCGAGCCTGAACAGAGCGAGGGTCGAAGCTTCGACTTCGCCGTCGCGCACCAGCATCATCGGAGGGACGCGCAACCCTTCCTGCATGATCTCGACCGTGCCGAGCGCCAGGCTGCCGGGCGCCATGCCGCCGAGATCGACCTGGTGCGCCATGTTGGCGACATAGCCGAGCCGTACGCCGTCGCGGTCGACCGGAGCGATGACCACCACGTCGGGCAGATGCGAGCCAGTGAGCCAAGGGTCGTTGGTGACTATCATGCTGTCCGGCGCGATGTCACGGCCGGACGCGGCGACGCAGCGCTGGACGACGCCGGCGATGAGGCCAAGATGCACGGGGATGTGCTCAGCCTGCGCGATCAGCCGGCCTTGCGCATCGAACACGCCGCAGGAAAAATCCCGGCGGTCGCGGATGTTGACCGAGTGCGCGGTGCGGATCAGCGCCGCGCCCATTTCCTCGGCGACGGCCTGCAGGCCATGCCGCACCACCTCGGCGAGGATCGGGTCACTGGTCATTGTTTCATCCCGATGATGATGCTGCCGAAATCGTCGACCGCGATCTGCTGCGTGCCGACGACCAGGGTCGAGTCCTGCTGCTCGACGATCAGGGGTCCGGCGAGGCGCGTGCCCGGCATGAGCCGCGCGCGGTCATAGACCGGTACCTCGACCATCGCGCCGTCGAGCCAGAGCGGCGAGTGGGCGATCAGCGGATTTTCGCCGGCGACGATGTCCGGCAGCGGCAGCTTGTCGGTCGGGGCGGGCGCTGCGCCACTCAGTCTGACCAGTCGGATTTCGACATCCTGGTCGCGCCGGTCACCCCGAATACGTCTCGACGGAGATGTGGGACGCCGTCGATACGTACGCGAAGCGTGGCGGCCGGCTCCTGTATATGGGCGGCGACGGGTTCTACTGGCGCGTCGCCTTCAATCGCGATTTCCCCGGCATCATCGAGCTACGCCGCGCCGAAACCGGCATCCGCGCCTGGCCGACCGAGGTGGGTGAGTATTATCAGGGGTTCGACGGCCGCTATGGCGGCCTCTGGCTGCGCCAGGGCCGCGCACCGCAGGGGCTCGTCGGCGTCGGCTTCGCGGCACAAGGTTTCGATATCTCGTCCTACTTCGTGCGGATGTCGGACAGCTTCAAGCCGGAGGTTCAGTTCGTCTTCGAGGGCGTCGGCGCGGACGAACGGATCGGCGATTTCGGCCTGATCGGCGGGGGTGCGGCGGGGCTCGAATTGGATCGCGCTTCGCCCGAGCTCGGCACCCCCTTGAACGCCTACATCCTGGCGCGCTCGGAAGGGCACACAAATGGTTATTTCCTCGTCCCGGAGGAGTTCTTGGAGACCGGTCCGGGGCTGAGCGGCGACGAGAGCCCGTTGGTGCGTGCCGACATCGTGTTCTTCGAGATGCCGCAGAATGGCGCGGTGTTCTCGGTGGGATCGATCTCGTGGGCCGGCAGCCTTTCCCACAACGGTTACGACAACAACGTCTCGAAGATCACCGACAACGTCGTGCGGCGTTTCCTCGATCCGCGAGGTTTCTAGTGCATGCGCCTAATCCGGCCGGCCGACCCCCGCGCCAGCGGCCTGACTCGGAGTCAAGCGGGCTCAGGGTCGGGTCGGGTCCGGAGAGTCTGATGGATCAAGCGAAGAAGCCGCGCGGGCGCGACTTGGGGCTACCCTTTCCCGGGACGCCCGGCCCGCAAAACGCCATCACCGATGTCGCCGGCGTCGCTGTAGGGTTCGCAACCCTCAAGTCGGACGGCCCGCCGCAGGTGCGCACGGGCGTGACCGCCATCATACCCCGGTCAACCGATCGCGATCTGTCGCCGGTCTGGGCCGGCTTCCACGCCTTGAACGGCAACGGCGAGATGACCGGAACGCATTGGATTGAGGAAGCCGGCTATTTCTGCGGCCCGGTCCTGATCACCAATACCCATAGCGTGGGCATCGTGCACCATGCTGCCGTGCGCTGGATGACGGGCCGCTACCGGCTCCAGTTCGACGCGATGCATCTGTGGGCGATGCCGGTCATCGCCGAGACCTATGACGGCGTTCTGAGCGACATCAACGGCCAGCATGTGACCGAGGCGATGGCGCTGAGTGCGCTCGACGAGGCGGCGCGCGGACCTTTGCCCGAAGGATCGGTCGGCGGCGGCACCGGCATGGTCGCCTATGGATTTAAGGGCGGCACGGGCACCGCGTCCCGCCGCCTGGAACTGGAGGGCGGCTCCGGCACGATCGCAGCACTCGTCCAGGCTAATCATGGGGTGCGGGAATGGCTGACGGTGCTCGGCGTGCCCGTCGGACGGCACATCCCGGACGCACCGCTCTTCCGCCGCGAGACCGGTTCGATCATCGCCATCTTCGCAACCGACCTGCCGCTCTCGCCCCTGCAGCTGCGGCGCGTCGCCAAGCGGGCGTCGATCGGCATAGGCCGGGGCGGAACGCCGGGCGGCAACAATTCCGGCGACATCTTCCTGGCTTTCAGCGTCGCCAATCCGGTTCCGCTGCCGCAATCCGGCCCGGCGACCTCTCAGGTGACGCTGCTCAACGACGAACTCCTCGATCCGGTATTCCAGGCGAGCGTTGAAGCGGTCGAGGAGGCGGTTGTGAATGCACTTCTGGCGGGCGAGGACACGCCGACTTTCCGCCCTCCAGATCGGATCGTCCCCGCGCTCCGGCCGGAGGTCTTGCTCGATCTGGCGCGGTCGTACGGACGCCTGCCGGCGAGCGGTGAGGCCGAGCAGCGGCAATGACCGATCAGGCAGCGGACGCGTTCTTTCGCGATCGGGGCTTCGCACAGGCCCTCGGATTCGGTGCGCGCCCCGCCCTGGTCGTGGTCGATTTCATCAACGGCTTCACCGATCCCGATCTGCCGCTCGGCTCCCGCGCCGACGAGGCGATCGAGCGGGCCAACATCCTCATCGACGCTGCCCGTGGCGCCGCGCTCCCGGTGTTCTTCTCGACCGTGAGCTATGTGGATCCTGATCTTCGCGATGCCGGAATCTGGGTCCAGAAGATTCGCGGCCTCGCCACTCTCCGTGCGGGCACTCCGGCCGTGGAGCAGGATGCGCGTCTGCATCGTGCGCCGGGCGACGGCCTCCTCGTCAAGAAATATGCGAGCTGCTTCTTCGGCACTGACTTCGCCTCGCGGCTACAGAGCCTGCGGATCGACACGCTGATCATCGCGGGCTGCACGACCAGCGGCTGCGTTCGCGCGACCGCGATCGATGCTTGCCAGAGCGGCTTCCGCCCGATGGTCGCGCGGGAAGCCGTGTCGGATCGCTCGCCGGCCGCACACGCCCAGAGCCTCGTCGACATTGAGACGAAATACGGCGATGTACTTTCGGTGGCCGAGATCCTCGCCCATCTCAAGGAGCAGACGGGCGTCGAGAGGAGGAGCACATGACGGACATCGCATCCGCAGCCGAGCGGGCGTTTTTCGAGGACAGGGGCTTTGCGGCGAAGATGGGGTTCGGCCAGCGCCCCGCGCTGCTGGTCGTCGATTTCAGCCTTGCTTTCACCGATCCGGCGATGCCGCTCGGCTCTGTCGTGGACGGGCCGATCGCCGAGACCAATCGGCTGCTTGCGGCTGCGCATGCCATGAAGGTCCCGGTCTTCTTCACGGTGATCAGCTACGACGAGGACGATATCGGCGACGCCGGCGTGTGGCGGCTGAAGATCACCAGCCTGTCGACGCTGAAAGCTTCGACGCGGGGCGTCGAGCTCGACCCGCGCCTCGACCGCCGCCCAAATGACCCGCTCATCCTCAAGAAATACGCAAGCTGCTTCTTCGGCACCGATCTGGCGTCCCGCCTGCAGATCCGCGGCATCGATACGCTGCTCGTCGCCGGTTGCGCTACCAGCGGCTGCGTCAAGGCGACGGTGATCGACGCGTGCCAGCTCGGCTTCCGGCCGATGATTGCCCGAGAAGCGGTCGCCGACCGCTCGGCCCCGGCCCACGCCCAGAGCCTGTGGGACATGGACGCCATCTATGGCGACGTTCTCCCGGTGGACGAGATCGTCGCCTATATGGAAAGCCTGTCCTGACTAACCTGAAGTTCCCCCGTCCCCTCCTTCGTTCAGCTACAAATCCTTGGGTCTATTGGAGCGCGCCTTCCGGACCATGAAGACGGTCGACCTCGAGGTCCGCCCCATCCATCACCGCCTCGAGGACCGGGTGCGCGCCCATATCCTTCTTTGCATGCTCGCCTATTATGTCGAATGGCACATGCTCGAGGCGTGGCGCGAACTGACCTTCGCCGACGAGGACCAGGAGGCCAAGGCGGCCCGCGACCCGGTCGCTCCCGCCCAGCGCTCCGCCGCGGCGCAGAAGAAGGCCGAGACCCGCAAGCTCGCGGACGGCACTCCCGCGCACAGCTTCCGTACCCTGCTCGAGGTGCTCGCCACCATCGTCAGCAACACCTGCCGTGTTCCGGGCAGCACCAGCGACGCGGCCACCTTCACCATCGTCACCACCCCCGACGACTTCCAGCCCGGGCAGGGGAACTCATCGACCGCATCAGCCCGTAGACAGAACGCCGACACCAGATTCTCGCTATCTCCCGGCCAGACAAAGGAAATCTGACTTACACCAAGGGGAACTTCAGACTAACGGTCCGGGCCTTCCGGACGAGGTTCGCATTTCGATTGCAAGGCCGGCGCGGGCCGCGTCACGCGGCGCTGGCCAGCTCCTCGGCGCGATGGCAAGCGACGAGGCCGCCGTTCTGCTGATGAAGGGGCGGCGGCAGATCGGAGCAGATCGGGATGGCCATCGGGCAGCGGTTGCGCAAGACGCAGCCGACCTCGCTCGCCGGGCGCTGGCCGGGATTCAACCGGTACGTCGGCTGATCGATAAGGCCGCTCGCCTGCTGGAGGCAGCGCGTATAGGGATGATGGGCTGAGCGGTAGAGGACGCGGCTGGCGGTCTTCTCCATCAGCTTTCCGGCATAGAGCACCGCGACGGTCCACGCGACATAGCGCACCGCGGCGAGATCGTGGGAGATGAACATCGCGGCGAAGCCGATCTTCTCCTGGAGCGACAGGACCAGGTTCAAGATCTGCGCCTGCATGGAGACGTCAAGCGCGCTGGTCGCTTCGTCGAAGACGATGAACTTCGGCCGCGTCACCAGCGCCCGGGCGATGGATGCACGCTGCCGCTGGCCGCCGGAGAGCTCGTGCGGATAGCGCTTGGCCATGCGCGGATCGAGCCCGACCAGGTCCAGCATGGTCGCGACCGCCTCGGCCAGCTCGGCCCGGGGCGTGCGCTTGAGGACGGCGATGGGTTCGCCGATGGAAGTGCCGATCCGCAGTCGCGGGTTCAGCGACCATTGCGGATGTTGCAGGACCGCGGCAACGGCGCCCTTGGGATAGCCCTGGCGACGTTCCACACGGTTGCCGGCGAACTCGACCTGGCCGGAATCCGGCGCCAGAAGCCCCAGCGCCAAGCGCCCGAGCGTCGTCTTGCCTGATCCGGATTCGCCGACCACGCCCAGGGTCTCGCCGGCGGCGATCTCCAGGTCGATGTCGCTGAGCGCATCGACGGAGCGGCGCGCCCAGGGCATTCCGCTGGTGAATCGGACGCTGACGCCTTTGAGGGCCAGCACCGGCGCGTCCGGCGTGACGCTCATGCGTGCACTCGTCTCAGCGTCGTTTCGCGGAGGACATGGTCCATGCGCATGCACAGGACCGGCCCTCTTTCACACAGCACCGGCGCGGGGCGCTGAGTCTTGCAGAACTCGGCGGCAAACTCGCAGCGGGGCGCAAAAGCGCAGAAGGAGCTTGGACCATGCAGGATCGGCGGAATGCCGGCAACCGGCGTGATACGCTCTCCCTCGACGCCGTCTTCAGCCAGGGCCAGCAGCACACGCGCGAAGCGGAGCTGCCCGACGCCGTATCGGCGCCGGAGCTCACTCTCCTGGAAGTTCTCGGGAACACGCCCGCAGAACCAGTCGCGCGCGATAGTCAGGCTGAGTGCTTCGACTTCGCTCTGCGGCAGCTTGATGCCGCTCTTGGCGAGCGGCTTCACCCCGCGTCTCACGAAATAGCCGCGATTGGCCCGCTGCTCGAGAACACCCTTCGCGGTCAGAATCGCCAGCGCGGCGCGAACGGGCGAGCGGGAGACGCCGAACATCGCCGCAACGGACGCTTCGGTGATGTGATCTCCCGGTTGGAGACGCTGCGCGGCAACCGATTCCAACAGCGCCTCAGCGATACGGATTTGCGTGGACGTGGCGGATCGAAGCTTCCCTGCGACTGCTTTCATGGTTCCGCGCTCGCGATCCGGGTGTGATGATCCAAGAGCACTACTACGGCGGCAGAGGCGGGCGCGATCCCGCTCTCGCATGTGCGGGATGACGGGGCGGCCGGAGAGCCGGACCTCGGCATGGGAGCGACGGGTCATGCCCGCAGGCCTTCCAACACCTCGTCCAGCGTCGCCTGGACGATATCGAACATGGTGTCGATCTCCGACCTCGTCATGATGAAGGGTGGCGCGAAGATGACCGAATTTCCGAGCGGACGGATGATAAGCCCGCGCCTGAAAGCTGCCTTGGCGATCCGCTCGCCGACTTCGAAATCGGACGGGAAAGGCGCTTTGGTGGGCTTGTCCGCGACCACGTCCAACGCCCCCATCAGGCCGACACCGCGCGCCTCGCCGATGAGCGGGTGGCCGGCGAAGCTGCGGAGCCGGGACTGGAAAGCCGGGATGATTCCCGCCAGGTGGTCGAGAACGCCGCGGTTAAGGAGGATATCGAGGACCGTCAGGGCGATAGCGCAGCCGACCGGATGCGCCCCGGTGGTGAAGCCGTGCGGGAACTCGCCGAATTCCTGCGAGGCCGCGGTCAGCCGGTCGTCGAATTCGGCCGATACCATCACGGCCGACATCGGGAAATAGCCGGCGGTAATGCACTTGGAGGCGATGATCAGGTCGGGCTCGACGCCGTAGGTCTGCGATCCCCACAGCGAGCCGGTGCGCCCGAACCCCGAAATGACCTCGTCGGCCACGAGCGGAATGTGATGACGCCGCAGCACCGGTTGGATCGCCGCGAAGTAGCCGGCCACGGGTGGAATGACCCCGCCGGCACCCATGATCGGCTCGGCGATCATGCCGGCTATCGTGTCGGCGCCTTCCCGGACGATCGTCTGTTCGAGCTCGGCCACGAGCCGATCGAGGAAATCGGCCTCGCTCTCGCCGGCTCGACCCTCGCGCCAGTAATGCGGGCAGGTCAGGAAGATGACGCCTTCGGGCGGCAGGCCAAAGGCCCGTACATAATCCTTTCCCGTCAGGCTCGTCCCCATGACGGTGGTGCCGTGGTAGGCGCCTCGCCGCGACAACAGCTTGCGCCGCTGCGGCCGGCCTTCCGCCCGCGCCAGCATCCAAAGCATCTTGACAACGGTGTCGTTGGCTTCCGATCCGGAATTGGCGAAGAACACCCGCGCCATCGGCACCGGTGCGATATCGACAAGCCGGCGGGCCAGCCTGGCGGAGGTTTCGGGCACGCGTCCGAAGAAGGCATGATATGCCGGCAGACGGCGATACTGCTCGCTTGCCGCATCCGCCAACCGGCTGTCGCTGAAGCCGAGCACGGCATTCCAGAGCCCGGAATTGCCCTCGATATAGCGCTTGCCGCTCTCGTCACGGACATAGATGCCGTCGCCCTCCGTCATGACCGACGGCCCGTCCTGCTGCAGCGATCCGAGATCCGAGAAGGGGTGCAGGAATGCGGAGGTGCGGTCCGGAGCAGGGGCGATCAGATTCATCGAATTGGCTTTTCCCGAGCTGCGGCGGCCGCCAGCTTCCGGCAAACGATTGTATGATCATGGGAAAAAAGAACAACCTTGTCCAGCGTAAATAATCCGCACGGGTGGAACGCAGCGGTGCCCCTGCGTTGCCGACATTTTAGGCGACCACTGCCCGGAGAATGAGCACCGATTCGCCGGCCGAGCGGCTTGTGCGGGCAACTGGATTGTGTTTAACATCGACGAAAGTACACTCGGGCCGCTCTGGCCGAATTGTGTGCGGCGCGACTCATACGGGCGGAGCGGAAGGACGATATGTCAGCCTACAAGATCGATCCGGCCGACAAGCACCTCGTCGAGGAATTCCGAGCTAATCCGGTCGGCCAGCACAGTCCCGACTTGCAGCGGCTCCTGAACCTGTTCCGCGGCTCGGCGTCGGAGGGCAAATATGTGCTCTACTGCACCAAGCCGCACGAGGAATGGATCCTGGCGCAATTGCCCGGACGCCGCGGCGAGCCGTTCAAGCTCCACCATGACAAGGTCTTTCATTCGCAGGAAGAAGCCGAGTGGGCGATCTTCAAACTGCGCTGGTTCGACCACACCGGCGAGCAGCTCGATGACTGAGCGCGCGCCTCCTCTCCCCTCCTTCCCACACGCCTTGCAGCCCCTGGCAGGAGTTCAATCTTGAAAAAGATCCTGGGTTATTCCGACAAGCTCAGCGTCCGGCCGGGGGAGACGCTCTCCTTCATGGTCAGCTGCAGCGAAGCGGAGCGTTTCGAGGCGTCCATCGTTCGCTTAATCCACGGCGACGTGAACCCGGCGGGCCCAGGCTACAAGGAAGAGCGCCTGGCGACGGAAAGCGACGGAGCCTATCCCGGCCGCAAGCAGGAGATCCTGTCGGGGTCCTACGTGGTGGTTCCGCACAGCCCGCTCTTTGATCAGCTCGCCTCCTTTACGGTGCAGGTGATGGCTTGGCCGACGACGCCGGGAACCCGCCGCCAGTCGCTGATCTCGCTCTGGGATGTAGCGACAAAGAGCGGGTTCGTGCTCGGTATCGACGAAGCCGGTGCGCTGTCGCTGCGGATCGGCGATGGGTCCGGCAAGGTGGAGCAGGTCAGCAGCGGAAAGCCGATGCTCTCCCGCGAGTGGTATCTCGCGGCGGCATCCTTCGACGCCGCGTCCGGCACGGTGTGCCTCTACCAGCAGCCGATGGCCGAATACGGGCTCACGGACGATCGCGCCGAGGTGTCCACGACAACGGCCGTCAAGCCTGGCCGGGTGCGCGGGCCGCTGATGATGGCCGGCTGCCGGGGCGGGGAATTGAAAGGACGCATCCGCGCCGCCGACAAATACAATGGCAAGCTCGACAGCCCGATCCTCAGCAATGTCCCGCTCAGCCGCCTGCAGATCGAGCAGGCGCTGGCCGGCACCCTGCCGGATCGCTTGGCGTCGGCGATCCTCGCGCGGTGGGATTTCGCGCGGGAGATCACAACGGAGACCGTGGTGGACCTGTCCGGCAATCGCCTGAACGGCGAGACCGTCAATCTGCCGGCCCGCGGCATGAAAGGCTACAACTGGAGCGGCCGGGAGATGTCCTGGCGCCACGCCCCCGAAGAATACGGGGCGATCCATTTCCACGACGACGATCTCTACGATTCCGGTTGGGACGTGGATTTCGAGCTGACGGTGCCGGACAGTTTCAGGAGCGGCATTTATGCAGCGCATGTGCGCACCGAGGGGGGTGAGGACTACATCCCATTCGTCGTTCGCCCGAAACACGGGACGAGGAAGGCGAAGATCGCTTTCCTGGTGCCGACGGCGAGCTACATGGCCTACGCCAACGACCATATGGCCCTCGACTTCTCCGTCACGCAGCTGGCCATCGGTCGTGTGATCGTCGTGTCCGACAAGGACAGCCTGCTGCAGGAGCATCCGGAATACGGGCTCTCCTGCTACGACGTGCATTCCGACGGCAGCGGCGTCTGCTATTCTTCACGGCTGAGGCCAATCGTCGACATGCGCCCGAAAGTCGAGGGCGCTCTGGGCGGCACCGGTTCGTCGCTCTGGCAGTTCAATGCCGACCTCCACATCACCGATTGGCTGGAGACCAAGGGTTTCGATTTCGACTGCATCACCGACGAGGACCTGCACTACGAAGGCCTCTCGGCGCTGTCGGGCTACAACACCATCCTGACGGGAAGCCATCCCGAATACTGGTCGAAGCAGATGTGGAACACTCTCGACGGCTACAAGAAGCTGGGCGGGCGCCTCATGTATATGGGCGGCAATGGCTGGTACTGGAGGATCGCCTATCACCAGACCAAGCCCGGCGTCATCGAGGTTCGCCGGGCCGAGGACGGCATTCGCTCCTGGGAAGCTGTCCCCGGCGAATACTATCACAGCTTCACCGGCGAGTTCGGCGGCCTATGGCGCCGCCAGGGGCTGCCGCCGCAGATGGTCGCCGGAACCGGCTTCACGGCGCAGGGCTTCGATATCTCGTCCTATTTTCGCCGCACCAAGGAAAGCTTCGACCCGCGCGCCAGCTTCATCTTCGAGGGGATTGGGGACGAGGAACTCATCGGCGATTTCGGTCTGATCGGCGGCGGAGCGGCAGGGCTTGAGCTCGACCGTGCCGACCGCCTGCTCGGCACCCCGCCGAACGCGCTCATCGTCGCGGCGTCGGAGAACCATACTGGCGTCTACTACGTCGTTTGCGACGAGATGCTGACTAACCGGCCGGGACTTTCCGGACCGGACAACCCGCTGGTCCGCGCCGACATGGTTTTCTACGAGACGCCGGCCGGCGGCGCGGTGTTCTCGACCAGCTCCATCGCCTGGTCCGGGAGCTTGTCGCACAACGGCTACGACAACAACGTCTCGCGCATCACCGAGAACGTGCTGCGGCGGTTCGTCGACGATACGCCCTTCTGATCGGTCCGCATGAGCGCCGGTCCGGCTGGCGCGTGGGCGCCAGGTCGGCGCGGCGCCTGCGCCGGCGTGTTGGAAGGCGGTTGAACCGACTTGAGCAGGGGGAGCCCGCACCATGATGTGGCGAGAGATGGAGCCGGACGAGCGCATCGAGGTCGCCGTCGACGGCTACAAGGTGATCGCTTATTCCTTCGGCAGCGGCGACGACGTGCTGTTCCTGCTGAACGGCGGACCCGGATTGCCCTGCGACTATGTCCGCGATTCGCACAGCTGCCTGGTCGATGAAGGCTACAGGGTCGTCGCCTTCGATCAGCTCGGCTGCGGAGCATCGGACCGCCCGACCGACCCGGCGCTGTGGACCATCGAGCGCTACGTCGCGGAGACCGAAACGGTGCGCCAAGCGCTGAGGCTCGGCCGCGTCCACCTGCTCGGACAATCCTGGGGCGGGTGGCTCGGCATCGAATACGCGCTGACCCACCCGGAGGCGCTGAAATCGCTGATCCTGGAGAACACCGCGGCCGACATGCCGCATCTCGTCAGCGAGCTCGCGCGACTGCGCGGGGCGCTCGGGCCGGAGACCGTGGCCATGATGCAGGCGCACGAGGCGGACGGCAGCATCGACCATCCGGAATACCAGGCGGCGATCACGCTGCTGAACTACCGCCACGTCTGCCGCCTCGCTCACTGGCCGGCGCCGGTGCTGCGCTCCGTGAACGACTGGAACATGGGTCCCTATGGCACCATGCAGGGGCCCAACGAGTTCCTGTATACCGGCAACCTCAAGGACTGGAACCGGGTGCCGGACCTGCACCGGATCGAGCTTCCCGTGCTGATCACGGTCGGCCGCCACGATGAACTCACGCCGGCCTGCGCGATGCGCATGAAGCTGCACCTGAAGGACGCCGAGCTGCACGTCTTCCCGAATTCCAGCCACCTGCCGTTCTTCGAGGAGCCGGCGGCTTATTACCCTGTCCTGGTCGATTTTCTCGGTCGAAATCGGAACAGGCGGTAATCCCGCAGCGCACGAGGACGTACAGGATGAGCCGAGCGCCATCATCAAGCGAGGGAATGAAGGCGGCAGCCGTGAACCCCATAGATGATTGAGATTGATGCTCGGAGGTCTCATCGACCGAGCGCACTACCTGCGGCAATCGCAATTGATCGACGTAGCGCCGCTTTGGGGCGATCTCGATATCGATCACCACCACGTCCGGTCTCCGCCCGAAGAACGAACCCGCTGCGCGGGAGGGCGCCTGCGGTTGAGGTAGAGATCAAGAACCGGTCGACGCGCCCGCATTGAGCGTCGTTCGGCAGGGGCAGAGCATCACAGGCTTCTTCAACAAGGAGCCTGACGATGACCCACCCCGCTCTCGATACCCCTATCAGCCCGTTGCGCCAGCGGCTGATCGACGACATGAACATGCGGCGTTTCTCACGGGAGACGCAGCGCAACTACCTCCGTGATGTCGGGCGGTTCGCGACCTTCGTTGGCCGACCGCCTGATACGGCCACGTCCGACGACCTGCGCCGGTTCCAGATCGAGCAGCAGGAGGACGGCGTTCCCGTGCCGACGATGAACAGCATCGTGTCGGCACTGCGCTTCTTCTTACGCATACGATCGATCGTCCCGATCTGGCGCACAAGCTCGTTCGTCTGGCGCATCCGCGCAGGCTGCCGGTGGTGCTGAGCCGCGACGAGGTCGCCCGTCTCCTCAACGCCACCACCTGCCTCAAGCACCAGGCCGCGCTGTCGGTCGCTTATGGCGCGGGCTTGCGCGTCGCCGAGGTGTCGACGCTGAAGGTCGCCGACATCGACAGCGAGCGCATGCTGCTGCGTGTCGAGCGCGGCAAGGGCGGGTGATATCGGAACGCCATGGTGTCGCAAGACCTGCTCTTGTTGCTGCGCCAGTGGTGGAAGGTCGGACGCCAGCAGGGCGTCATGCATCGCGACGGCTGGGCTGTTCCCGGGGCGATCTGGCCGCCGGCGTCCCCGCTTCTGCTTTGCTCTCGGTGCCGACGTTGGTCGCGCCTCGCCCTGTTTCCAGATGGTTATGTTGCAACGTTTTGAATACCGTCACTGTGGCAAGTAGCGCCTCTGACATTTTCGGAGGATTGAATGTTCAAGGGCCGCCAGTTCGACCAGTCCGTGATCCTGCTTTGCGTGCGCTGGTACCTGGCCTACAGTCTGAGCCTGCGTGATCTAGAAGAGATGATGGCCGAGCGGGGCATTGCCGTCGACCACACGACCATTCACCGTTGGACCGTCCGTTTCGCACCACTACTGCTGGAGCGGTTCAACCGGCGCAAGCGGGGCGTGACCGGCAGATGGCATATAGACGAGACCTACATCAAGGTCCGTGGCCAGTGGATGTACCTTTACCGTGCCATCGACAGTGTCGGCGATACGGTCGAATTCTGGTTCAGCGAGCAGCGCGACTTGCCGTCGGCCAAGCGGTTTTTCCGGAAGACACTGGCACGTCATGGCCGGCCCGACCGCGTCGTCATCGATGGTAGTCAGACCAACCACGAGGCTATCGTTTCCTGCGACACCACAAATCGCTTGCAAGATCGCTCCCGACGCCGGCTGAAGCCGATCGAAATACGCAAGAGTAAATACTTGAATAATCGGATTGAACAGGATCATCGGCGCATCAAACGCCGCGTCCGGCCAATGCTTGGCTTCAAATCACAGGGATCAGCCGCGATCATCCTGTCCGGCATCGAGATGGTTCATATGATGCGCAAGCGACAGGCGAGATACGCCTTCAATCCGAATCCGTCCCTGGCCGAGCAGTTCGCAATTCTTGCCGCATAATTGGCCTCGGGTCAGGCCTCTTTGTGGTTCCAGTCAGCGGTTGCAACAAAACCGTGCGGCGAGGAAGTCGCGGGAGTCGATCACCGCCGCCGTAATCGCCTGGTGGGAGACCTTGGATCCGGTTCGCGGCCGCCATGCAGAGCCCGTTTGCGCCTCGTAGAGGTCAGCGGCCTCGTCGCGCATGATTTCGAGCACATTGCGGCGCTCGATATAGGTGATGCCCTCAGCCGTGAGCCGTTCCAGCTCGACGGACTTCACCTCGGAACCATCCTGTTCATTCTGGCTCGAGCGCTGCGCCTCCTCGTTGCGGTCGAGGCTTCGGGCGACGCGCTCGGCGGCGCGGTGGAAGACGTTGGCGAAGCTCCAGAGCAGGTCGTCGAGGTCGGGTTCCAGCCTCGTGTCGCCGAGCATGCCGGCGAAGGTCTCGACGATCCCGGCGAGGCCGGCCCGGATCACCTCGTCGTCGGGCAGCGGACGGGGGTCGGGCTCGTCCTGATGCGGGCGATGGCCGTACATCTGTAGTTCGAGGATGACGCGATCGGTCGGCGACGAGGCGTGATAGGGCTCGTAGGCGTCGTCGAAAGGAAGCTCGTACGTCATGGCGTGTCTCCGTCGGTTGTGGCCGCGCCCATCGCGGCCTGACAGCGAAACCCGGCCGCGCGCCGGGCGCGGCCGCACCGAAGGCCGGAGCGAAGCGGAGGACGGCGCAAGCCGTTGCGGCCGTGACCGGGGGGTGGCAGGGATCGCCTCTCAGGCAGGCCGCGGGCGCGGCCTCCCGGTGAGACTCCCGCCATGCCTGCGGGATTGCCGGTGACGCTGCGCACTGCCCGCCTGCCGGCCTCGCGCGTCGGTCATGCGGACGGCAGCAAGACACGGGCATCGTCCGGGGCGAGCTGATCACCGAGCCATGCCGCGAGATGGCCGGGGCCGAGATGGCGCAGATCGTCGTTGAAGTCGCCGAGCCGCGGCCGCAATGCCAGAGCGAGGATTCCGGCCTCGCCTGCGCGCTGGCTGAGACGCTCGATGCCATGCCGGCCGGCGGCATCTGCATCGGCCGCGATGTAGAGGCGACGGCAGCCAGGCGGGAAGGTCAGGCCGGCAAGGTGATTGGCCGAGGTGGCAGCGGCCACAGGCAACGAAGGCATCACGGTCCGGAGTGAGGCCATCGTCTCGAAACCCTCGCCGGCGGCCATGACCGGCACGGGAGCACCAGACTCCAGGCCGAGCCAGATGGCGTTGCCGAGAAGGTTGCCGAGCGAGCGGCGAGGAGCGGCGAGTTGCGCCTTGCCATTGCCAGCCGGGTCGAGCCAGGTGCGCTGCAGGCCGGTGATCCGCCCCTCGATGTCGGTGACTGCGGCAATCAGAGCTGGGAGCATCTGCGTCTCGCCGGTCACGAGGTCTCGGTAGTAGCAGCCCGGGTGGAAGCGCAGGGCGCGCTCACACGCGGTCAGGAGAATACCGCGGCCGGCAAGATAGCGTTCGGCCAGCGTGCCGGCGATCGACTGCGACATGGCGAACAGGCGTAGCGCGGCCTCAGGGGAGCCGCGTGCCGCGGCAGCCTGGCGGGACTGGTCGGAGACCAGCGGCTGCGGGCGCGGCAGGGCGAGAAATCGGCGGGCCTCGTCGGCGATCTCGCGGAACTCGACCAGGCCGCAGCTTTCGCGGATCACATCGAGCAGATCGCCGAATTCGGACGTAGCCTCGTCCACCCATTTGCCTGCCGGACCTTTGACGTTAGCCTTGAGGCGCACATGCATGGAGCGGCCGCGCGTGTTGCGGACATCACCGACGATCCAGTGGTTGCCGGAGCGATACCCATTGGAGAGATATTCGCGGCACACCGCCTCGGCATCTTCGCCGAGACGGCGTGCCAGCTCGGATGCCGAGCCGGTCATGGTCGCCTCCCTCGCTCAAACCGCCGATCGATCGGTGACGCCGAGCAGCGTATGGCTAGCGAGAAGCAATGCCAGCATGGCCGCGCCATGCGCGCCGGTCGGAATGAACAGCCTGAGCTTCCAGGAGATGATTTCGGAGATCAGGCCGAGCGCCTTCAGCCGCGGGATCATCGCATCGGTGAAGCCCATCAACTCGACGCGGTAGTCGTTCATGACACGGCTGCGGCGCAGGACCAGGCCGTCGGCAAGCTGCAGGCTGATCCGTCCATCAATCAAGCCGATCCATGCCTCCTCCGGCGCCAGCGTCGGCACATGATCGATGCCGAGATTGCGGAGCAGCGTGGCGACCAGCGTCGACGCGATGTGACGGCCGATGATGCGTTCGCCGGCATCGGTCTGGATCCGGTAGACTTGGCAATCATGCTCGGGCAGGCGCCGCCAGATCGGTAGCAGAAGGCCGCTGACAATGTGGAAGCTGCTGGTAGTGAACTCCGGAACGGCGGCGACCTCGGCCTGCCACAACTCGCCAAACAGCTTTCGGTCGGCCGGCTGCCAGTGGGTTTCGGCAAGGGCATCGAGGCCGAAGCGCAGCTCGTCGGTAGGCCGCAGCAGGCGTACGCGGTGTTCTATCGCGCCGTCGTCGAGCATGAGGCTGGCCGTCGGCAGTTGGATCGCCGCGCGGCTCGACCGTGTGTTGACCAGCAGGACCGATTGAGGCTCCGCGCGGGCGATCGCCAGTGCGTCGGCCAGGCCTAGCGGCCGGATGCGGTCCTTGCGCGTCACCGTTAGCACATGCGACTGCGCACCTGAGACCGGATGGGTGTAAACGGTGCGCCGATCGTTGACGGTGATGCTCTCGGCCGTAATCGTCTCCAGTCCCTTGTCGTAAATGCCGGCGGCGATGGCGCCTTCGACCTTGGCCGTCATCAGCTGCTCGAACACCTTGAACAACAGGTTCTGGGTTTCGATGCGCAGCGCCAGCAGGCGGTTGAGCCAGGTCGTGATCGGCGGCAGCTCGTCGCGCAACCCGCCCTCGTCCGTGGTGAGTGACAGGCCGGTGGCGTTCTCAAAGGTGGTCAGCGAGCAGCCGTCGATCTTCCCCTGGTGCAGCAGGAAATAGAATTGGCGCAGGGCCGCGCGGGCATAGGGGCTTTCGAGATTGTCCTCGGCGCGGAACAGGCCTGCCCCGCCGGTCTGGCGCTGGCCGCGTGTGATTGCCCCGAGCGTGTCGAGCCGCCGCGCGATCGTCGACAGGAAGCGCTTGCCCGCCTTTACATTGGCGGCCATCGGCCGAAACAAAGGTGGCTGCGCCTGGTTGGTGCGGTGCGTGCGACCGAGCCCCTGGATGGCATTGTCGGCGCGCCAGCCGGCCTCCAGCAGATAGTGCTTGCGCAATCTCTGGTTCCGGGCGCCAAGATCGGCGTGATACGAGCGGCCGGTGCCGCCGGCATCGGAAAAGATCAGGACGCTTTTGTCGTCATCCATGAAGCTTTGGGTTTCGGCCAGGTTTGCCGATCCCGGCCGGTTTTCGACGGCGAGCCGATCGATGCCGTCGCGGCCGGTCTTTTTGACGATGCGGCGTGAGCGGCCCGTCACCTCGGCGACAACATCGGTGCCGAAATGATGGATGATCTGATCGAGCGCGCTGCCGACAGGCGGCAGCGAGGCGATCCTCTCGATCATTTCGTCGCGGCGACGGACCGCCTCGCGGCACTGGACGGGATTGCCGTCTACGTCATGCACGGGCCGCGAATAGATATTTCCTTCCGCGTCCGAATATTCCTCGAAGAGCTGCGTCGGGAAGGAGTGCATCAAGTACCCTCCGACGTACTCGCGCGGCGTCACGTCGACATGCAGGTCCGACCATTCCTCGGTGGGAATCTCGGCCAGCCTCCGTTCCATCAGAGCCTCGCCGGTCGAGACGATCTGCACGACCGACGAGTGACCGTCGGCGCGGTCCTGCTCGATCGCACCGATCAGCGTCGGCGTCATCATCGAGGTGATGAGATGGCTGAAGAAGCGCTGCTTGGTACTCTCGAACGCTGAGCGTGCCGCCGCCTTCGCGTTGCGGTTCAGCGTGCCGGTTTCGCTGGTGATGTTGGCCGCCTCGAGCGCGGCGGTCAAATTGTTGTGGATGACCTGGAAGGCGTCCGCATAGGCATTGTAGATGCGGATCTGCTCCTCGGTCAGCGCGTGCTCGAGGAGGTCGTATTCGACGCCGTCATAGGAGAGCGATCGCGACGTGTAGAGCCCGAGCGATTTCAAATCGCGGGCGAATACTTCCATCGCGGCGACGCCGCCATCCTCGATCGCCGCGACGAACTCGGCCCGGTTGGCGAAGGGAAAATCCTCGCTGCCCCAGATGCCGAGACGCTGTGCATAGGCCAGATTCTCGACCGCAGTAGCGCCGGTCGCCGACGCATAGACGACGCGGGCGTCGGGTAGCGCGTGCTGCAGGCGCAGGCCTGCCTTGCCCTGCTGCGAGGGCGCGACATCGCCACGCTCGCCCTTGCCGCCGGCGGCGTTCGCCATGGCATGCGCTTCATCAAAGATGATGACGCCATCGAAATCCTTTCCGACCCAGTCGATGATCTGGGCGATTCGGGATTTCTTGCCGTCGCGTTCCTGCGAGCGCAGCGTCGCGTAGGTTGTGAAGAGGATGCCTTCGGCAAGGCGGATCGGCGTACCCTGCCGATAGCGCGAGAGCGGCTGGACGAGGAGGCGTTCCTGGCCGAGTGCGGCCCAATCGCGCTGGGCATCTTCCAGCAGCTTGTCCGACTTGGAGATCCAGATAGCGCGCCGACGGCCTTGCAGCCAGTTGTCGAGGATGATCCCGGCGACCTGCCTGCCCTTGCCGCAGCCGGTGCCGTCACCCAGAAACCATCCGCGGCGGAAGCGGACCGCATTCTCGGCACCTTCAGGCGCGGCGGAGACGATGTCGCAGGTCTCGTCGACGGTCCAGGCTCCGGCGAGATGGCCGTCATGCGCCTCGCCGGCATAGATCACGCTTTCGATCTGCGCGGCAGAGAGCAGGCCCTCGTCGATGATCGCATCAGGTAGAAGTGGCCTGTAGGTTGGCTTTGGCGGCGCGACCGCTGCCATGGCGGCCGACTGGACCAGCGGCGTCGGATGCGGCTTGGCGCGCGGAATGTCGATCGACTGCAGCGCGTAAGGCTCATAGATCGTGTCGCTGAGCCGGCCGCCCTCCTCCGGCCTCCAGTCGCGCAGTTCATAAGCTAAGGGAACGGCAGGCGTGGCGTCTTGCACCAGCGGTCGGGTGGGCTTCGCCCGGACAACCGGACGGGCCGGGCTGACGGCTTTCCGGGTGGCTGGCGAGACGGCGATCGGTGCCGATCGTCCCGCGGATCGGGCTGCCATCGGCATGGCGGCATTGTGCAGCACGCCGTTCGACAGGGCGCTGATCGAGTCTGGAAAGCCGCCCGGTGTGCGGGGCGGCAGATCCGAGACCCAGGAAAGCAGCGTCTCGACATCGTCTGCCTTGCCGGGCGACGTGACGAATCCCGACGGGTCCGTCGCCGGAATCTTGTCGATGACGGTGAGGCGGGTTTCGGCGGTGGTGCCGTGACGGGCGTAGACGCGACCGTCGATCGCCGCGGTGAAGACCACCCTGCCCTGCTGCTGCAGCCGCTCGAAGGCGGGCCGCCATTTAGGGTTTTCGGGAGAAAGGCCGGTGCCGGTGATGGCGACCATGCGTCCGCCGGGGCGAAGGCGTGCGAAGGCTGACGATAGATGCCGCCATGCCGCGTCTGCGACATGGCCGTCGACATGAGCGCCGACCGTAAAGGGCGGGTTCATCAGCACCACGGAGGGCTCGATGCCGGCGTTGAGATGGTCGTCGATATGGGCGGCGTCGTGACGAAAGACAGGAACGCGGGGGAACAGCAGGCCGAGCAGATCGGCGCGCGTGGCGGCGAGTTCGTTGAGCACGAGCGAGGCCCGGGCGATCTCTGCATGGACGGCGAGCAGGCCGGTACCGGCCGAAGGTTCGAGAATAAGGTCCGACGCGGAGATCGCGGCGGCGTGAGCGGTGACGAAGGCGAGTGGCAGCGGCGTCGACAGCTGCTGCATGGCCTGGCTCTCGTCAGAGCGCCGCGTGTGGGTGGGAACGAGATCGGCGACGCGCTTCATCATCGCCAGTGTCGCCTCAGGCGAGGTCGACCGGGCCAGGACCGCCGATCCGTAGCGGCGCAGAAACAGGATCTGGACGGCTTCGAGCGCCTCATAGGCATCCTTCCAGACCCAGAAACCTTGCGCATCCGTACCGCCGAAGCTGTCGGTCATGGCAACGCGCAGTGCGGCGGTGGTGACGGACTTACCCAGTTCCAGGAAGGGCAGAAGCTGGATGGCCGCCTGGTGGATCGCCTGGGCGGCACCGAGGGTGTCGGATGCCGCCGCGGCAAGGGGAGCGGCCGTCCGCGCGACGGCCGACGTGGTCGTGACAATGTTCATGGAGATGTCCTTCGAGAGAGTGTGTCTGCCCTCCGGCACACTCTCTGCGCCGGCCGGGCCGCACACCTCCCGGCCCTGCTCTGCCTCTGGCGGCAGAGCATGCTTCTGCGCCAACGGAAATCTGGGGATCAGCTGGCGACGTCGTTCTCGAGCCGGGAAACAATGTCGAGCACGCTCCGGCGCGCGAGAATCCAGTGCCGGTCGCGGTCGAGCCGTGCGATCACGGCATCCTTGAAGTGCTGATAGAGAAGCTCGGCGCGCTCGTCGTCGCCGAGCGCGTCGCACAGGATCGCGAGCGCGAGCTGGGCGGGGCCGGAACCGGAATAGCCCCAGGCGAAGCCGCTCGGAGAATGGTTGCGAATGTCGAGGCGCGGATCGAGGCCGTGAAGCTGGCCGCGATCGTCGAGCACGGTCCCGACGAAGCGGCCGCCGGCGGGATTGCCACGGTAGAAGGGCATGCTGTCCTCCGAAAACGGCGAAGCCGCGCGCTCCGGACGGTCCGGAAGCGCAAGTCTGCGTCGGTTGATGTGGAATGAAGCTGCTCAGCCGGCCGGATCGGGCGGCGGCGGCGCGTCGGGTTTGATGCGGCGGGCCTGAGCGACGATGTCATCGAGGAACGCGCGCAGTTGCGCTTCGCTGGCGAGATCGCCGGTGCGCAGTCGCGCGAGACGGACGATCAGGTCGTCTTTTTCGGGGAATAGCCGGCGTGCGCCCTGGAACTCGATCGCCTCGGCAATCTCGCTGCGCACCTCGGCATCGATCCGGTCGATGTAGGAGGCCAGACCTTCACGGCGCTCGTCGGTTTCGATCGACTCCGGGAACGACACAAGCTGCATCATTTCGCGGGCAGTATCACAGGCGATGCGGACCGCCTCCTCGTCGTTCTCGGCTTCGATGTCCATGCTGTCCCAGCACCGCAGCCAGAAGCGCAATTTTACGATGTACTCGGTCACCGCTCGGCCTCCTGTTCGGTTGACGCCGCCGTCGACGCGAAGCTGTCGGGCACGGCGAAGATCAGTGTCTCGCCATCGACTTGGTAGGGAAGTGACTTGGCCAGCAGGAGTCGCGCATGCTCTGCCTGGAAACCCGGCCACGTCTCCGTGACGACACGCAGGGTGATGGCCTGATCGCGCGGGAAGGCGTAGGGCCGACAGAAACAAATGAGGTCATCCGAAGCAGGAAAGGCGATCATGGCATACTCTTCGAGGCGGGCCGCAAGGTGACCCTCGTCGGTTCGGTGGAAGGTGACGGTGGGACCGGCATCGTAGGTCATGACGTGCTCCCTGGATTGTCGGTCGCCGTGTCCCGTGAGCCATGGTTATCGGCCTTCCGCTGTTGCTCGAAACAGGCATCGAACTCGGCCTTGCGGCGAGCGCGGGTTTGGCGGGCGACGTTCGGAAGCTTGCGCGTCGGGACATCGGCCAGCCGCTCGGCGGCGGCTTCGATGGAAGCGAGGCTTAGATAGCGCTGGAGATTGGCCGCAAGCCGGGCATTCTTGCGGGACCGCCTCAGGATCGCGGTTGCGACCTCATCGCCGTCATAGTTTTCGAAGCAATTGTCGAAGGCGCGGGTTGGACGGTGCCCATAGGCGATGACCTTGGCCGCATAGTTGACGCGGCCGCGGAAATTCTCGGGATCGTTCAGGCGTGACATGGGGTGTTCTCCCTGGTTGAAGGGCCGATTGCGCGGGCCCAAAAATGCGAAAGCCCGGCGAGGCCGGGCATCGAGCGACAGTTCGACGAACTGAAGGTTCAGCTGGATGGTCAGATCCGCTGACCGGTCGAGGATTGGTTGATCATGTCGTCGAGCCAGTCGGCCGCGGCTCGTGCCCCCTCCTCACCATCGGCGCCGCTGCGCGGTTTCGCTGCGGTTTCGGCATGGATGGCGTTCCGGGCAGTAGCGGGGACAGCCAGGATCGCGTTCATGACTTCGTGCGCGGCGTCTTTTGAGACGAAATCGCCGATGGCGGTATGGGCGCCGGCGTCGATCCCGTAGAGCGACCAGAAGGTTCGAAACTCCTTGCCGGACGCCTGTGCGGTCTTCAGATCGGCGGCATAGTCCTGTTCATCGGCATAGGAGGCGATGTGCCGATCGCGTTCGATGCAAGGCCGCACCTCGTAATATTCGAAGGCCAGTTCGGTTTGCATTGTCGGCGATAGATGATCGCGAAACGTGGTCTTCTTTGTCGTGCTATCCGGCCGTGTGTCCGTGCCGGAATTGAGATCGGCGGCGCAGTCAGCGCTTATATCGTCGCTGCGGTTCCAGTGCTTCGACGGACAGGTTTCGGGAGTGTAAGCCTTTTCGTCGATGACGACGGCAGCAATGGGGACCTTTTTGGCCATGGTGGTTTCCTTGCGTGGTTGGATTCGGGCACACGCTCGCGATCACCGACGCATCCGCAAACGGTGCATTGTGATGAGTGTGTGAACGGATTGGCAGCCGTGATGGCTGGCAGCAGCGAGAGTGACTAGGGCCGATCGACGTCGTAGCGGTGATCGCAACCGGGATCGCCCGGGTAGCGGCCGTTTTCGTCGCAGACCATGACCTGCAGCACGCTGTAGCAGTCGTGGCCGAGATATCGATTGACCTGGATGGTATAGCGCGTTCGGGCTAGTGGTCCGGTTCGGCGGATCTTGACGGGAATGGACCATCCTATATCGATCAGGCCGGTTGCGAGCGGCTTGCCGTCTTCGCGCATCTTGGCGCCAAGCTCGTTGAGCAAGCCAGCGGCGATGCGCGACGGGAAGTCGCCGATCAACAGAAGCTCGGGCAGGCCACGGTCGGCATTGCCGATCGTGTAGGTGAAGCCAGGCGCGGTTCCCTGGCCGAATATTTGGAACAGGTGCTGTCCAAAGGCATCGATGTTCTGCGCGACCTCTCGCATACGGCCTGGTGCTGTCATGGGTGCCTCCTTCAATGTGGGATATCGTCGACTTCTCGTTGCGCTTTGCGATAACGCATAGGGATCTGATCGGCGGCTTGCGCCTATCTGATCAGGATGGTCCTGGAAGGTTGGGGATTGGCCGGTCGCGCGCGACCGACGACGAAGACTTCGTCCGAATTGGCCTCGAACAGCATCAGGATGCGGCCGTCGACGGCGACGCACTCGTTGATCCAGTGGTGGTCGGTATCGCGATATGTTGTTGCCCGGTCGACCGGTACATAGACGATGGTGAAATGCGACAGTGTTTCACCAGTCGGCGCTGCATAAAAATGTTCGTCCACTTTGATCACGACACCGCCCGTGCTGTACGAGGTGGAGACCGTGTCGCCGAGCCGAACGAGATCGGCAACAGTCGGCGTACCGGACGCTGTGCGCCGGTATCGGCGGCGATCGGGAACGCCAAGTTCCGCGGTATAGGTCGAATGGGCCTCCCAGGTGTGCTCGGCCGGTCGTGACGGCTGCTTACGATGGCTCCGCATCGTTGCCCCCTTCTTTCCTTGCGCGTCGTGCGCGGACTGCGGGCATGCGGCTGTCGATCTCTTCGTCGGACAAATCCTCCAAGAGCCTGAGGGTGGTGCCCTGCCCTACGGCGTAGACAAGGATGGTGCGCTTGCCGTGATGCTCTTGCGGCCAGGCATCGGGATTGGTCTCTCCGGCGATCCCCCTGGAGTCCGAATGCGTCGCGTTCCAGATTGCCTCGAGCTTTTCCTCGCGCGTCATGCTGTCGACCGCCCCGGTCTCATGGGCGATGATGGCTGCCCGCATCATGTCGGGGGTGCGCTTGTCGCCAAGGTCACAGAAGCCGTGGAACCAGCGTTCGCGGGCGCGAATCCTGATCGCGAAAAACACGCTGGTCACGTTGCCGGCCTTGTATTCGGAAATCCCGAACATGCCGGTGCGTTGAAAAAGCGGTGGCAGCAGACCAAGCATGAAATGGTACTCCGGCGCGCCGATCTCAAACCACTCGCAAGCGTATGGCGTGCCAGAAAGCGGATCGAAAGTCGGGTTGCCCTTATGGTGGTTGAACAGTTGGAACATCTGCTCGCGCGTGGCGACGGCTTCGAGCACCTTCCTGAAGGGAGGATGTGAGGTCATGGCGGTTTCTCCTGGACGCAGGCCGGCATTGCGCGGCGTGGACCGCGGAGCGGTGACGGCATGCTGATGTCGTGGTTTGGGGGCCGGCGAGCCGACCGGGCGGGTGTCAGCGGTCAGTCGAGACCGAGCTTGCGTGGCGATGTCGCCGCAGCATCCAGCGCTCGGCTCCAATCCGCCTGAGGACACCCGCAACCGGCCCCGCTCTGCCTTTCGCGGCCGGCACGAAGGGGCGGATCAAATCGGTCAGACGGCGCTGACGTCACCAGTCGAACGTAGGCAACTCGGCAACCTGGTCGGCGTCACAGTCGAAGAGGATGCAATCGAAGCCTTGCCGGCGGGCCCAAATCATGACGTTGAAGAGTTCGTCGGGTATGGCGTCGGGCCCGACGCCGGCGTTTTCGTCATGGGCGTAGAGAAACCAGCCGTATTCCCCGTACGGGCCGCCGAGGCAGGGCCAATGTTTGGGCGGAATGCTGTCGAGCCGCTTTGCCGTGGCCTCCGACACATGGGCGGTGGAGATGACGACGAAACGACGGGTTTCGAGAGTGGTCATCGCGAAACTCCTGTGGTTGGTGGGAGTGAGGATCCGGGTGACCGTGAACGCCGGCACGAGCCGATGAGGCGCGAAGTCAGAAAACCGCACGCGACGATCGCCGCGATCGTGGGGTTTCAGATGAAGGGACGCCCGCGACCGTAACTGTCGATCGACCGTCAGGCAGCTCGGGCGACTGCGATGAATATCCGGTGGCTCGCGGCGCAGACATGGTGGTCGATCCCACGCACGACATGCCTCACGCCTTTCGGCGCGGAGCTGATGATGACGGTGTCGCCGACATGCGGAAGCCGGTTGCGCCGATGACGCGGCGGGTTGCGGATGTCTGGGTGACCGGGTCAGGCGGCGTGGCGATCCGCCGAATGCGCAGCACCCCGTCCGACGCCGGTGATGGCGCGGACGGCGGCTGCGAGCGCCGGAATATCGTCGAGCATGGCGAGCGCGACGAAGTGGTTGGCACCGCCGGTATAGTCCTTGCGACCCTTGCAGGTGCGGATCAGGATGCCGTGTCCTGAGGACATGCCAAACTGGCCGACCTGGATGTAGGCGGCGGTGTGGTGCAAGGTCACTTCACCGGAAACGGCGATTCCCGCCTTATTTCCGCGCAGGTCAAAGCTGCCTGGGGGGAGGCCAAGTTCGGCGGCGAGTTTCTTCAGCCGAGAACGGGCCGTCGTGTGAAAACGTCTCTTCTGGTGCTCGTCATAGGAGCAGCTTTTGGTCCAGTCGAACATGTCGATCTCCATGAAACGAGACGGGCCCGGCGATCGCTGATGCGATCCCGGGCCTGTCGTCGGTTGTTTCTGTCTGGTGAGTGGTCAGGCGGCCGCGCGGCCCTCGATGACGTCGGCGCCGACTTCATCGGCGGTGACCTCGTCGAGATAAGCTCGGCTGTACGTATTGCTGGCGAGCCAGCGTTCGGCCGCCTCGCGATCTCTGGCGAGATGCAGGAGTTCCGGGCTGTCGCCAACGTCCTGCAGCACGCGGACCATGCCGATTGCGGGGCGCTCGACGATCTGGAAACGCAGATCGCTCTCGACGGACCAGGTTCGCCGGACCGAGACGACGATGACGCCACCCCCGCCCAAATCGCCTTCATGCAAGGTGAAGCATGCTGGCGAGGTATAGGTCGCTCGCGACCGTGGCGGCTCCTTTTTGATCAGGCGGCCGGAGCCGTTGCGGCTCTCCCACGTGGACAGCTTTTTTCTGAAGCGGACCGGCGGCTTCGCCGTGCCGTCGGAATAGCGGATGACACTTCCCAAAACGGCGCAATCGTAAATTGTGTGTGCGGACATGCGAAATCCTCCATGTCGGAATACGAAAAAGGGCCCGGCAGAGGTGCCGGGCCCGGTGCGAAGCGGAATGCCGATTACTCGGCGGCCTGAAGGTGGTCGGTGTCATCTTCGGCGACGGTCACCGGTTCATCGGATGATGTGCCGGCATCGTCAGCGAGGAAGGCCGGCAGCTCGGCGGCATCGTCGTCGAGAGCCGTCTCATCCGTCACCTCGTCGGTGACGGTCTCGCCGGCATCGGCAACCGCGGCGTCGCCATCAAAACGCAACGGCTCGGGCAGCCAGTTCGACCCTTCGAGAAGGCGAGCCGCCTCGCGGGCCATCAGGTCCTTCTTCATGTGGTCGATCAGCTGCGCGGAGTCCTCGCCGCGGGCCTCGCGCACCGCCTGAACGATCCGGGCCTTGGTGACGCGGCCGAGATAGTTGTCGACGGTGGGCGACCAGCCAGCTTCGACCATGTCGAAGCCAAGCGTTGCCGCGAGCGCATCGGCATGGGCAAGCGCACCCGGGCGCTTGTTCCAGGGCTCGACCACGGCGTTGACCGACAGCGAGACGCAGTGCGCGAGCAGCGCCTTGCGGCTTGCTTCATCGAGACCCAGCAGGAACTCCCACAGCTTGTCGCTGTCCGGCATATCCCGGTCCCATGCCTCGTGACGCTCGGCGATCTCCTTCGCCCAGGGAGTCTCGGCGAGACCCTGGACCTGGCCGAAACTGTTGCTCGTCATGTTGATCTCGAGGCAGCTGTTCTTAGCGAAGCGGTAGAACACCTGCAGCACGAGGGCATGGAGAACAGTGACGAAGGCGATGTCGACGTCACCGGCAAGAGCGTTACGCAGCGCCAATGTCTTCTGCGCGGTGAGATCGAAGACGAGCCGTTCGGGCAGCGGCTTGATGCCTTCATCCTCCGGCTCATCAGCGCCGTCGGACGTTCCGTTCGCGGATCGACCGTTGACGACGACACGATTGGCGCCGTCTTCGTCTGGCTGCGACGGGTGGCGATCGTCGCCGTCAGCCTCCTCTTCGTCGTCGACTTCGGCCCGCGGCTCATCCTCGGGACGGACGAAGCCGGCTTCGACCTGGAGCTGGCCGTTGGCGCCGAGGGTGAGGAACGCTCCGGCGATGGCCTTGTTCTCCGGATCGTAAACCTGGGGACGATCGCCAAAACTGTCGAGTTCGGCGCCGAGCTGATCGAGCTTGTCCTCGATCTCCTGGTCGGCGTCCTCCATCTCGGCATATTTGGCGTCGAGCGCATCATACTCGGCTTTCGCCGCGTCGTGCCGAGCGATCTCCTCGGCGCTCATCTCCGCCGGTTCGGCATAGACCCGCCGCATACCGGAGGTGTGGCCGTAGGGGAAGCTGATCGCCGCTTCGACCCACTTCCAGCCTTCGGCGCGGATCGCCTCGGCATCGACCTTGAGCTTGTCGAAGACCAGTTGCTCGAGGAGCGCCGCATCCTGGAACCAGCCGCCGGAATCCTGCTCGAAGAGGTCTCGCAGGATGACGCCGCCGGCAGCCTCATAGGCCTCGGCGCCGACATAGACTGCACGGCGATCGTCGGCACGAACCGTAGTCTCCGTCAGCAGGCGCCTGATGTAATAAGGCTCCTGCATATTCGGGTTTTTGGTGATGCGGTCCCAGACCTGCTCCTGTCGGGCATGGTCGTCGGAGATAGAAAACGCCATGATTTGCTCAAGGCGTATTTCGTCCTTTTCGTAGAGTTCGAGCAGCTTCGGCGAAACCGAGGCGAGCCTAAGCCGCTGCTTGACGGTCGCAGCCGAGACGAAGAAGCGGGCGGCGATCTCCTCGACGTCGAGGCCCTGCTCCTTCAGCGCCTTGAACGCGCGGAACTGGTCGAGCGGATGCAGGTTCTCGCGATGCACGTTCTCGGCAAGCGAGTCCTCTTCGGCTGAAGTGGTTCCGCTGCGATTGACGATGCAAGGAATCGGCTCGTTCTTGGCGAGACGCTTCTGCTTGACCAGAATGCCGAGCGCGAGATAGCGGCGGCCGCCGGCGGGCACTTCGTAGGTGCCGGTCTCCTCGCCGTCTCCGTCCAGGACGGGACGGACGTTCAGGCTCTGCAGGAGCTTGCGCCGACCGATATCCTCGGCGAGCTGCTCGATGGTGACGCCGTCCTTTATCCTGCGGACATTCTCCTGCGACAAGACAAGCTTGTCGAAGGCGATGTTCTCCGAGGGGTTCATTGCGATCTTCTGAATGGCGCTTTTTGCCATGGTCAGGGTCTCCATGACGGGCGGCCCGGGGTCTCTCCCCGAACCTCCAAACCCGTCAGGAACCCTTCCCTCCGCCCTCTGCCTCTCGCCGCCGCCGCGCCGGCGCAGCCTGGTCGCCTCAATCTGGTTCGGCGACATCGACCCGTCCAGCCTTGCGTAGCGCCTCGAGCATGCGGGCATGGTCCATGAGGATGTGGATGAGCGCCTGGCGATCGACGGTGACCGTCTTGTTGGTGCTGCGCGTGCGATCGTACCGTTCATGCAGGGCCTCGAACTCGTCCATGGCTGTGTAGAGCTGAAGGAGAGGCCGGCCGGTCATGGTGCCGTCTTCCGTTCGGCCGGTGCCGGTATGGTTGCAACGCCGGGGATGTCCCAGACCTCGGCGCCGGCGGTAGCATAGTGGATGGCGACCGCGTGCAACGGCGCATAGGCGAGTCCATGCCAAGGGGCTGGGTCGAGCTCGCGGCCAACGGCGACCAGTGGTTCCTGCAAGGTCAGTTTCACCACGACGTCGAACGCCACACACCGGCTGTCGATGACCGGTAGTCCGGTGGCGATACATTGGGTCTTGATCGCCTCGCAGCCATAGCCCGAGAGCATCGCGCCGTCGCGGTAGTGAAGCGTGAAGCCGCCGCGGCCGATCGAGAGGTGGCCTCCCGGCGTTGCGAGAGCGGCGGCGATGTCGGCGGAATAATCTGTGAGGGTTTGCTGTTGCAGCATGAGGGGATCTCCGTGACGGCCGGCGGAGGGGTTCCGCGGGGAAAGCCGTCACGGTGAAAGCCACCCCCTCGACCGAGGGGATGGCTGGAGAGCCCACGAAGCTCGCCACCAAGGCGAAGCGACCGCTAAAGAGGCGTGTAGATGGGCCGGGCGGCGTTAACCCGGTATTTTTGGCGCAACGCTTCGATGGCCACATCCTGACGCTCAATCTTGCGCCGCAGCCGGTCGAGATCTGCCACAGCGTTCCTGACTAGCCTATCCAGGATCCGGAGGTAGGCATCCTCGTCCAAGCTGGTCCAGTTGGACATGCGGCGGTTGTATCGACGTGCCTTCGGCCGAGAGTCGATGGTTTCATCCTCGGCACGCTCCCGCAGAGATCGTTCGAGCTCGAACAGGTTGTGGCGCGTCTCCCGGAGGCGGGCTTCCATCCGGGTCAGCGCCGTGCAGGCCTCAGGATGATTCATCATGGCGGGCGCCCCGCCGTTTGATCACGGCGCGCCTTTCTGCTTGTCGGTGTTAGATGTGACTTTCCATTTAATTATGCGAATTGCATTCCAGCGATTTCAGTGGCTTGCGTCGGCACCTAATTTGCGAATCGGCACTTAATTTGATAATTCAGCTTGGAGTTTGTCACTTAATGTGAGAATGCGGTTCGCAGAGTTTCCTCGCGAGCCTGCCATGAACGATCCATTTCCCGACGAAATCGACGAAGCCCTTTGGGATGAAGCGTACCGGCGTGCGGATGCGATCCGCAGCTTCCTGAAGAGTCGGTCCGATAGCACGACGGCCGGAGACGTTGCGGGGCTCGCGGCCGAACTCGGTCTTAGCCAGGCAACAGCGTACCGGCTGATCAAGCTGTTCCGCGCCGGCGGGACCGTTATGTCGCTGGTGGACCGCAAACGTGGACGGCCGGAAGGTTATCGCGTCCTGGATGAAGGACGAGAAGAGATCATCCGCACGACGATCAAGGCGTCCTACCTGAACCCGAACCGGCCGCCCGTCTCGCAGTTGGTCCGGGACGTGCAGACGAACTGCATGTCGGCCGGGCACAAGCCGCCGCATCGCCGAACAATCTTAGCCCGCCTGAAGGATATCGACCTACAGAAGCGCGCGAGGCGGCGCGGCGAAAGCAAGATCGTGAAGGCGACAACAGCCGTCCCTGGCGTGTTCGGCGCCTCCCGCCCCCTAGAAGTGGTCCAGGTCGATCATACCAAGGCCGACATCTTTGTGGTCGACGAGGAGACGAGGCAGCCGATCGGCCGGCCATGGCTGACATTGGCGATGGATGTTTGCAGCCGGATGGTCACCGGGTTTTATCTGACGATGGACGCGCCCTCCCGGCTGTCGACAAGCCTGTGCCTGCTGCACTCCGTGTTCGACAAATCGGCGTGGTTGAGGGAGCGAGAGATCACGGAACAATGGCCCGTCGCGGGTCTGCCGGACATGCTTCACGTCGACAACGGTCCGGATTTCCGCAGTCGAGCCTTCAAAAGAGGATGCCAGGATGCCGGCATCGCAATCGAATGGCGGCCACCGGGCGAGCCGCGCTTCGGTGGCCATATCGAGCGGCTGATCGGCACACAGATGGGAAGGCTGCACCTGCTGCCGGGAACGACGTTCAGCAACGAGCAGGAGCTGGGCGAATATGACTCGAAGCGACACGCGGCACTGACGCTTCGGGAGCTTGAGCGTTACATCGCGCTAGACATCGTAGGGTCCTACCAACAGTCGATCCACAGCAGTCTGGGCCGTCCGCCGATTGCTGTCTGGCGGGAGCATGAGAACGATATTCCACTTCGGCTGCCACAGGACCGGCTTCGCTTCTGGCTGACGTTCCTGCCTGAACAGGAGCGCACCTTGCAGCCGACCGGCATTCATCTGTTCAGCATGCGCTACTGGTCGGCGGCCCTCAGCGCCGACGTGGGGCGTTCGGACCGACGCCTGCTCGTCAAATATGATCCGCGCGACATGGCGCGCGTCTTCGTCCGACGACCGTCGGGAAACTTCGTGGAAGCCCGCTACGCCGACGTGACCTTGCCTTCGATAACGCTGCACGAGGCGCTGACCGCGCGGCGCACGCTGCTGGCGAAAGGCCGCCGGGAAGTCGACACCCGCGCCATTGTCCGCACTGCGATCGCGCAGCGCGAACTGGTTGAAGCAGCAACCAGAAAAATGTCAGGCGAAATGAGAAATTGCCCCCCGGACGAAAGGAAGAACTGACCCCCTCTCTTTTGAGAGGACGGATAGATGACGACAGAGCTTTCGGCGACACCTGCATTCTCGGGGACAATGCAGGGAGAGGCGATGCTTCAAGCGGAAGAAGTTGTGGCGATGCTGCGCCTTCATGAACGAGGCTGGGGAGCGAAGCGGATTGCACAGGAGTTTGGCTGCGCGCGAAACACGGTTCGGCGATATCTTCGCGAAGGCGGTGTGATTGCCTATCGGCAACCTCGTCGTCGAACAGCCTTCGACGGATTGGATGATTGGCTTCGCGAGCGGTTTTTCCGCCATGGCGGCAATGCCGACGTTATCCGCCAGGAACTGGCGAGCGAACATGGGATCGTGATCGGTCTCCGCTCGGTGGAGTTACGAGTGCAGCGCTGGCGGCGGGAATTGAAGGCGCAGAAGCGCGCGACGATCCGCTTCGAGACAGCGCCGGGCCATCAGATGCAGATCGATTTTGGTGACACTCGCGTTTGGATCGGGGGTGAGCGGGTTCGAGTGCACCTGTTCGTGGGAACACTGGGCTATTCGCGGCGGATGCATATCCGGCCTTCGCTGCGTGAGCGTCAGGCGGACTGGTTTGAGGGGATGGAAGGCTCCTTCCTGCGTTTCGGCGGGGTTCCGGCGGAAGTTCTTCTGGATAATGCCAAAGCCCTGGTTGAGCATCATGACGCGGTGACGCGCGAGGTGAAGTTCAATGCCCGCCTGCATGCCTTTGCCCGATACTGGGGCTTCACGCCGCGAGCCTGTGCGCCATATCGGGCGCGGACGAAAGGCAAAGATGAGCGCGGGGTTGGCTACGTCAAGAAGAACGCGATCGCCGGCCGCCGGTTCGAGAACTGGGCTGCGTTCGAGGCCCATCTGGACCGGTGGATACGCGAGGTCGCCGACCAGCGGGAGCACGGCACGACCGGCATTGCGCCATCAGAGCGGTTTGCTGCTGAAGCTGGTGCGCTGCGCCCCTTGGCTGGCCGTGCGCCGTTCGGGCAATTGCGGGATCTGGTGCGCAAGGTCCAGGCCGACTGTGCGATCGACCTCGACACGAACAGCTACTCGGTGCCTTGGCGTCTGATCGGCGAGACCGTTCAGGTTGTCGTGCTGGCGGGCCGTGTGATCATCCGGCATGCGGGCCAGGTCGTTGCCGATCATGCTCTGTGCCGGGGAAGGCGACAACGCATCGTGGACCGGGCGCATTTTGTCGGTGTCGCCGGTGCCGATGGTGTGGTGCGGGCCGCCGCGCCCATCGACATTCTCCCTCCCACCCTGTTGCGTCCGCTTGCAGAATACGAGGCGGTTGTCGGAGGGGGCTGGTGATGACGACTGTGGATCACGACCTCCTGATCGCAACGCTCGACCGGCTGAAGCTGACAGCGATCCGCGACCAACTTGACACGCTGCTGGACGAGGCGGCGCGCTCGAAGATGACCTTGCGCGAGGCGCTGGCCTTCTTGGTGTCGCGCGAGATCGCTCGCCGCGACGAGCGGCGCATCTCCATGTCGAGCAAGCTGGCGCAGTTCCCGTTCGTACGCGAACTGGACAGCTTCGACTTCGATGCTCAGCCATCGCTGGATCAGGGTCAGATCAGGGAACTGGCTACCTGTCGCTGGATCGCGCACGGCGACACAGTCCTGTTCCTCGGACCTCCAGGCACGGGCAAGACCCATCTGGCTGTCAGTCTCGGCCGCGAGGCGATCCGCCAGAATTACAACGTGCAGTTCGTCACGGCCGCCACGCTGGTCGCAATGCTGGCCAAGGCACACAGCGACGGCACGCTCGACAAACAGTTGACGATCCTGTCGCGACCGAAGCTGCTGATCATCGACGAACTGGGCTATCTGCCCTTCGAGGCCAATGCCGCCCATCTGTTCTTCCAACTGGTGTCGCGGCGCTACGAGAAGGGCTCGATTCTGATCACCTCCAACCGTTCGGTGGGAGAATGGGGCAATGTCTTCGGTGATCCTGTGGTCGCCACCGCCATTCTGGACCGCCTGCTGCACCATTCGACGGTGATCACCATCCGGGGCGACAGCTATCGCCTGCGCGAAAAACGCCGGTCCGGCCTTCTGCAGAAAACCGGATCGGCGCCAGAGACCAACGAAACCACGAACCAATGAAAGGGGGGTTAGTTCTTCAATTCGAGAAAGGGGTCAGTTCCTGGATTCGCTTGACAAAAAACGGCGGCCGCGCGGCGCGGCAAGGCCGGGACTTCGAAATCGAAGGTGGATGATGGCGGATGGGGCTCGCTTCGCGGCGTCGATTCCAGCAAACCCGTACCCTTTGTCGAGGATACGGATTGAGCTGGCATGAACGATGAAATCTCCCACCTGACCGCTGGCGCGGCCGCGCTGCTTTCCGAAACGGACGACCGACGCATTCGCGCGATACGATCGCGCCGCTGGGTTCTCTACCCGCGCGCCAAGCAGGCCCTCGATCGGCTGAGCCGGCTCCTCGACCATCCCCGAGGCACCCGCATGCCTTCGATCGCGATCTATGGCGACAGCGGCATGGGCAAGACGATGATCATGAAGCGCTTCCGGGACGAGCACCCACCGAGCTTCAATCCGGTGACGGGCACGCTGAGGACGCCGGTGCTCGCCATGGAAATGACCAGCAGGCCCGGTGAACGACGGTTCTACGCCGAACTGCTCACCCTTCTCGGGGCGCCGCAGCGACCGCGTGCCGACATCGCCCAGATGGAACAGGCATCGCTGCGGATCATGGAGGCCATCGGCGTACAGG
Source organism: Mesorhizobium australicum (assembly GCF_900177325.1). NCBI lineage: Bacteria > Pseudomonadati > Pseudomonadota > Alphaproteobacteria > Hyphomicrobiales > Phyllobacteriaceae > Mesorhizobium > Mesorhizobium australicum. Next base: position 3,256 of record NZ_FXBL01000003.1, on the reverse strand, counting down.
TGCTGGTCATCGACGAGGTGCACAACATTCTCGCCGGTTCCTATCGCGAGCAGCGCATTGTGCTGAACACGCTGCGCTTCCTCAGCAACCGCCTGAACATCTCGCTGGTCTGCTTCGGCGTCAACGAGGCGCGGGAGGCGATCAGCGGCGACGTCCAGCTTGCGCGCCGGTTCGAGCAGTTCACCCTGAACAGGTGGGCGGCAAACGAGCAGTTCGAAACCCTGGTGGCGTCGATCCTGCGTAATACGCCGCTGCGTCGCCCGTCGGTGCTCACGCCGAAATCACTGCGACGGATGCTGCAGATCACCGAGGGCATCACGGCCAGCATCTTCCACATGATCAACAGCCTGGCGATCGACGCCATCGGAAACGGCAGCGAGCAGATCACCAACCAAGCGGTCGAGAACTGGGAGCCGGAGTTCGATGCCGAGGCGGCATTCGCATGACGCAACCGGCGGCACAACGGCATCTGCCGGTATGTCTGCCACCGGTTGCCGATGAACTTCTGTCCTCCTGGATCAGCCGGCACGCCGCCTTCTACGCGGTCCCACCGCTCGTGATGCTGCGGCATTGCCTGCCGGAAGTTCGCTCGCTGCGAGAAGCTGATCTCCATTTGAGCGGCGATCAGGAAATCCGCCTGGCCAGGATGTTCGCCACCGAGCCGGCCGTCGTGCGTCGAATGACCTTCGCCAATGTCGCGCAGTCGTCACGCCGGATGATCGCCGCGAGACCATTGCAGTACTGTTCGAGCTGCAGTCTCGGTCATAGGGAACCGGGGCCAACCTTGAGAAGCCAACTGCTTGGTTGGCGCATCACCTGTCCTCACTGTGGAGACCTGTTCCGGGAACTCGGCGGGCGCGAACTCCCCTCCCCTTTCCATCAATATCGCGATGCGGCTCTTCGGGGCGAAAAGCTGCTCGACGATGAGGCCGAGCGCGGCATCCGAACCTGGACATCGCCAGCCGATATTGCCCGGCTTCTCTTGATGCGACGAGCGCCACTACCTCCGCCACGCGAGGACGAGCTTTGGCGCTTCAGGGTGCTCGGCGCCATCATTCCGGATCTTGATGGCATCATTGCCGCAGAACAGGAGAACCTGCCCACGCCCGCGAGTCCGATTCTCCGGCTTCGCATGCGGCCGGCGCTGCTGGCCGGGGTAGCCATCGTCGAGCGTGCCGGGCCGGAAATGCTCCGAATGCTGCGCGGTCACATGATGGGCGATAACAGGGTCCGATTCACCGGAACCGCCGAGAACATGATAGCCAAAGCCCGCAGGCCGAAACCCTCCTTGCAAATGCAGTTAATTTGAGAATCCGGCAGTCAGGATTCTCATAATTAAATGCTCAATCGAAGCGAAACAGGCGCATTCTTACGTTTAACTGCCAAGCGACATGAAACGCCTCGCCGATGCGATAGCGGCCGATGTCGGGGCCGTGGACGTCTACGGCGCGGCGTCCCTTCTGCCGAATGATTGCGGTGTTTCGGTGCGTTTCGCGGCAAGTGACGGGCGCGGTCTGCGGCGAGGCATAGTCGCCGGCTGGCAGGCTACCCGCAGACATCTCTTCGGCGGCTCGCCGGGGCTGCTTGGGCAAGCGCTCTGGCAGCCGATGGCGGGGTGAGTGCGTAAAGGCAAAGGCGCCGGCTGTTGTCGCAGGGGCGGGCCGCGGCGCACCAAGGCGAAACCGCGGCCAGCCGCTTGCGTCGTCATCTCATCCCGTAGAGCCGATATCCCACACCGGTTCTGTTTCCGGCGTATGATGATGGCCGGCCGGTTCATGCTCGAAATGCAGGTGCGCATGGCTGCGCCTGTGCTCGTGGGCGTGGATCGTACCCCGGTGGCACACGCCGTCGCGGACAAGCACCGCCGAGGTCGCCAGGCGGGCGATGAACTCCGCATCGTGGGCGGCGATGATCATCGCCTGCGGCAGCTTTCCAAGCATTGCGCAAAGCCTGTCATAGGCGTCGGGGTCCAGGCCGGCAGTCGGCTCGTCGAGCAACAGCACGTCCGGCTTCATCGCCAGCACCGCGGCAATGGCGATCAGCCGCTTCTCGCCGCCGGAGAGGCGATGGGTAATACGGTCGTCGAAGCCGGTCAGGCCGAGTTGGGCCAGCGTGGTCTGGGCCGTGGCCCGAGCCTGCGCGCGGCTCTGGCCGAGATTCATTGGCCCGAAGGCCACGTCCTCCAGCACCGTCGGGCTGAAAAGCTGGTCGTCGGGGTCCTGGAACACCAGCCCGGCGCGGGCGCGGACCTCGCGGAAGTCCTTCTCCTCGCGCCTCGGCGCGCCAAAAGCCTCGATCGTGCCTGCCTTCGCCGGCACGAAGCCGTTGATGACGTGCATCAGCGTGCTCTTCCCGGCGCCATTCGCGCCGAGCAGGGCAAGACGCTCACCCGGTGCAAGAGACAGGTCGATCCCGCGCAAGACTTCCCTGCCGTGATAGCCGGCGTGAACGCCGGTCAGGCGGATCAGGGGAAGCGCTCCGCTCATACGAGGAATTCCAGCACGACCAGCGCCGCCGCTACGCCAATCCAGGTGGCGCAGAAGGCGATGTCGGCCGCCTGCATTCGCTGCTGGTCGAAATCGGGAAAGCTGCCGGAAAAGCCGCGGCTCTTCATCGCCCAACTCACCCGCTCGGCGCGCTCGATGCTGCGCACCAGGAGCATGCCCACCAGATTGCCCAATGTTCGCCAGCTGTGCTGATTGCTGCCCGCCCGGAACGCGCGGGCCATCATGGCCCGGCGCAGGCGTGAATATTCCTCGTGGAATACCCCGATATAGCGGACGGTGAGTTGGAACAGATGCGCTATCCGGGCCGGGATGCCGATGCCGGCCATGGCGCTGGCAAGCCGCATCGTTCCCATGGTGGAAATGAGCGCCGCGATGACGAGGGCGGCTGCGTTGACCCTGACCACGATCGCCAGCGCGCGCTCTAAGCCTTCCCGCGAGGCGGGATAGCCGAACAGGCTGAACATTTCCGTGCCGGCGACTGTGAAGGGCAGGCTGACCAGGAACAATGCCAGAAATCCCTCGACCCCCGCCAGGCGGCGGAGCGTGGAACGAGCCGGAGGACGCGCCCAGGAAACAGCCGCGATCCCTGTCGCCAGAGCGACTGTCAGCGGCGCGGGCGAGCGCAGGAAGGCAAGCACGGCCACGAACAGGAGCGCGGCCGCAAGACGCATGCACGGATCGACGCGTGCGATCGCTTTCGCGTCCCGGTCCTCGACGAAGATGGAGGCGATGCACGCATTGCCGCTCAT